>JAQTZQ010000164.1 GCA_028687645.1 Rhodocyclaceae bacterium
GATTGATCAGGTCGCGCACCAGCAGGGCGTGTTCCTGTGTCGCGCAGAAGACCAGCGTTTTCTCCCGTTGGTCGATCTCGCCCATGAAAATCTCGACCCGCTTCTTCTCGCGTTCGCGGATTTCGATGATGCGGTTGAAGTCGCGTTCTTCGTAACGCTTGCCCGTCTCAATTTCCCCTTCAACCAGATGATCGTCCGGCGTGAACACGTACTCATCGAGTGTCGTGGCGATTTGTTTCAGGCGGAAGGGCGTCAGAAAGCCGTCGTTAATGCCGTCTTTCAAGGAGTAGACAAAGACCGGCTCGCCAAAATAGGCGTAAGTGTCGGCGTTGTCTTTGCGTTTCGGTGTGGCGGTCAGGCCCAGTTGTACGGCGGGCGCAAAATATTCCAGGATGCTGCGCCAGTTGCTCTCATCGTTCGCCCCGCCCCGGTGGCATTCGTCGATGATGATGAAGTCGAAGAAATCGGGCGGGTAGTCGCCAAAATAAGGCGCACCATCGGCCCCACTCATGAAGGTCTGAAAGATGGTGAAAAAGATGTTGCCGTTTTTCGGCACTTTGCCTTTCTTGCGGATGTCGTCGGGCGAAATCCGGACCAGCGCATCTTCCGGAAAGGCCGAAAAGGCGTTGTAGGCCTGATCGGCGAGAATGTTGCGGTCAGCCAGGAATAAAACTCGCGGTCGACGGCCTGTATCGGTCAGTTTTCGCCAGTCGGCCAGATTCCAGCGGCTGTGAAACAGCTTCCAGGCCAGTTGAAAGGCAATGAAGGTTTTGCCCGTGCCGGTCGCCAGCGTCAGCAGGATGCGCTCCTGACCCGCCGCGAGTGCCGCCAGAACCCGCTCAATCGCAATGTCTTGGTAGTAGCGACCCTGAAAATACCCGCCCTTGTCCTCGAACGGCACCGCAGCGAAGCGGTCCCGCCAAGCATTTTCCGTGGCGAAAGTGGCTCGCCAGAGGGTTTCCGGTGACGGAAAGACGGCAATCTCGGATTCTTGCCCCGTTTGCATGTCGACCGTGTAAATCCCCTGGCCGTTGCTGGCATAGGTGAAGCGGATCGATAACTTGCCGGCGTAATCCTTGGCCTGGCCGACGCCTTCAGTCAGCGCCTTGTCCCAAGCCTTGGCCTCAACCACCGCCAGCTTGGTGTTGCGGTACTCCAGCACATAATCCGCTGTCAGCGGCTTGCCACGCTTGCCCGCGCCTTCCAGCCGCCCCAGCGTGATCGGGAATTCACGCCGGATGCGGCTCCCCTCAACCACCCCCCAGCCAGCCGCCGCGAGGGCAGGGTCAATGTGTTCGGCGCGGGTTTCGGCTTCGTTCATCTTCACGGAATTGACACCTCCCCCTGAATGTCGATGCGAAAACCATAGTCTCTACGAAACCGAAGCTGAAGGTCATTCTCAATGGTCGTGAACACCTGGCGCCGTTTGTTGCAGGCAAAGGCCTTCTTGTGTCGAAAACGGCTGATGTCGTGATGCTCGCGGAGAAATTGGATGGTCGATTCCAGTTGTGCGATGGCCTGCGGTATCCAGTTGGTTTTCTGGTCTTTCAACTCCACCAGATACAACAGATCGTCTGTCGTCAGCATGCCATCGCAGCGACCGCGCCCAGGTTCGTCGGCATCCTGCATCACGCACTTGTCGATAGCCGTGAAGGTGACGGCTTTCTGCGAGGGGTTCTTGACGGTCGCCATCCACTTTGCCGGATTGGCTGTGTCGACATAGGCACGGGTCGTATTCTGGTCATCGCACAGCCCGAACTGCGCCTGATAGAACGGCCCGCTCTGGCATTCCGGCTTGAAGAAATCCATTTTCAGATCGCCTCTTCCAATTCCAGCAAACGGTCGAACAACTCGTTACCTGTGCGCAGCCAGTCGTTGAGCAGGTTCTGATCCGAGGGGATGCCCTCGAAATACGGCAGCTCGCTGATGCTGCCATCCCGCTCGTTGCACTGATAGATCGCTACCTCATCGGCCAGCAGCAAAGCTTGCTCCGGCACGACCTCGTACAGCGCGGGCAAGAAGTCTTCGCGCTTATGCTCAATCAGGCGCTGCTGCAGGTGCTTGCCCTGAATGGCCAGACTGAGGAAATTCACAATGTAGGGGCTGTGGGTGGTCAGGATCAGGCGGTTATGCGCCCCTTGGCTATTGAAGCTCAACAGGCTTTTCAGCATGTCCCACTGCGACTCGGGGAACAGGTTCTGCTCCGGCTCCTCGACGATATTGATGAAGGCAGTCTTGTTGAAACGGGACGACAGTACCGAAAGTGCCACCCGCTTCTGCTCTTCCGTCAGCGCCTCGTTGGCAAAAATATCCTTTACCCCCTTGCGGAAGCGTGCAAGCTCATCGGCGCTCATGGGCGGCTGGTTGTTTTGCTGTTGCGCCTGGACAGAAAGGGCCAAATGCTGACTGACCAGATACAAGGGCACGAAAGACTGAAAACCACTGGAGGCGTCAGTCAGCCTTAATTTGTGCCCCGGCCCTCTGAGGTTAAGGATGTCATTCAGCTTGTCGTACTCGATTTCGCTGTCGTTGATCGGCAACTTCACCGAGCCACGGAGAGCGTGCTTGGCCGTTTCAAAGGCGGCCAGAAATTCTTTCAGTGACTCGGAAGAAAGCTTCAACTCCCGCGGGTTGCGCACATAGGAAATGAAGTTGCGCTCTGCCGGCACATACATCACCTGAGGCAGCGCGTAATTTTGCCCTTGCGATTCATGGATGCTTAGCTGCCCGGCAGCGTAGCGGATCGTGTAGGCATCGCCCTCGTATTCGATTTCTGCCGAATCCAGTTCATAGCTTTCCAGCCGGTGATAGCTCAGAAACTGGCTTTTCAGTCGCCCCTTGCGCTCAAACCATTTCTTTTCGTAGTCGCCGCGCACCAGAGCCTTCTCAATCCACGAGAAGGTTGAAAACAGCTTGGCTACGGTGCTCTTGCCGGAGCCCTGATTGCCGATAAAAACGGTGACGCGTTTGAAGTCGATCCAGCCGTCGTTATCCGCAAGGCCGGGGCCGATGGGGCCGAAGTTTTTGAGGCGGAGGCGGATCATGATTTTACTTTCCAAAAAGCATTTGGCATTTTTCGGAGTAGCGCTCATCGCCGTCTTCTTGGCGGCGGAAGCGCCTGAGCCGGTTGATAGGCCTTCAATCCGGCATCTGCTGTCAATATTTCCACGGAAAACCCAGCCTTGGCGTAATACTCGGCGACATCCTTGATCGTGGCGTCGCCAATCGAAATTTTCTTGCTGGCGAGTGCCGGCCACTCATCGGCCAGCGTGCGCAGATTTTCGGTAGCCCACAACTGGGATTGATCGGTGAAGGCTGCCCACGGTGACCTGGCTTGTGCCGCCTCGTGCAGGCAGCGGGCTAGGTCCTGTGCGCGTTCAAACCGGAGGCTTGCCGCCTGAGCGATATGGTTTCCGGTTTCGATCAGTGTCGCTACCGGCAACACAAAGGTACTGTTCAACTCACGCTCCTTCTGGAGCAAGGCATCGATTCGCGCGTGATCCCAGCGATCATCAACTGGCCCGGTTTCCTCCTTGCCCGGCACCCGCAGCCAGCAGCAAAGCACGGAGGTATCCAGAATAAGCACTCGCCTCTTAGCCATGTGCAGCCTCACTTGCGGACTCGCTAAGGCTCTGCTCAATCAGGCCCTGGCTGGACAAGCGCCCGATGGGACCCTGGGCCAGCAATTTGGGCAATCGGGCGATGTCTTCGAGCAGGGTCAGCAGGCTGTGGCCATTTTCAGGGTCGCGGCTAGCTACGGTAATGAATGGCACCATCTCCGTCCCCATGGCATCGAGCAAGGCCGGGTTGTGCGTTGTCACCAGCACATCGACGCCACGCTGTGCTCCGACGGTTTTCAACATGTCCAATAGCAGATGCGCTCGTGAAGGATGCAAGCCGTTGTCTACTTCTTCGATCACCAGCAGGCTGTCGGCAGGACGTGTCAGCAAAGCCGTCAGGATGGCCAGAAAACGCAAGGTGCCATCCGACATTCCCCGCGCATCCACCGTGGGCGGCGGGCCAGATTCCTGCCAATGCTCTTCACAGTAGAGCATGGCATCGGAATTGAACTTGCCGACGGTTTCGGCATAAACCCGGCGAATGTCGCGCTCCGGCAAGCGACTGGCGTACCGGGTCAGCACGGCTTCGATTTCCTGCTGTTTGTCGGCGGGCAGGGCGGCAATGACGCCGGCAATGTTGCTGGCGTCCGGTTCCAGACGATCCGACAAGGGGGAAAACTGGCGCATGTGCGACGGGATGGGGTCCAGAATGAAAATTTTGCGCAATGCGGAAATCACCTCCGCCACACCGTCCTGAATCTCCTGCCGCAATTTCTGCCCATCGAGCTGAAACAGCACGGCATGGCTGCGACTGCACTGGCGAGGTGTACCCTGCTTCTCGTTGTACAAACGGGCGATGATGGTCGGCGAATTTTCCGTGCAGGTATCGGTACGCAGCAGCTTGATGCTGCCGGCGACAGATTTCCTTTCGCCATTCTTGCCCTGCCGGTACTTGATCCGGGTCAGGTATTCGGCGTGCAATTCGCAGCGATTTTCGGCAATGCAGCCTTCCAGCCGGTATTCGTAGTCGGTCAGCTCATCCGCGCGGCAGACCACGCCAATTGCAAAAAAAGAACCGGGCCGCCGCGCCGCCCAGTCGACGCCACCGCGCACAGGCGCCTGCGTACCCTCACCCTTCAAGGCCGAAGTCAGAATGGCACCGGAAGCCAGACGATTCAGCAGCAGCAAGGCATCCAGCGCATTGGATTTGCCGCTGGCATTGGTGCCGACCAATACGGACAGCGCATCGATGTGCAGAGTGGCTTGCGCGTAACTCTTCCAGTTTTCCAGGCGTAGTTCAGTGATCATTGATGGAAGCTCCGGACATGCAGCAGAATCGTCTGATGCGAGCTAGCAGACAAGTCGTTCATTTCACCCCTAATCCCTTGATGAGCTCAATAACTTCAGCATAAGTTTCGGTGATTTCGGAACAGTGTTCGTGGTGATAAGACACAAACCGCACTCGCTCATCCCGCTCAATTCGGTTGTAGAAAAAGCTGGCATACACACCATCCTTCGACTCAATTTTGATAAACGGTAGCAGCTTCAGCGCGTGATAGGCATCACGCCGCGTGATGTACAGGTGCTCCACATCCAAGGCGATGCGCATCTCAGTTTCAGATGAAAGAAATTCGCTATTGCTTCCGCGCAGTTCAAGGAGGTCGGTCTCAAAAACACCTTTCCGGAAACGGCTACCGGTACTCCTGACAAGTCGGTACTGTGCCCAAGCATCCTGAAAAATACCTCGCAACCGCTGCAATTCCTCGTGCAGAACCTCGTGCTGTTGCTTCCATGCCTCGGGACTTTGAACGCCGCCGTGACTTGTGTCGTTTCTCAGCTTGTTGGCTTTGCTCACAATGCCAGGCAGATCCTTGTGACTTGCTAAAAAAGCAAGCTCAAGGGCCGGGTCTGAAAAAATTTCGCCGCACAAGCGCCGGTTTTCTTCGCCTTCGCAATTGTTCCCGTTTAACAATTTCCGCGTAGCACCACCCAGATATTCCAGAACTATTTTCCATGTACCGAAAGTAGCGTGCTCAAAGCACAAATTCTGATTGTTGAGCGCACCAAGCAATTTGCGACGGTGGGCTTCAAAAAGGGCCGGGTTGCTTGAGTAAGCACTTAGCAGAATCGTGGCAAAAAACTCGGCCGTCGCTTCAAAAAAGTGGATCAGATGCTCGTACTTCGTTTTCTGATCCCGCTCGGGCGTAGTCAGCCATTTCCGAAGGATGCTGGCCAGGGGAAACGGCAGGCTATCCATCCAGCGCGTCAAACCGTCTTCCATATAGCCATGCGAACCGGCGAGTTTTGCGGATAGATCTTTGACCCCGCCCTCGACTTCGGCGGTTGACGGGAACGATGACCACAGCGTGTTGCGGAGCGTTTGTAGCTCATTTTCAAGCGCTAGCAGCGTATTGCGTTCGGCAGCAATGCTGGCTTCCACGGCCAGGATGTGCCGTTGTGTCGCTTGGTCGGGGATGAAGACAGGAAGACTCGCCAGTGACGCTTTGGTGAGACGAGGAATACCCCCCCCAGCCCTGCTTTTAGCCCTTAGCTCCCGCCCTAACTCTGAGTTGAGGAAGCGTGCGACGAAGGTTGCGCTGGAGCGGTCTGGGTTGATCACGACTTGCGCATAGTTCTGCGACTTCAGTGTCAGTTCGTCCAGTGACTCCCGAACATCGCTATTGCCTAGCAAGGGCACGTAGATCGTGTTCGGGGCATCCTGAAAATCCTGCTGATAGCGGCCCTGCACAATCTCTTTGGCAAGGGACCCGCCAAGCGTTTCTGCAGGGTGATGCATTTGCGCTGCTGCGAACTCAAGCGCCGCAGCACTCCGGATAGCTTCAAGCCCGGTGAAAGATGCTGCATCAACGAATCCACCAGCGCCCAGCGGATCGCCATCCGCGGCATGCCTAAAATTCCCGATAACGCGCTTGTTTACCGTGGTGTCGCTTGAAAGTGGCGCGACGAAAAGCCGGGAATCTGGATTCCGGCCAACGACAATCAGATAGGCTGGTATGTTGGCATGGGGTGCAAAGGTGCCAGCAGGCAAGGCAAATGCAGCCTCTACACCCAAGCCAAATTCTGACATACGCCGAAATAATGAATCACGCACGAAGAAACTGGTACTGACTACGAACAATCCGCGCCCATCAGGCGGCAAGCATTGGCCGGCCTTAATCGCAATCAGTTGCGCCAGATCGCCGCGCTCTTGGATTTGCTCCGCACTTGCCGAACCAAGCCCAATGAATGCACTCGACTTGATGCCAAAAGGCGGGCAGCTCACAAAGCAATCGATTTTGCTTGCTTGTGTGTTCAGCCATTGAAGTACATTGGTCGAATGCCATTGCACAGAAGGCGCAATTAGCTGCCCCAAGGCCAGTTCCCCCTGATTCGGGGTGATCGCATGGATTTCTGAAGCAATACCCGCATCAACAACTGAATGGACAAGCCAACCCGCACCAGCCCACGGATCGCAGAGAGTGTGCGGTTTGATGTCTTTAAGCAAGTCCAGAAAGACCGAGATTAGCCATTCTGGCGGCATCAATATCGACCCGCGCCTCCCCCAGGTCATGACCACAAAGCTGCGCAACACAGGTAAATCGGCAGGCGGGATCACAAACCCACACTTTTCAAGGTATGAAGCCAGTGCCTGCATATTCAAATCCGGCTCTGCACGCAAGGCATCTAGCGCTTCGTGGAGATTCGGTTTGCTACGCGGATTCTCGGCTTCGATCAAGCTCATCTTTAAAGCGCCCCGCTGAAAGCCTGATGTAGCAGGGACTGTTTCAACTCGTCAAGTGTTTCGAGCTTGTGCAGGTAAATGGCTTCGAGGTTCTGGGCTTCTTCACGTACAGCATCCAGTTGGCGAACGATCTCTGCCTGTGTTGCCATGCTTGGCAAGGGTAAAGTTGCCTCGGAAATCATTTTCTTGGTAACAAAATCGACAGTCCCGCCTTTTTGCATACGTTTGAAATAACCGGATAGGGTTAGCTGTTCCAAGGCGTACCTAAGATATGCGGAGCTAATCAAATCAAAACGTGGTCGAAGTTTGAATATATTCCAGTGAATTAAGTAGTCACGCTCTTCTGTGACTATGGCCATTTTCCCAATTGTTCCTATGTTTGTGAAAAACACGTCGCCGATCTCTGGACGGTATTTTTCTCTATACAAATGCCAGTCATCTTCCGACATGAATTTCATCTTGTTATCTAGGTCCACGACTCCTTCATCAATGTTGCGTGTTTGTATGATCGGGTAGCCGGTTTCAACGAATTTTATTTTCTCACCTGCGGTGTTAAGACCTTGATGCAGTCGCTGGCAAAGATCACCGATAGGCTTATCCACCCACCCCTCACCCCGTTCCGTGAAAACCGACTGCAGGTGGCTTTCGAACAAGGCGCGGGCGTTCTGGAGGTTTTTTTCGGCGTTGGCTTTGGCGGTGGCGATGCCGGCGAAGGCTTCGTCGAGGAGGGCGACGATGCGGTGCTGTTCGGGGAGGTGCGGAATGGGGATCGGATAGGATTCGATGAATTCCTTAGAAACCCGTTTATGCCCAACTGCGCCACTCATCTGAGTCGCCCCTTCCTCTCTGAATGATTGGCGCGAGAGGAAATAGTAGAGCCACTCTTTGTCGAGCTCAGGACTTGGCCGGAAGACAATATATTCGCTTGACCCGAAGCCAATGCTGTTCATGAGGGTGTCGGCAATGCCAAGCTTTCCGTTCTCGAAGCAGGGCGTGATTTTCGCCAGAAGCACGTCACCGTCAGCGAAATAGGTGTAGCTACCAGAAACATCCTCCAGCGGCTTAGTTTGCATCGGCACCAGAAATTTCTGATCGATACCCAGGGCTTCCATCGGAACAAACGACACCAACTCTGTGCCAGTGATGCGCAGCCTTGCTTCCGCTTTCGGCGGTTTTATTTGGCAAACCTCCGCCAACGACTTGACCTCCCACCCCGCCTTCATGCCCCTACCTCCGCGGTCCACTCCAGTAGTTTGGCCTGTAGTTCAGCCTTGCTGGGTAGGCAAAGCTGATATTCCCGAGCGTGGATGTTGGCGTCTTTGGGTAGGGTGATTT
>JAQTZQ010000017.1:0-7824 GCA_028687645.1 Rhodocyclaceae bacterium
GCGTCAGGTGCCGCGTCAATGGGTGAAGCAGTCTGTGCTGCTGGATTCGTCCGGTGGTTTCGATCCTCGCGGTCTACCGCCTGGACAAACGATTTTGTTGGTTTTCGAAAATGTTCGCTAATTCGCACGGGCAACGCCCATTGTCTTCGCTGCCATTGGCGGCGGGGGATCAATGGTGCTTTCGTGGCTTGATCGCCTTTCTATTCTGGTTGCCGTTGCCCTTGGGGAGTAATCGCAGCTTTGCGCTTGCCATCCTGGTGTTGTTTTCGCAACTGTTGCTGTGGGGGACGATTTGGGTTTGGCGACAACGCTTGCCGGAGTTGTCTGCACGACTGCATGTGTTTCGCTGGCCATTGTTCTTTTTATCCTGTTTTGTGGCGATCCCCTGGTTGCAGTGTATGCCTTTGCCATTGTCTGTCCTGCAGGTGATTTCGCCAGAGACGGCGGCGGTGCAGCTGGGGGTGGTGGATGCCTACCGGGTGACACTGGATTTGCAGCAGACGCAGTTGTATGCCGCACTGTCTTTTGCTTACTGGTCGGTATTTGTGGTGGTGCTGGTCTTGGTGCGCGACCATGCCCGGTTGGATACCCTGGCTTTTTCCTTGGTGTTGAGCGGGGTGTTTCAGGCCTTGTTGGGCGGTTTTTTGTTTTCGATCAGCGCCGAGTACGTGATTTTCTTCAACGAAGTGACGCATGATCGTGTCAAGGGGGCGTTTGTTTATCACAATAGCATGGCGGGTTACATGGAAATCTGCCTGTCGGTGGGTATTGGGTTGATGCTGGCCAGGCTGGGCGATGGGGTGGTGGTGCATCGCTCGTGGCGTGCCCGCTTGGCGTCGTTTGCCGAATTTCTGATGAGCCCGGCCATGCGCTTGCGCTTGTTGCTGGTGATTATGGTGATCGCCCTGGTGCTGACGCGCTCCCGAATGGGCAATAGTGCATTTTTTGCCAGTCTGTTGATTGTTGGGGTGATTGGCATTGTGCTGGGGCGACGGACTGCGGGCAGAACGACGATGTTAATTGCCAGCCTGGTGATCATTGACGTTTTTGTGATCGGGACCTGGGTGGGTCTGGAAAAAGTCGTCGATCGTCTTGAGCAAACCACCTTGGTGGCCGAGGCGGGGATGTCGGAGGAGTCGGTCGAGTTGCGGCAGGATGCGGCGAACCATGCCTGGGATATGGTTCGGGTATTTCCCGTATTGGGGACCGGGGCAGGCAGTTTTTACAACACTTACTTGAGGTTCCGGACGTCTCGATCGGGGTATTTTGACCATGCGCATAACGATTTTGCGGAGATCGCGGCTGATTTTGGTGGCGTGGGTTTGGGGATTTTGGGGATTTTTGTTGTGTTGACCGCTGGGGTTGCGCTGCGGGTGCTTGTCCGGAGGCGCTCAAGTTTGCCGCGGGGCATGGCGTTCGGCTGTTTGATGACAATTGTTGCCTTGGCAATTCATAGCACCGTCGATTTCAACTTGCAGATTCCTGCCAATGCCATGACGTTAATGGTTGTTCTGGCGATGGCCTGGATTGCGCATGCCCTACCGTCTGAAAGAGTTCGGTAAGTCCGTGAGAGATAATGATTTTTGCAGGGGAGGGTTGTGGTTGTTATGGACGAATCGATGCTATTAGGCTAGACTGCCCAGCGTTTATGTCTTCAATTTATTGATCGCTCTTGCAAACTGGCGAAGCTGGTATCAAGGAGAAAAAAATGCGTATTCCCCAAATGAAACTTGTCGCTCTGGCGATGGCCTCGCTGGCTTCTCAGGTAGTTCTTGCTGAAAGTGACGCCACTCAGCAGCAGGCTGTTGATAAAAAAACCACAACAAGTGAAACCGTTCCGCTGCTGTTTGGTAGCCCGGTGCCGGCAACCACAGGCGCAGCAGCGACCAATCCGGCTCAGCAGGTGCTTTCACCCGAATATTCCATGGCGCCTTCGGCTGCGGTGGCTGCGCAAGGTCGAGGGGTGCGTTTTGCGAATGGGGTGTTTGTTAAACCGGCCGTCACGACCGCTTTGTCGCATAACGACAACTTGATCGGGGTGGAGACCGGAAAAATCGCCACCACCATTTTTACGATTCGTCCTGAGATCGTGGCTGAACTCAAGCGCCGTGAAGATGTTTATTCGCTCTCCTACGCCGGAAATTACGGTTGGAACTGGAGCTCTTCGGCTGACAATTTCATGCAGCACTTACTGAATCTTCAGGCTGAAAATGTGCTCGATGCACGCTTGCGGACCAAGTGGGCCGTGGGGTATCAGATTTCGAGCGATCCACGAGGGAGTACAGCCAATTCCGGCGCGACCGAGCCGAATCGCTGGCGTGCTCCGCAATTGAGTGCTGGTTTGACCTATGGTGCAACAGGTGCCCAGGGGCGGTTGGCTGTGGATGGGTCGTGGATGCAAAAGCGCTACGACAATAACCGCGCCCTGACAGAGCAGTCGGATGTCGATATTGCTTCTGTTAGCACCAGTTTCTATTATCGTTTCATGCCAAAGACATCGGCCTTGGTTGAGTTGCGTAATACGTGGTCGGATTACACCATGGCGACGTCCTTGCAAGACAATACCGATACGCGGATTTACGGTGGTTTGACTTGGGAGGCGACCGCTAAAACGACCGGTTCGATTCGCTTGGGTCGTGCATACAAAAACTTTGAAACGCAAAGTGCGACTTATAAAGATGCGTCACGAATGAGTTGGGAAGCCCAGGTCGAGTGGGCGCCATTGACGTATTCCACCGTCCAGATGGCGGCAACGCGCGGTTTTGCTGATTCGACCGGTGTGGGTTCTTATCTGATCAATACGGGTCTTAACGTCAACTGGCAGCATCGTTGGAGCCAGTTGTATGCCAGTAACGTGGCGGTTGGTCGCGTCATGACCACTTATGGCAACAGTGTTCGAGAAGATCAGGTGGATACCTACGGTTTTGGTTTCAGCCGTGTGTTGTCTCGCTATAGCGCGCTGGGCTTGAACTGGACGCATACCACCCGTGATGTGACGGGTGCGGTTGGCTTCAACTTCGAGCGCAATGTCACCATGCTGTCGCTACAGTCCTCGCTCTAATTGCTTGAAAGGTCGGAGATTTGATTTTGCTAAGGTTACTGCTCGTTTTTCTGCTTTTCTTTTCTCTGCGTCTGGCGGCTGCCGAGCAGGAACTGGTTACGGTTCCTGTGGCAGATCCTTATGCTTACGTTTCATTATCAAACTATCGTTTGGCGCCAGGCGACATGATTTCGGTTCGTGTCCTCGGTGAAGAGGAGTTGAGCCGGGAGAAGGTTCGGCTGACCGATGCGGGTACGGTACCCTTGCCGGCCGTTGGGGAAATTCAAGTGCTGGGCCTGAAGATCAAGGACGTTGAGCGGGTTGTCGCTGATTCCTTGCGGGGTCGATACCTTGTTAACCCGAAGGTTTCGGTCATTATTGAGGAATATCGTCCATTTTATGTGAATGGGATGGTGGCAAAGCCGGGCGCCTATCCCTATCAGCCAGGGATGACTGTTCGCAAGGCGGCGTCGCTGGCTGGTGGGTTCACGGAGCGAGCGTCGTTGGATAAGGTTTTTGTTATTCGTGAGGCTTCCGGGTCAAAGGCGCCAATTAAAATTAGTGTCGATACCGAAGTGCTGCCCGGGGATATTGTGACTATTGAAGAGAGTTTCTTCTAACTGTCCAACATCAGCAATCAACATTCCCTTTAAGAAAATATGTCGAATAATCATGCTGCAGGTGCGCCTGCGTCGCCTCTTTTTCTCCATGATGGCGAAGAGGATGCCCAAAATAACGCTGAGCTTATCGAATATTGGCGAAGTGTACTGAAGCACAAATGGTCAATTATCGGGCTCGCCTTAAGTGGTACAGCCTTGGCCGCCGCTATTTCGTTTGCCATGACGCCGGTGTACACGAGCGCCGCAACCATTTTGTTCGAGCCGGACAAGGCAAGAATGGTGTCCTTTGAGGATATCTATGCCGGTAATCGGGCAAGTGGTCGAGAGGATTTCTTTACGCAGTTTCAGATTATTCGGTCGCGTGAGGTGATTCAGAAAGCGATTAAAAAGGCCCGCCTGTGGGAGCATCCGTTGTATGCCCCAGGTCAGCCGGAAGAATCGATTCTTTCCCGTTTGGGTATCACTTCACAGCCCTCGACAAAAACTGCGGAAGACAAGCCGCTTTCTGAGGATCAACTGGTGGCGTCAATTTATCCTCGTGTTGGCGGGGGCGTTGCAGTTGAGTCGGTTGCGGGGAGTCGCTTGGCCTCGATTTCGTTTATGTCGCCCGATGCGGCTTTGTCGGCTAGTTTTGCCAATGCAGTGGCTGAAACCTATATCGACAATGACCTTGAAGCGCGTTTCCAGTTGACCCGAAAAGCTGGAAGCTGGCTGCAAGAGCAGTTGGTTAGTGTCAAAGAAAAATTGAATAAATCCGAGAAGGCCCTCCAGGAGTTCAGGGAGCGTGAAGGTCTGGTGGATATCAAGGGCACCGCCCAGAGCGGTTCGGGGCAGCAGGTTCAGGATGTAATGGGCAAATTGATTGAAGCCCGCATTCGGCGCATGGAAGCGGAGAATGCCTTCAAGCAAATTCGCGAGGCGGGGCAGGGTGGTGACTTAAGCGCCTTGCCAGCAATTTCAAAAAATCCATCGGTTGAGCAGGCAAAGTCAGAGGAGGCTGCTGCGTCTCGGAAATTGTCGGAATTGAGTCAGCGTTATGGTCGCGAGCATCCAAAATATGTGCAGGCTGCCAGCGAGTTGGAGTCGGCCAAGGTCAATTTACGGCGGCAGATTGATGTGGTTGCTTCCACAGTCAAGCGCGAGTATGAGTTGGCGCGAAACATCGAGGCTGGTTTGGAGGGGGTGCTGTCTGCCGCCAGGGGAACGGTCAAATCGATTAATCGTAAAGAGGGTGATTTGACGATTCTCGAGCGAGAAGTCGAGGCGAATCGGCAGATGTATGACGCTTTCTTTAATCGTATTAGTAAGGCGAGTGGGGACTTGGAGTTGCAGACCCCGATTGCCCGTGTCATCGAGCCGGCGATGGTTCCTGGGGCACCAATAAAACCGAACAAGAATAAAAACATTGCTTTGGGCTTTTTGCTGGGGGCCTTTTTGGGTGTCTTGCTGGCGCTGTTGCGAGATCGCCTTGATAACACGCTGAAAACTTCTGAGGATGTTGAGTCCAAGTTGAAGCAGCCTATTCTGACTACCTTGCCTTTGTTGAGTGAAGAAGAGGTTGCTCGGACGAAGACAGCGCGAATTTTTCTGGATCAGCCAAAGTCGATTTATGCCGAAGCGATTCGTACTGCTCGAACAGGTGTTTTGCTGACCGGGCTTGACTTGCCGCGCCGGATTGTTCTCGTGACGTCGAGCGTGCCTGGCGAGGGGAAAACAACATTTTCAATTAACTTGGCAATGGCGCACGCCCATACCAAAAAGACGTTGTTGATTGATGCTGATATGCGCCGCCCTGCGATTTCCAAGGGACTGGAAATCCAGCCTGGTGCGCGCGGCTTGTCGAATTTTGTGTCAGGCAATGCAAGTTTGGCTGAGTGTTTGCAGCCAGTAGAGGGCTCGACATTGATGTTGATGCCGTCCGGAAGCATTCCACCGAATCCCCTTGAATTGTTGTTGTCGCAGCGTTTTAAGGATGCGCTTGCCGAGTTGGGCAATATTTTTGAAGTGATCATCATCGATTCGCCTCCGGTCGAGTTGGTGTCGGATGCCATGGTGTTGTCGTCGTTCGCGAACGGGGTGATTTACGTGACCAAAGCTGAAGGAACTCCCTTCCCCTTGGTTCGCAAAGGAATTCAGAGAGTTCGGCGTGGTGGTGGACAGATCCTTGGCGTGGTTCTTAACCAGTTCGATGTCCAGCGCGCAGAGCGTTATTACGGCAATTATTCTGGTTACGGAAAATATGGTTATGGCACAAACGGTTATCAGGGCGCTTATGGGCAGGCCTATGGAGAAGATCCTAAATAATGGAGGTGTCTTCTTCGCCAGTCTGTTTTTGTCCGACTGGCGATTCTGATGTCCCGGATGATTGATCTGCATTGCCATTTTCTTCCGGGTGTTGATGATGGCGCACCAACTCTTGCACATGCCATCGATCTTGCGCGGGCAGCTGTTGCCGACGGGATTGTTGCGGCGCTTATGACCCCTCACGTCCACCCTGGGCGTTATGACAACCGTATTGTTTCTTTGCAGGACGATTTACATCGTTTCAAGACCGCTTTGCGTGACGAGAATGTCGCACTTGAAATTTATTTAGGCGGAGAGATTCGGTTTTCTTTCGAGTCGTTTGAGTGGATTTTGCAAGGTGAAGTGCCGTTCATGGGGGAGGTGGATGGCTTTCGTATTTTGTTGCTGGAGTTTCCTCACCAAACGATCCCGGTGGGAAGTATTCAGTTGGTCGAAAAATTGATCGCGCTTCGTATCCGACCCATGATCGCTCATCCGGAGCGAAATAAAATGGTCATGCTGGAGCCAGAACGTCTCGGACCTTTTCTTGATGCGGGATGTTGGTTGCAATTGACCGCGGGCTCATTGACTGGGCGTTTTGGACCACAGGTAAGGTCTATCGCAGAATTGATCATCCGTAATGGCTGGGCACATATCCTCGCCACAGATGCACATAATCTCATCCATCGCCCACCATATCTGGCTGAAGGACGTGCTGCCGTCGCTGACTTGCTCGGTGAGAAGATGGCGGAGGTGATGGTTTTTGAGCGTCCTGCACAAATATTGGGCCGGCTTTGATTTCTAAGCGACCCAAAGCGATTTTTGTTACAGCGATTTTGCCAGTTTTGGCACTTGTCACTGTGGCCAGTCTTTTGATCGGGCTTCGTCACTTTGTGGCCGACATGTTTACTTTGCAGGCGCGATATGAGATCGGGCAATGGCAGCGTCATTCAGGCCGTCAACCAACGATTCAGGATATTGTGAGGATTCGTGGTCAATTGGTTTCCGGGTTGGCTTGGTTGCCGGACAATCCAGCTATGCTGGAATCAATTGGCTATCTCTATGGAATTCAAAGTGCGCGTGCTGAAAGGGTCCCTGAGCTCAGAAATTTAATGCTCAAGGAAGTGATTCTAAATTTCCAGCAAGCTTTGAAGAACCGGCCCATGTCCTGTTACGCATGGGCAAATATTGCGCTAGCGAAACATCAGCAGAATGTTGATTCTGACTTGATGTGGCGTGCCTTTGATCGAGCAATGACCTATGGTTCGCGCGAGCGGGGGGTACAGATTCGCTTGGCGACTGTCGCTCTTGATCGCTGGGAGTCGGCGGGTCTGAAACGACAGGTGGAGGTGAGGGAAATGATTGCCAATGCCAAAGGTGGGAGTGCTGATGCACTTCGTCGTTTGGTTAAGCGGTCACAGGTAGTGAATTTGCAATCAATGCTCACTGAACCGACGAAAAAATAGGTGGGCTATCAGTGGTTTGTTGGTGCCGGGGTGTGTGTTTTTCTTGACGGTCCAGAGGGTGGGTGCTACTCTCATGTGGTATAAAATTTTGAGGATAATCCCATGATCCCCTTTAAAAAATTAGCGCTGTTTTCGGTGCTTGGTTTGAGCAGTGTAGTCGCTTTAGCTTTTTCATCCACGATGTCGGCTACTGAGGTTGAAGCCGAGGTTAAGGTTCTCGCTGAGTCTGGTCGGCCACTAGAAGCAATTTTGGCCAGTGCGAAGGCGGCCGGCGTCGAGCCTGCTACGCTGACCATCGCCTTGCTTGGTCAAGGTATGAGCGTTGCCTCTGTCGTTTCCGGTATGGTATCTGCTGGTTTTGACTCCGCAGTAGTCGTGAGGTCTGCAATTGCGGGCGCAGGAGCTGATGCGGCTA
>JAQTZQ010000017.1:7924-35495 GCA_028687645.1 Rhodocyclaceae bacterium
GCGGCTACGCCTCAGCAAGCGACTAACACAGCGACGCCAGCTCCAGCCTCCACTGCATCGGGTGGTGGTGGTGTAAGCCGTTCTTGAGTTTTATAAAGGGTTAATTCCCTTTTTTCTAATAAAAGCCCTCGCAAAGTGGAAATTTTGCGGGGGTTTTCTTTTTATTCGTCACGTTTCACCAGAGAAGCGGAGATCTCCTGTTCCGCAGTTCGTGCCCTGAAATTTTTGGGGCACCCTCAAGGCTGCAGTTATTTAATCTCGACGGCATGGTATTGAAAAATACGGGCGGTTGAGTCTAGGAGGTAAGTTAGCTACTCTGACTCTCCAGCCCGTATTTCGCTCCTTCATCCTGGGCGAGGAGTTTGCACAGGGTGGGGAGGGTGTCGTGTAGGGTTTTTTCCAGCGTCCAGGGCGGATTGATCACAAACATGCCACTGCCGTTCATGCCGTAGCCGTCGCGGGCGGGGTGTTTGACTTCCAGCGTGGCGTGTAGCCAGTCGTTGGCGCCGAGGGCTTTGAGGCGTTTGGGTAGTTGTTGCGCTTCGCGCTTGGCCAGCATTGGGTACCACAGGGCATAGGTGCCGGTCGGGAAGCGTTTGAGGGCTTCCTGCAGGCCTTTGACGACGTGGCTGTAGTCGTCGCGCGTTTCGTAGGAAGGGTCGATCAGGACCAGTGCCCGGCGCGGTGGCGGCGGTAGCAGGGCCTTGAGGCCGACAAAGCCGTCGCCTGCGGTGATGGCAACCTGGCGGCCCGCGCCCTTGAAGCATTCCTGCAGCAACTTGCTGTCGGTGCTGTGCAGTTCGTAAAGACGCAGGCGGTCGCTGTCGCGCAATAGCTGGCGGGCCAGCCAGGGGGAGCCCGGGTAGTGGCGCAGGGTGCCGTCCGGGTTGAGCAGACGAACGAAGTCGACGTAGTCGGCGGCGGCCGGTGGCAGGCCCTTGGCGTCCCACAGGCGGGCGATGCCGTCACGGTATTCGCCCAGTTTGCTGGCGTGATTTGATTCCAGCGCGTAACGGCCGGCGCCGGCGTGGGTATCGATGATCCAGAATGGTGCTGGTTTTTCGCCCATGTACTGGGCGATCTGGATGAGCATCAGGTGTTTGAGTACGTCGGCGTGGTTGCCGGCGTGATAGGCATGTCGGTAGCTAAGCATGGCGCGCAGTATACTGCGCCCCCATGCCCATCTACGAAACCATTTTTCTCCTGCTGCTCGGTGCCGCTGTCTGGTTCTGGCTCGATACGCTGAAAGCCCGCGAAGCCGGTGTGGCCGCGGCGCGCCAGGCCTGTGACGACGATGGCCTGCAGTTTCTCGACGATACCGTGCTGGGCCGTTCGGTGCGCCTGGCGCGCGATGACGACGGTCAACTGCGTTTGCGCCGGGTTTTTGCCTTCGAGTACAGCGATACCGGTGACAACCGACGCAACGGTACCGTCACCTTGCTGGGTCAGCAGGTCGAATACCTGCAGATCCGCCCCCAACTTTATGTGGTGCCCAAGGCACCGGAGTCTCATGAAACCTTGCATTGAAAAAATCGAATTCCACGGTCTGCCGGCGCTGCGCCTGCATGGCCCCAACAAGACGCAGGCGGTGGTCAGCCTGTTGGGCGGACAGTTGCTGTCGTGGCTGACGTCCGACGGCCGTGAGCGGCTTTATTTGTCCGAACAGGCCGTTTTTGATGGCAGCGTGGCCATTCGCGGCGGCGTGCCGGTTTGTTTTCCGCAATTTGCCGCGCTGGGCGATTTACCCAAGCATGGTTTTGTTCGCACTCGGCCGTGGACCGCGAGCAGCGAACGCTGTGGTGACGATTACGCGCTGGTTTCGCTGGAGATCAGCGACGATGACGCGACGCGGGCGATTTGGCCGCACGCTTTTCGGTGCGAACTGACGGTGATGCTGGAGGCCGATCGTATCGATCTGGAATTGTGCGTGCTCAATACTGGCGAGGCTGAATTTGCTTTCAGTGGCGCCCTGCATACTTATTTGCGTGTCGTTCAGGTGGAGGATGTGACGCTGGAAGGACTGTATGGTCACGATTATCGCGACGCGGCCAACGACAATGTGGTGATTCGTGAAACGGGCACCCATCTCGCGGTCGACCGCGAAATAGATCGGGTTTACCGCAACATCAAGCGGCCGCAATTGCTGCAGGCCGGCAATCTCAGCCTGGCTTTGCAGAATCAGGGCTTTCCCGATGTGGTGGTGTGGAACCCGTGGGTGGACAAGTGCGCGGCGCTGGCCGATCTGCCGGCCGATGGTTGGCGGCGCATGTTGTGCGTCGAAGCGGCGATTGCCGAACGGCCGGTCAGCCTGGCGGCTGGCGATGAGTGGTACGGACGGCAGACGCTGGTGGCGGTTTAAGTTTTGATGCAATTTTTCATAAGTTCATTTCGCCAGGACTGGTTAGCCAATATCCGCAGCGATCTGCTGGCCGGTCTCGTCGTCGCCCTGGCGCTGATTCCCGAAGCCATCGCTTTTTCCATCATTGCCGGCGTCGACCCCAAGGTCGGGCTGTATGCCTCGTTTTGCATCGCCATGGTGATTTCGGTGGCCGGTGGCCGACCGGGCATGATTTCCGCGGCGACCGGTGCCATGGCCCTGGTCATGGTGACCCTGGTCAAAGACCATGGCTTGCAGTATCTGCTGGCTGCGACCTTGCTGACCGGCCTGTTGCAAATCATCGCCGGTTGGTTGCAACTGGGACGGTTGATGCGTTTCGTGTCGCGCTCGGTGATCACCGGTTTTGTCAATGCGCTGGCCATCCTGATCTTCATGGCGCAGTGGCCGGAGCTGAGCGATGTGCCGTGGGCGGTCTATGCCCTGGTGGCCGGCGGCCTGGCGATCATCTATCTCTTTCCCTACCTGAGCCGCGCCGTGCCGTCGCCGCTGGTCGCCATCCTGGTGCTGACTGGCATTGCCATCGGTTTTGACCTGGACGTCCGCACGGTTGGCGACATGGGGCAACTGCCGGACAGCCTGCCGCTCTTTTTGCTGCCGGATGTGCCGTTGACCGTGGACACCCTGCGCATCGTCCTGCCGGTTTCCTTGACCCTGGCCGTGGTCGGCTTACTCGAATCGATGATGACGGCGGCGATTGTCGATGAGTTGACCGATACCAGCAGCAACAAAAACCGCGAATGCGTTGGGCAGGGCGTGGCCAATATCGTCGCCGGCCTGCTTGGGGGGATGGCCGGTTGCGCCATGATCGGCCAGTCGGTGATCAACGTGAAATCAGGCGGCCGGGGGCGTTTGTCGACGCTGGCCGCCGGGGTTTTCCTGCTGCTGCTGCTGATGTTGCTGGGCGATTGGGTGGCACGTATTCCGATGGCGGCGCTGGTCTCGGTGATGATCATGGTGTCGATCGGCACCTTCAGTTGGGCGTCGATCCGCGATTTGCGCACCCTGCCGGCCAGTTCCAGCGTGGTCATGCTGGCGACGGTGGCGGTGACGGTGCTGACCCACGACCTGGCTCGCGGCGTGCTGGTCGGCGTGTTGTTGTCCGGTTTCTTCTTCGCCCACAAGGTCGGCATGATTCTGCACGTTGGCAGTTGGGCCAGTGCCGACGGACGGATGCGCGACTACCGGGTGGTTGGCCAGGTCTTTTTTGCCTCGGCTGAACGCTTTGCCGCCGCTTTTGATTTTCGCGAAGTGATCGATACGGTGCGCATCGATGTCAGCAAGGCGCATTTCTGGGACATCACGGCGGTTAGCGCGCTCGACAAGGTGGTGCTCAAGTTTCGCCGTGAGGGTACCGAGGTTGAGGTGATCGGGCTTAACGAAGCTAGCGCCACGCTGGTCGATCGCTTTGCCGTCCATGACAAGCCGGACGCCGTTGAACAGATAATGGGACATTGAGCGATGACTGTGGACCATGAAAATCGCGTATTGGCGGCGGTTGACCGCGGCCCGTTGGCGCATGCCGTGGCCGATGCCGCGATTTGGGCCGCTGGCCGTCTGGCCCGGCCGCTGGAATTTTTGCATGTCCTTGACCGTCATCCGGAACAGGCGGCGGGTGAGGATCGCAGCGGGGCAATTGGGCTGGATGCGCAAGACCACTTGTTGCAGGCGCTGAGCGCGCGCGATGCCGAAAACAGCCGTCAGGCGCGCGAGGCTGGCCGGCTGTTTCTGGCGGGCCTGCGGGCCCGGGCGCTGGCTGCCGGGTTCAGCCGGACCGACGTCCGCCTGCGCCATGGGGCGCTGGTCGATACCCTGCTCGAACAGGCGGCCGGCGTTGATTTGTTTGTGCTCGGTCGAGGCGGTGCAACGGGCGAGCATGCTCAGCGGCTCGGCCAGAATTTGGCGAGCCTGGTGCAGCGTCTGCCGCAGCTGATCTTGACGGTGCACCGCGATTTTGCGGCGCCGCAGCGCTGCCTGATTGCTTTTGACGGCAGCGCGATGGCGCGACGGGGCATCGAGCATTTGCGTCACAGCCCCTTGCTGGCCGGTCTTGACTGCCATCTGTTGCTGGCCGGCAGCCCCGGGCGCGAGGCCTTGCGGGCCCTGGCGCAGGCCCGGTCAACCCTGGAAAACGACGGTTTTTCAGTCTGTGTTCACCAGTTACCGGGTGAGGCCAGCAGCCAGGTGCCGCGTCTGGTTCGCGATGAGGGTATTGGCCTGCTGGCCATGGGCGCTTTCCAGCATGCCGCCTGGCGGCGCCTGCTGTTGGGTAGCCGCACCAATGCCTTGTTACGCAGCGCTGAGGTGCCGACCCTGTTGTGGCGCTGAACCGGGTGTGGTGTCAGCAAGTGACAATCTTCCGTCATTGGGCCGCTGGAGTCTGCCGGGCGGCAGGTTTTGCATCGACGTCGCGATGGGGTATAGTCGCCCGACCATGGCTCGCCTGCTTCCCCATCTCGCCCGTTACCTGCTCGTCGTTCTGCTGCTCGGCGTGCTGTCGCCTGCCGTCGGTATCGACCTGGCGCAGGCCATGACGCATGCGGCGCAAGGAACGCATGCGCCGCTGGTGAAGGGGGCTGAGCAGGTCGGCCCTGCCGAGCACGCCGCCTCAGTAGCGAGCTCAGACGACCAGGCGGTGATGGCTGACGATTGCAGCGACTGCCCCGGGCATGCGGCAGATGCGTCGCCTTGCCACGATCAGCAGCATCACTGTTGCCCTGGCCATCTGGCAGCGTATCCGCCCCTGGCCGCCAGTCTTTTGCCCATGCACCCGCTGCCGCGTGATCTGCTCACGGTCGACCGGGCGCCACAACGCTTTTCTTCCTGCGTTCCCGCGGGCCTTGAACGGCCGCCGCGCCCCGCCATCGCCTGAGTCCGGCGGCTGGCCAGTTTTTTCTGAAGTTTTGAACGCCCGCAAGGGCTGAGCTTGGCAGCTCGCCGGTTGTGTCGTTAATGCAACCGGAGAATTTCTTATGCGATACCTGTTCTGGGTCGCCCTCTTGATCATCGGCAGTGCCCCGTTGCGGGCGCAGGAAACGCCGGCTAGTCCCTTGGCTGAGGCCTATGAGCGTGCTTGGCGCCGGCAGCCGGCGGCGCATGGCCAGGCGTGGCGGCAACAGGCCGGTGCTGCCCAGCAAGTTGCCGCCGGGCAATGGCTGGCGGCGCCCCCCAGTGTGGCGCTGGCGCAACGCAGTGACCACTTCAATCGCAATCGCGGTGCTACCGAGCGTGAAATCGGCCTGGCCTTGCCGTTGTGGTTGCCGGGGGAGCGGCCAGCTGCCCAGGCGGTCGCCACCGGCGAAGCCGCCGCGCTGGCTGGGCAACTGGCGTATGAACGCTGGCAATTGGCGGCGACGTTGCGGCGGGCCTGGTGGGCTTGGTTACTGGCCGAGCAGGAGATGGGCTTGGCGGAGTCGCGCCGGCAAGCCGCCAGTCAATTGGCCGATGATGTCGGTCAGCGCGTGGCAGCGGGCGACCTGGCCCCGGCGGATGAGCATCTGGCGGGTGGGGTGCTGGCGGTGGCGAGCGCTGCGGTCGCCGAAACGCGACAAGCCTTGCTCGATGCCCGTCAGACCGTGCGCCGCTTGCTCGGCCATTTGCCGCCGTTGCCGGCGGTTCAGCCCGAAAACCCATTACCGCCCGGCTGGGATGCTGAAGCGGCAGGCGACGGTGCCAACGCGCCTGTCGCCGCACGAGATGATGGGCCGGTGCCGTCCTGGCTGGGCCAGCACCCGGCTTGGCGGGTGATCGAACAACAGGCCGAGCTGGCCCGTCAGCAATTGGCTTTGCGGCGCAGCCAGGATAGGGATCGCCCGGCGTTGACGCTGTCCACCCGTATCGATCAGGCGGTGCGCGGCGAGGCGGGAGAGCAAACCTGGGCCATCGCCTTGCACTTGCCGCTGTCGTCCGGGGTGCGCCAGCAAGCGGCGCTGGCAAACGCCAATGCCGCGCTGATCGAAGCGAGCCAGCAACTGAGTTTGCAGCGCGAAACGCTGCGGCTGAGCGCCGATCTGGCGCTGGCCCAATGGCAGGCCGCCGCTCAGGCCTTGGCCGCCTATGGCGAGCGCTGGCGGCTGGCGGTGCGCAATCAGGCGGATTACGCCAAGGCTTTTCGCCTGGGCAACATCGATTTGCCCAGCCGTCTACGCGCCGAACAAGAAGCCGTTGAAGCCGAACGTCGGTTGCTGCGGGCTCGTATCGAGCAGGCGCAGCGCTGGTCCGACTATCGTCAGGCCCTGGGCCTGTTACCGGAGTAAATGAGGATGGCTATTTTGAAAATTTGCCGTTGGATGGCGTTGACCGTGGGAATGAGTAGCAGCTGGCTGGCTGGAGCGGCATCGCCGCCAGCCGAGCAGCCGGTGCTGATAGCCGAGAGCGAATTGTTTGAGGTCGTTGGCCGGCTTGATGAGCAGACCTTGATCTTGTGGCTGGATCGGGCGCCGAGCAATGCGCCGGTCCTGGACGCCAAACTGGAACTGGAGCGTGACGGGCAGGCGACGCAGGCCGTCTTTAACCCGGCGACGGGCGATTACCGGATTGACGATGCCACTTGGCTGGCGCCCTTGCGTCAGCCGGGTCGTCACGCCCTGTCTTTGACCGTGCTGGCCGGGGATGAGGCCGATTTGCTGAGCGCTGACATGGTGCTTGCGGCGGCGTCGACCGTAAACGAAGCAACCGCCTGGCCGCGCTGGTCAGCCTGGTTGTTGGGCATCCTGTTGCTGGCAGGCGTGTGGCGCTGGCATGCGGGACGACAGGGAGAGGCGGCATGAATACTTGGCTGATGTGGAGTTCGGTTTTGTTGCTCGCGGCGACGCCGCTGAGTGCGCACGAGGGGCATACCCACGGTGATGAAGCGCCGCTGATCGTGCGCGGGGATGCCCCGCAACGTTTGGCCGATGGCACGGTTTTTCTGCCCAAGCGGGCACAGCGCCAGATGGCCTTGCGGACCGAGCCGCTGCTTGAAGCGGCTTTGCCGCAGGTGGTCGAGTTGCCCGGTCGGGTGGTGCTCGACCCGCAGCGCGGCGGCTTGGTTCAGGCCAGTATCGGCGGCCGCCTGGATGCGCCGGATGGGCGGGGCTTGCCAGTGGTGGGGTCAACGGTGCGGCAAGGGCAGATTCTGGCTTGGCTGACGCCGGCGAGCAGCCGTCTGGAGCGCGCCGGGCAGCAGGCGCAAATCGCCGAGTGGCAGGCGGCGCTCCATCTGGCCGAGCAGCGCTTGGCGCGCTTGCAGCAGTTGGTTCATACCGTGCCGCGCAAGGAGATCGAGGCGGCGGCCAGCGAGGTGCGCAGCCTGGCCGGTCGTCTGGCGGCTGGCCGTTCCGGTCTGGCCGGGCGCGATGCGCTCCGCGCTCCGGTGGACGGCGTGATTGCCAGCAGCCAGGTCGTGGCCGGGCAAGTGGTTGAGGCGCGGGACGTGTTGTTCGAGATTGCCGCACCGGATCGTCTGCAGGTTGAGGCGCTGGCCTACGCGCCACTTGCTGTGACGACGGTGGCAGGGGCCAGCATCGCGGTCGACGGACGTACCGTCGATCTGAACTTCATCGGCGCCGGCGGCCGTTTGCGTGAGCAGGCCTTGCCGCTGCGCTTTGGGCGTCAGGGGGCCGGCACTGCCTTGCCGCTGGGTCTGGCCTTGCCGGTGTTTGTGCAGCTCAAGGCGGCCGCCCCTGGCTTGGCCTTGCCGCAACGAGCGCTGGTGCGTAGCCCGGCCAATGAAAGCATTGTCTGGGTCAAAACGGCACCCGAAAGGTTCAGCCCGCGGGGGGTGCGTAGTGAGCCCTTCGACGGTGCCCGAGTCATCGTCCGCAGCGGTCTGCAGGCGGGTGAGCGGGTGGTGACTGAGGGCGCCGCTTTGCTCAACCAGATCCGTTAGGAGGCGCCATGTTCCAGTTTTTGTTGGAAAAAAGCATGGCCAGCCGCTTGTTCGTGCTGCTGGCCGCGCTGCTGTGCATGGCGTATGGCGCCTATCAAGCGCGCCATCTGCCGGTTGATGTCTTTCCCGATCTGAACAAGCCGACGGTCAGCCTGATGACCGAGTCGGGTGGCATGGCGCCGGAGGAGGTCGAGCAACTGGTCACTTTTCCGCTCGAAGCGGCACTGAATGGCCTGCCCGGGGTGGCTAATGTGCGCTCAGTGTCGGCGGCCGGTTTGTCGGTGGTTTATGTCAGTTTTGACTGGGGAATCGACATCTACCGGGCCCGACAAATGGTCAGTGAACGGCTGGCGGCGCTGGATGGTGCCTTGCCACCGAGTGCCGTGCCGCGCATGGGGCCGATTTCGTCGATCATGGGTGAGGTCATGCTGCTGGCGATTCCCATCGCAGGGGGTGAGGAGGCGGCGATGCAGGCCCGCGAATACGCTGACTGGGTGTTGCGGCCACGTCTGATGGCCTTGTCGGGCGTGGCGCAAGTGATCCCGATTGGGGGGGCGGTGCGGCAATTTCAGGTACAGCCTGATCCGATCCGCATGGCCGAACTGGGCATTTCGCTGAGCCAGATCGACGAGGCCTTGCGCGGTTATGCCGGCAATACCTCGGGCGGCTTTCTGGAACTGAACGGGCGCGAGTATCTGATTCGCCACCTTGGGCGTAGTGCCCGCTTGGAAAATCTGCAAAATCTGGCGTTGACCGCGCGCAACGGCCAGCCGCTGCTGCTCCGTCAGGTGGCCGAGGTCCGCTTTGCGCCGGCGGTCAAACGTGGCGATGGCGGCTATAACGGCCAGCCAGCGGTCATTCTCAGTATCCAGAAGCAGCCAGCCGCCGATACCCTGCGTCTGACCCGCTCCCTGGAAAATGCCCTGCAGGAAATGCAGGCGGGTTTGCCGGCAACGCTGGCCAAGCCGCAGGTGATTTTCCGGCAGGCTGATTTCATTGAGGCGTCGGTCAACAACTTGCAGGGCAAGCTGGTGTTTGCTGCCTTCCTGGTAGCTGGCATTCTGTTTTTCTTCCTTGGCAATGCCCGGACCTTGCTGATTTCGCTGACGGCGATTCCTTTGTCTATCCTGATCACCGTCCTGGTCTTTCGCTGGCTGGAGCTGTCGATCAACACCATGACGCTGGGTGGGCTGGCCATCGCCATTGGTGAACTGGTCGATGACGCGGTGGTTGACGTCGAGAACATTCTGCGTCGTCTGCGCCTGGCCGTGCGCGAGCGGGCGAGCCTGCCGGTACGCGACGTGGTCATTCGCGCTTCGCTGGAGGTCCGCTCGGCGATTGTCTATGCCACCTTGATCATTGCCCTGGTTTTTGTACCCTTGTTTGCCTTGCCAGGTATCGAAGGGCGGCTGTTCGTGCCACTGGGCATTGCCTACGTGGTATCGATCCTGGCCTCCTTGCTGGTCTCGGTCACGGTGACGCCCGTACTGGCGTATTACCTGTTGCCGCCGCTGGCTCAGGCCCGCCACCGGGA
Source organism: Rhodocyclaceae bacterium (assembly GCA_028687645.1). Taxonomy (GTDB): domain Bacteria; phylum Pseudomonadota; class Gammaproteobacteria; order Burkholderiales; family Rhodocyclaceae; genus Azonexus. Next base: position 17,723 of record JAQTZQ010000017.1, read on the forward strand.
AACCGTGCTGGTTTGCTGGTTGAAACGCCATTACCAGCGCTTGCTGAGCGGGGTGTTGGCGCGACCGCGGCAACCGGTGATCATTGCCGCCATCGCGGTGGTGCTGGCGGCGGGGAGTGTGGCCTGGTTTCCGACCACCTTTCTGCCACCGTTCAATGAAGGTTCGATCACGCTTGGTGTGCGCTTGAATCCCGGGGTCACCTTGAGCGATTCGGCGGCGCTGGCACGTCAGGTCGAGCAATTGATTCTGTCGGTCCCCGAGATCGAACATGTTGGCCGGCGCTCCGGGCGGGCCGAGCTGGATGAACATGCCGAAGGCGTGCATGTCTCGGAACTGGAAATCAAGCTCAAGCCGGCAGGGCGGCCCAAAGCCGAAATTTATGCCGACATCCGCCAGCGTCTGGCCGGGGTGCCGGCCTCGCTCAGTCTTGGTCAGCCGATTTCACACCGTATCGACCATATGCTGTCCGGAGTCAGGGCGCAGATTGCGATCAAGATTTTCGGGGACGATCTCGATACCCTGCGTGCCCAGGCCGCAGCCTTGCAGTCACGACTGGACAAAGTCGAGGGCTTGGCCGATTTGCAGATTGAAAAGCAGGTCCTGGCGCCGCAGATCAAGGTGCACATCGATTTTGCTGCGGCCGCGCGTTACGGCCTGTCGTCTGCTGTCTTGTTGCGCGAACTGCAAAGTCTGGTCGATGGTGAAAAACTGACCCAGATTGTCGAAGGTAACCGGCGCTTCGATCTGGTGTTGCGTTTGCCGGATCACGCCCGTTCGCTCGACGGTTTGCGCCAGTTGCTGATTGAAACGCCGCTCGGCCGGGTGCCGCTGGCGCAATTGGCCACCATCGAAGATGGTGATGGGCCGAACCAAATTGCCCGGGACGATGGGCGGCGGCGCATCGTGATCTCGGCCAGCGCCGACGGTCGCCCCTTGTCCGAGGTGGTCGCCGATATTCGCCGTGTGGTGGCTGACCTGCGCTTGCCAGAGGGTTATTTCATTACCCTCGGTGGGCAGTTCGAGGCGCAGGAAGAGGCGGCACGCCTGATTTCCGGGCTGGCCATCGTGTCGACCCTGTTGATTTTCATGGTGTTGTATAGCCGCTATCGCTCGGCGTTGTTGAGCACGCTGATCATGGCCAATGTGCCCCTGGCGCTGGTCGGCAGCGTCGTTGGCCTGTGGCTGTCCGGGCAGCCGCTGTCGATTGCTGCCCTGATCGGTTTCATTACCTTGGCCGGCATTTCGACTCGTAATGGCATTCTGAAAATCAGCCATTACCTGAATCTGATGCGCAGCGAAGGGGAGCAGTTCTCGCAGCAGATGATTATTCGTGGCTCGCTTGAGCGACTGACCCCGGTCTTGATGACGGCGCTGGTCGCTGCTTTTGCGCTGGCGCCGCTGTTGCTCGAAGCAGAACAGCCGGGAACCGAAATTCTCCACCCGGTGGCGGTGGTGATTTTTTCCGGCCTGATCAGCGCCACCTTGCTCGATACCTTTGTGACACCGGCCTTATTCTGGCTATTTGGCCGGGCTGCGGCTGAGCGTCTGGTCGCCCAGAGTGGTGATGAAAGCCTCTGATTTTCAATTTTTCAAAAGGAGATATCCAATGAACAAAACCCTGAGTATTGTCGCTGTTGCCCTATCGCTGAGCCTGAGCAGCGCGCCGTTGCTGGCTCATATGGACCACGGCAAGGCGCAGTATGGCGGCGTGGTGGTTGAAGCCGGCATGGCGCAATTCGAGGTGGTCAACAAGGACGGGCAGGCGCTGGTGTACGCCTCCCAGCATGGTCAGGCGCTGCCGACGGCCGGGGCCAGCGGCAAACTGGTGATTCTCGATGGCGCCCGGAAAAGTGAAATCGTCCTGCAGCCGGCCGGCGACAATCGCCTGAGCGGTCAGGGAACGATTGCGGCCGGTGCCAAGGTGCTGGTCCAGGTCCAACTGGCGGGGCAAAAAATGTTGCAGGGACGCGCCGTCATGCCCTGATCGGCCGCGATCACCTGCCGCCAATGGTTCCGCTCCAGGGGGCGATGGGGCCGCCCCCGTCACGGGCGGCCAATCAACTGATTACTGGGCGCGCTGCGCCTGGCGGGCCTCGTTGTTGGCGGGCTGGGCGCTGGCCAGGCTGCTGCCAAGGGCGGTTAACAGGGCGGTGATGATGAGACGGTTCATGAGGAATGTCCTTGGTAAAGTGCTGGGGGTGGTGCTCAGGGATACAGGCCACGCAGGGCGCGTGCTTGTAGGACACGGTCGCAGCCGATGACGAAGGCTGCGGTCCGCAGGGGTAAACGATGCTTGTCGGCCAGCGCCCAGATAGCTTCGAAGGCATCGGCCATGATTTTTTCGAGGCGCTGGTTGATTTCTTCTTCGCTCCAGAAAAAACTCGAGAAGTCCTGGACCCATTCAAAGTAGCTGACCGTGACGCCACCGGCATTGGCCAGGACGTCGGGGACCACGACAATACCGCGCTCGCCGAGGATGGCATCGGCTTCCGGCGTGGTCGGACCGTTGGCCCCTTCGACGATGATGCGGGCAGCAATTTTTTGCGCGTTATGGCGATTGATCTGAGATTCCAGCGCCGCCGGCACCAGAAATTCACAGGGAATGGTCCAGAAATCATCGGCTGCGATCAGTTCGCAATCGGGGGCGCCGCGCAGCGAGCCGGTGTCGCTCAAGTGCTGCTTGATCGCTGAGACATCGAGCCCGGCGGCATTGACCACGGTGCCGCTGACATCCTGGATGGCGATGACCTTGGCGCCAGCGGCGGCAAAGAGACGGGCGCTAGCTTCGCCAACATTGCCAAAGCCCTGGACGATGACGCGGGCTCCTGCGATGGGCAGATTAAGCTTGCGCGCTGCCTGGCGGGCGGTGACGAAAACGCCACGGCCGGTGGCATCTGCTCGGCCGAGCGAGCCGCCGAGGGCCAGGGGCTTGCCGGTGACCACCCCGGTGACGGTACGCCCCTGGACCATCGAGTAGGTATCCATCATCCAGGCCATGACCATGGCGTTAGTGTTCATGTCAGGCGCCGGAATATCCTTGTCGGGGCCGATCATCATGCTGATTTCGCTGGCGTAGCGCCGGGTGACGCGTTCCAGTTCGGCCAGGGACAAGTCGCGCGGATCGACCCGGATACCGCCTTTGGCGCCACCGAATGGCACGTTGACGACGGCGTTCTTGATCGTCATCCAGCCGGCCAGGGCCATCACCTCGGATAGCGTGACATCCTGATGAAAACGGACACCGCCTTTACCGGGGCCGCGCGAGGTGTTGTGGTGCACCCGGTAGCCTTCGAAATGGGCAATTTCGCCATTGTCGAGGCGAATGGGAATATCGACGATCAACGACCGCTTGGGGCGGCGCAGGGTCTCGACCCAGGGCCACAAACGCTTGTCGAGCAGCGGGGCAACCTGTTCGATTTGTTCAAGAAAAATGTGCCAGGGTCCGAGATTCTCGGACGAAATGTAGGACGGTAATTGTGAGGTGTGCATCCGGCATCCTTTCAAGACAAGTCATGATTTCAGGGCGGGCGATCACGAAACAGGCGGGCGGGGCGACTGCTGACGGGTGGGACAGTGCCCGTAGCCAAGTAATCAGGATAAACCGCCTCGTCCTGGATAAGTCGTGGCTTTGGAGTATCACCTAGGTAATATGGTCGGAAATGCCGCTCTCAGGTAGAATTAATTCCAGATACAATTAAATTATTGTGAAATATATGCAAAGTGAAGCTGAAAAAGAAAAAATAGCAATTGTTGGCTTTGCTTTTCGCTTGCCGGGTGATTTAACGTCTGAGATAGATCTATGGGAGGCACTCGCTGGGGGGCGGGATATGGTCTCCGAAGTGGGCAGTGATCGCTGGGCGACTCAATTGTTGCAGCACCCAAAACGTGGCGAAGCAGGTCGTAGCGTTACCTTTTCGGCGGGCGTTTTGTCACGAATTGACGAATTTGACGCAGGTTTTTTTGGTATTTCGCCCCGTGAAGCGGCCTGGATTGATCCGCAGCAACGCTTGTTGTTAGAGCTTGCTTGGGAAGCGCTGGAAAACGCCGGTTTGCCACCGTCCCGTGCTGCAGGGAGTGATTGCGCTGTTTATGTCGGTATTTCCGGCCTGGACTACGGAATGCGCAACATGGATGATCTGGCCAGTATGTCAACGCATACGATGACCGGCAACACACTGAGTATCGCAGCCAATCGCCTGTCCTACGTATTTGATCTGCATGGGCCATCTATGGCGATAGATACTGCCTGCTCTTCATCACTTGTCGCTTTGCACCAGGCTTGTAATGCCTTGCGTCTTGGTGAAGCTTCGATGGCCATGGTGGGCGGGGTTAATCTGCTGGCCCATCCTTACCCATTTGTTGGTTTTTCCCGGGCTTCCATGCTGTCGGCACGGGGGCGTTGCCATACCTTTGATGCCTCGGGTGATGGTTACGTCCGAGCCGAAGGTGGGGCGGTGCTGTTACTTAAGCCGCTCGCCCAAGCAGAGGCCGATGGTGATCGCATCCATGCGCTCATTCTGGCATCTGGAGTGAATGCGGATGGTGGTCGCAAGACCGGTCTGACGATTCCCAGTCGGGATGGTCAGGTTGAGCTGATGCGATCAGTATTGGCACGAGCTGGTATTACGGCAAGTGATGTTGATTATCTTGAGGCCCATGGCACGGGTACGGCAATTGGTGATCCGATAGAAACTGCAGCCATTGGGGAGGTCTATGGTCAGGCGCGGATAGCGGGTGCTCCTCTGCCGATTGGCTCGATAAAGTCGAATGTTGGTCATCTGGAGCCGGCGTCAGGGATGGCAGGCCTGCTTAAGGCTTTGCTAGTGCTCAAGCATCGTTCTGTTCCTCCGTCGATCAACTTGACTACCCCAAATCCAAAAATTGATTTCGCTGGCTGGTGTCTGAGACCGGTGACTGAAATGCTCTCTTTGGCCGAACAAGAAAGCAGGCCGCTGAACGTTGGCGTCAATTCTTTCGGTTTTGGCGGTGCTAACGCCCATGTTTTATTGCAGGAGTATGTGTTACCTGCTGTACCACAAGCGGTTTCGGGGAGCAGTACATTGCCACCGTTGCTACTTTCAGCAAAGACGGAAGCAGCCTTGCGCGAATTGGCTGGGCGTTTTGCTCAGAGGATTGAAAGCCTACAGCCTGCTGCGTTTTACGATCTTGCCTATTCGGCCGCTTACGGCCGGGATCGCCTTGAAAAGCGGCTAATTGTTCGAGGGGCATCAGTTGCGTCAGTTGTTGATGCACTGTCAACATATGCTGATGCAACGTCTTCTTCCGCTGTGATCTTGGCCGATGCCCCGGCAGAAACGGGCGGAGTAGCTTTTGTTTACGCAGGTAATGGCTCGCAATGGATCGGTATGGGGCAGCTTTTGCTGGCAGAAAGCCCTCGATTTGCCGAGATCATGGCTCAACTTGAACAGAAAATGCTTGTTCCTGCGGGTTTCTCGGTCATTGATGAACTTCAGGCAACGGATAGTGCATCGCGCATGGATGATACGGCGGTGGCTCAGCCACTCTTGTTTGCGATTCAGTATACCGTTACCCAAATGCTACGGGATGAGGGTCACGTTCCTGATGTTGTACTGGGGCATAGTGTGGGCGAAGTGGCGGCGGCTTGGGCTGCTGAGGCCTTGACGCTGGATGAGGCGGTGCACGTCATTTGCGCCCGTAGCGCTGCCCAGGCTCTGACGCGTGGTGCTGGACGCATGGCAGCAATTAGTCTGTCAGCGAAGGTGATGCAGGACTGGCTTGACGAAGGGGCTTGGCCCGATTTGGAGATCGCTGGTTACAACAGTCCTGGCAACTTGACGCTCTCTGGTCCTTTAGTCCAACTTGACTCGCTGGCTGAGCTTGCCAAATTGCGTGGTGTGGTCTTCAAGTTGCTTGATCTCGACTACGCTTTTCACAGTCGCTACATGGACCCGGTTGAGGCCGTCTTGTCGGCTTCCTTGGATGACTTGGCACCCACTTCATCTCGTCAGACGCAATTTGTTTCGACCGTTACAGGTAATCTCCATAATGAGCCGCTGACGGCCGATTATTGGTGGGACAACGTTCGCCAGCCGGTGCGTTTCCAGCAGGCGATCGAACGGGCGCTTGATCTGGGTTGTCGGACGTTGCTCGAGATTTCGCCTCATGCCATCCTGCAACGTTACCTGAAGGAGTGTTTGGCCGAGCGGGGTGTCAAGGCGGTAGTCCTTCCTTCCCTGCGTAAAAACGATGATGGCGAGGATTGTTTGCAGGCGTTGGCTTTGCGCTTGCACTTGCTCGCGGCGGGCGACTCCTTAGTGGCTTGTTTCCCGAGTGTGGGGCAGCGTGTCGATTTGCCAGCATATCCTTGGCAGCGTGAGCGACATTGGTTGCCCAATACCGTAGAGGGTTATCGCTTGATCGCGCGTGAGCGAATTCACCCCTTGCTGGGCTGGCCGCTGAAGGATGTAGAGTTTGGTTGGGAGAACGTCCTTGATCCGAAAGCCTTGCCGTGGCTGAACGACCATCGAGTGGCGGGTGCCGTGGTTTTGCCTGGGGCGGCTTATATTGAAATGGCTCTGGTGGCAGCACAGCAGATTTTTTCTGGTGACACTCAGGAAGTGGAGGAACTTGACATCGTTTCTCCGATCGTCTTTGACGGTGAGTACGGCCGTAGCACCCGTTTTGAATTTAATGCCCGCGACGGTAGCTTCCAGATTCGCAGCCGGCAGCGTTTGTCCGAAGACGATTGGGCGCTCAATGCCTGTGGTCGCCTGTTGGGCGCGGTGGCAGGCTATGTCGAGCAGGCCTCGGCGCAGATCGAAACCCTGCTTGACGAGATCGACCACTCTACACATTATCGGCTGGCTGGTACGCTAGGCCTCGATTACGGCCCAATTTTTCAGGGGCTGAAAAGTTCACGTCTATATGGCGACTATCTATCCGGCGAGTTTCTGGCACCACTTGGTCTGGGGGCTGATAGCGCCGCCTGGATCCTCCACCCGGCGATGGTTGATGTCTGTTTCCAGTCATTGCTCGACTTCTTCCAGAAGGAAATCGAAGCAGGTTTCGGCCTGCCGCTACTGCCTGTAAAGGTCGGGCGCTTGCGCCTGTTGCGCTCGGGTAGCGTGACAAGGTTCCGTACATCTATCCGGCGGCGCAGCTTGCGCTCGGTTCTGGCCGATTTCGAACTGTTGACCGCAGATGGCGAACAACTCGCCGTTTTGACGGGTTGCCGCTTCCGTGCTGCTTCTCTGCGCCAGGGCAAGCAAGTCAATCCTGCCTGCTGGCAGATTGTCCCGATCGTCCAGCCTAGCTTGTTGGAAAGTTCATCGACTGTATTGCCACAGGTAAACACGCTGCAACAGCAACTCAAGATGTGGTTTATTGATCATGAGGAACATCTTCAGCGGCGTGCTTATTTCGACGAGGCTCAGCCGCTGTTTGACGCACTGGTGACTGCTTTTGTATATGAAGCAGTGCGATCTTTGCTGGATGAGCCTAGTGTTGCGTTCGAAGATCGACTGGGTCACTCTCTAGAGGGAGTCGATGAGAGCGGTCGTCTGTTAGGGTGGGCTCGTGATCTATTGGTCGAACAAGGGTATTTGAAAAAATGTAATGAAAACTGGCAATTAATCGATAGTGACATGCCGCTGGCTGATGAGATCTGGCGAGCATTGCTCACTGAATATCCAAATAGCCTGTCTGAGTTATTGCTGATTGGCCGCCGTGGAAATGCGCTGCCTGATTTGTTGGGTGGACGTGTTGCCCCGTGTGCGCAGATAGGGCAGATAACGCGTAGTCAGCAACTCGACAGCCTGTACGACGACTCAATAACCTATAAAGGCACTCGCCAAGCAATTGAACAATTACTACTCTCTCTTGCAGGTAATCATCCACCGACGCGTCGTTTTCGCGTATTGGAGATCACAGCTGGCCTGAGTAACATACCGCAGCAACTTGCTCATTGCATTAATCCATCGAATGTTGATTATGTACTGGCGAATGGGGATGCCGAGGTATGTGATCAACTTATCCATGAGTATCAGGATGCGGACTGGGTGAGCGTAGCGGAGTTCAACGCAGAGGCTGGCACGTTGAAATCTAGTCAGCCAATACCACCCTGCTTTGATGTGGTGGTGCTTCGGCATGTCCTTTGGGCCAGTTCAAACGCTGTTGCCTTGCTTGCCTGGACAAAGTCACGTCTGGCAGCAGGGGGGTTGGTGGTGCTTGCTGAGCGCCAATCTGATCTGGCCAGCGACCTGATTTGGGGAAGTCAGTCGTTTCAACCACCTGTTGTCTGGGAAAATCACCTGATCCAGTTGGGCTTTGAAACGGTTGAATCCTGCCGAGAGCCCGCGGGTGAAGCCAGCCCTGTTGGTTGTTATCTTGTGCTTGGCAAGCGAGGGGCGAGCGAAGCGGGATGGCCTAATGCCGAAATCGGACGCTGGCTATTGCTGGCTGGTGATGAGCAGGGACTGGCATTGGCTGAATCACTATGTGAATCCCTAGCGGGACGCGGCCAAGTTGCCACAATAGCTTTCTGTGATAATCAGCTATTGACCGAAGCTGGAACCCGCGAACTGCTCGACAAACAGCGACAGGATGTAGCAGAAGAATTTGAGCATGTTATTTTTCTGGCAGCAGAGCGCACCGCTGATGATATTGATCTGCCGGTCGAGGCGCTTCACTTGGTGCGGGTGCTTGCCATACAACCCAAATTACCTAGACTAACTTGGGTAACGCGGGGGGCGCTGCCGGTGGATGGTCTGTTGGCGAGCACTGACAGGAATCCGGCACACACGGCGCTCTGGGGTTTGGGGCGGGTTGTTATGAACGAGTATCCCGGGCTCTCCTGTCGTTTACTGGATTTTTCAGGCTCCCTTTCGGTTGGGCAGCAGGCACAGTTTTTGGCCGAGGAGTGTTTGGCGCCGGACGGTGAGACAGAAATTATCCGCCATGCTAACGGACGGCACGTCTTGCGCATGCAGTCCTCACAGCTTGCAGAAGCAAATTCACAAAACCTGGAAACAGTGCGTTATCGACTTGATTTTCGGGTACCTGGGCAATTGCGCAATCTGATATGGCTGGGGCAACCTGAGATTGAATTAGCGTCGGACGAAGTCGAAGTCAAACCACGTGCCACAGGGTTGAATTTTCGTGACGTGATGTATGTCATGGGTCTTTTGCCGGACGAAGCGGTGGAGCATGGTTTTGCTGGTGCCAGCCTTGGCTTGGAATTTTCCGGTGTGGTAACCCGAGTGGGTAGCAGGGTCGATGAATTTGCACCGGGCGATGCCGTGATGGGTTTTGGCTCGGCCTGTTTTTCCAGCCATGTCGTTACCCGGGCAGGTGCGTTGATTCATAAACCTGAATCTTGGTCATTTGATGCTGCAGCGACTGTACCGACAGTTTTCTTCACCGTTTATTACGCGCTAAAGCAGTTGGCCAATGTGCAGCCAGGGGAGCGAGTGCTCGTTCATGGTGGTGCAGGGGGGGTTGGCATTGCAGCGATTCAGCTTGCCCGTTATCTCGGGGCTGAGGTTTTTGCCACGGCCGGTAGTGCCGAGAAACGCCTGTTCGTCCAGTTGCTAGGAGCCGACCATGTCTTCGATTCTCGTAGTTTGGCTTATGCGGACCAAATTCTGGCCTTAACACAGGGCGAAGGGGTTGATGTCGTTCTCAATTCGCTGGCCGGCGAAGCGATCCGGCGCAACTTGCATGTTCTGCGCCCGTTCGGGCGCTTCCTTGAACTCGGTAAGCGAGACTTTTTCGAAAACACCCCGATTGGCCTGCGCCCATTTAAAGACAATATCAGTTATTTCGGGATCGACGCCGACCAACTCCTGATTGCCCGTCCGGATCTCGCCGCCCGTTTGTTCCGCGAAGTGATGGCATTATTTAGAAATGGCATCCTCTCCACGTTGCCTGTTCGTACATTTCCTGCCGCACAGGTGGTAGATGCCTTCCGTTTCATGCAGCAGTCTCGCCAGATTGGCAAGGTTGTAGTGACTTTCGATGGAGATCACTTACCGATTGAGCGGCTTGAGACGGAGCAGAAAGCCATTCGTTTTGATCCTCAGGCTTGCTATTTGGTAACGGGTGGAATTTCTGGTTTTGGTCTTGAAACGGCACGTTGGTTAGCGAAGCATGGTGCGGGGCAACTCTTGCTACTGAGCCGGCGAGGTCAGGAAACACCAGGTGCTACCGAAGCGCTGGCTTCGCTTCGTGCTTATGGGACAGAGCCTGTGCTAGTCGCATGCGATGTTGCCGATCTGATGACTCTGCAGGCCGTTTTGGTCATGCCTGGTCTCAAGCCACTCAAAGGCGTTTTTCATGCAGCCATGGTGATCGACGACGCATTAATGGCGAATTTGGATGCGGACCGCATGCGTAGTGTGCTAAATCCGAAAATTCGAGGGGGTTGGAACCTGCATAGCCTGACTAAACAATTGGCACTCGATTACTTCATGCTTTATTCCTCGGTGACAACTTATATCGGTAATCCAGGACAAGCCAATTATGTAGCTGGCAACGCTTGGCTTGAAGGTCTGGCTTGTCTGCGCCGGGCTGAGGGTTTGCCAGTCACATGTATTGCTTGGGGGGCAATCAGCGATGCGGGCTATTTAACTCGTAACCAAGCGGTTAAGGATAGCCTAGCCAATCGTCTTGGTGCCGAAGCTTTGACCGCTCAAGCTGCCTTGGGGATGCTGGGCCGTGCCCTGGCATGGCCGCAAAGTAATGTCTCGATTGGCGATTTTCAGTTTGCGACGCTGGCCCGGCTATTGCCGTCAGCGCAGGGCCCGCGCTTTACTTTGCTGCGCCGTCTGGGTGGTGACGGCGGAGGCGCAGAGAGCATGGAGGATTTTCGTGCATTGATCGAAGGCAAGTCAGCGATCGAAGTGCAGGCGATTGTTGCGCGGTTAGTTACCCAAGAGGTGTCACATATTCTTGCGATCAGCACCGAGCGCATTGATCCAACACGCTCTCTGCACGACCTGGGTCTCGATTCTTTGATGGGGGTAGAGTTGGCCCTTGGTCTGGAAAAACGCTTTGGAATTCAGGTGCCGGCAATGTTGCTCAATGAAGGACCGACAGTCGAGCGGGTGACAGCCCGCATCGCCGAACGATTGTTTGCGGCTGAAGGCCCAACAGATGAGCCCGCCAGTAGTCTTACTGCGACCGCGCTTGGCATGGTCGCACAGCATGGTGAGTCAGTTTCTCCGGAATTTGTGGCGGCCGCGATTGCCGAAGTTGAGCAGCGCGGTGTGGTCAATGAATCATGACTAAACAAAACATTGGACTCGTTGGCCATGCCAAGGAGCAACTGGTGAAGCGTTTTCTTGCCAGGCGGGATAACCTCGCTCAAGAAAACAATGTACTTCCACGGTCGACCGCGGGAGCACCAAATATTCCGGATAAATTCTTCCGTTTCGATAAATTTCCAGGTTACGAGCGGGTTGCGATTACGCAGGCTGCTGTCCAGCGTATGGGCGTGGAGAATCCTTTCTTCAAGTCACACGATGGGGTTGCCAATGCAGTCAGCTATATTGATGGAAAGTCCTACATCAATTTTTCAAGCTACAACTATCTGGGGCTTTCTGGTGATCCACGTATCAATCAGGCAGCCAAGGAGGCTATCGATCGCTATGGCACCTCGGCCTCGGCAAGTCGCTTGGTCGCTGGTGAACGTCCAGTCCAGCGAGCGCTTGAGCGCCGCCTTGCCGAACTTTATGAAGTTGATGACTGCCTTGTTTTTGTCAGCGGTCATGCCACGAATGTGACCACCATAGGCACCTTGTTCGGACCCAAGGATCTGATTCTTCACGACAGTCTGATTCACAACAGCGTTATCGAAGGTATCAAGCTTTCGGGAGCGGCACGCCGCGTCTTCAACCATAGCGATCCAGAGTCGTTGGAACATATCCTGGCAGAAATTCGCGGGCAATTTGAGCGGACCTTGATCGTTATCGAAGGCTTGTACAGCATGGATGGCGACATTCCAGACTTACCGCGCTTTATTGACATCAAGCAGCGTTACAAGGCATTCCTGATGGTGGATGAAGCGCATTCACTCGGTGTATTGGGAGATACCGGGCGAGGCCTGCGCGAACACTACAAACTTGCTGGCAAAGCAGTCGATATCTGGATGGGAACCTTGAGCAAGGCATTGGCAGGATGTGGGGGATATATTGCTGGGGAGCAGGCTCTAATTGATCACCTTAAATACACTGCACCGGGTTTTGTCTACAGCGTCGGAATTCCGCCTGCCATGGCTGCTGCGTCGCTCAAAGCAATTGAATTAATGCTGGATGAGCCATACAGGGTGACTGCCTTGCGCGAGCGAGCAGATTACTTCCTGAGCCAAGCGCGTCGCCAGGGCATCGATACGGGGTTGTCGCAAGGTTATGCCGTTATTCCTGCCATCATCGGTAGTTCGCTCAAGGCCGCCAAACTGTCGCAAAAACTCTTTCAACAAGGTATCAACGTGCAGCCGATCATTCATCCGGCTGTGGAAGAGAAATCTGCCCGATTGCGATTCTTTCTCAGTTGTCAGCACGCTACGCTACAAATAGATAGGGCCATTAATATTCTGAGTGGTTTTTAGATCAGAAAACTGACTTCCCCATTGTGATGTAGGTGTTTGTGGCAATTTTATTTTTGGAAGGTTGTGTAATTGAAACCGTTACCTTTTGTTTTTAAAAACAAACTTTTTTTGTTGGTTGTTATTATTCCAACCTTGCTGTCTATAATATATTTTGGTTTTGTTGCTTCTGATATTTATATATCAGAGTCAAGATTCGTTGTGCGTAGTCCAGATAAGCAAAGTTCTTCCGCTTTGGGATTGATGCTTAAGGGAGCTGGCTTCTCAAAGTCGCAAGATGATGCTTATTCCGTACAGGATTACATGCTTTCACGAGATGCTTTGATTGCTCTGGATAAGCAGCTTAATGTAAAAAAATCATTCAGCGATCCAAGTATTGATTTTTTCAGCAGATTCGCAGGGATGACCTGGTGGTTGAATAGCTACGAAGCACTCTACCAATATTATCAAAGCAAAGTTAATGTTGAGTATGATCCGTTGTCATCGATCAGTACGTTGAGTGTCCGGGCTTTTACCTCGCAAGATGCTTTTTACATCAATAAAAATCTTCTTGAGTTGGCTGAGTCTCTGGTTAACCAACTTAATGAGCGTGGTCGGCAAGATTTGATTAAATTTGCTGCCAATGAAGTTGAAATTGCTGAAATGAAAGCCAAGAAAGCTGCTTTGGCCATTTCAGTTTATAGAAATAAGAAAAATGTGATTGATCCTGAGCAGCAGTCCGCTATTCAACTGCAACTAATTGCTAAACTTCAAGATGAATTGATCGCAACCAAGGCTCAACTGACTCAGCTTGAAACATTTACTCGAGATAATCCACAAATTCCATCGATCAAGAAACGGATTCAAGGCCTTCAGGTTGAAATTGATGCAGAAACCTCACGGGTGGCTGGCGGTGAGAAATCATTAGCCAACAAGGCAGCTGAGTATCAACGCCTGATTTTGGAGCGTGAATTCTCTGATCGGCAATTGGCCAGTGCTCTTGCCTCTCTAGAACAGGCACGTAATGAAGCGCAGCGTAAGCAATTGTATTTAGAGCGTATCGTTCAACCCAGTCAGCCAGATTACCCCTTGGAGCCGAAGAGGATTCGTGGGGTTTTATCCACCCTTGTGCTGGGACTGGTAGCTTGGGGGATTATGATGATGTTGTTTGCCGGAGTTAAAGAACATCGTGACTGAACCGGTACTTGCTTCCGAGGGGGGCGGCGACTCATTGCTTGTTAGTTTTTCGATTCAACGACGTGTGATAGGTGCGTTATTGATGCGTGAAATCTTGACTCGATTTGGTCGAAGCAATATCGGTTTCATGTGGTTGTTTTTTGAGCCGATGCTGTTCACCCTTGGTGTTACAGCACTGTGGGTGACGACTCGTGGCGCCCATGGGTCGAATATGGATATTGTGCCTTTTGCAATCACCGGTTATTCGTCAGTCTTAATGTGGCGCAATGCAGCAACCCGTTGCTCTAAGGCGATTGAGCCCAATATCGCACTGCTCTATCACCGTAACGTGACTGTTCTGGACCTGTTTGTGGCGCGCTTAATACTGGAAATCATGGGAGGGACCATTTCCCTGCTTGGTTTGTCGATTGTGGCCATTGCAACCGGTTGGATGAGTTTTCCAGCAGATGTGTTAACTATGGTTTTCGGCTGGTTTTTCTTGATCTGGTTTGCTATTGGATTGGGCCTGATTGTTGGTGCACTGACCGAGCGCTCGGAAGGTTTTGAACGTGTTTGGCATATCATGACTTATTTGGCTTTTCCCGTATCGGGAGCCATGTTTATGGTCGAGTGGTTGCCAAAATATGCCCAAGAATATGCATTATGGGTGCCGATGATTCATGGCGTTGAAATGCTTCGCGACGGTTATTACGGGGAAAGTATACGAACCCACTATAGCATTTCTTATATCTTGATGGTTAACGCCAGTATGTTACTGATTGGCCTGCTTTTGGTACATCGAACCAAGAATTTGGTAGGCTCAGAATGATACGTTTGACCAATGTTTCAAAAGTATATGAAACGCGCCAAGGTAAGCGCGATGTATTGCGTGATATTAATCTTGAGATTCAGTTGGGTCAGAAAGTGGGTATTCTCGGACGCAATGGTTCGGGTAAGTCGACATTGATTCGTTTGTTAAGTGGTGCTGAGAAGCCAACTGCTGGCCAAGTCGACCGTGACATGAGTGTCTCGTGGCCCCTTGCTTTTTCTGGTGGCTTTCAGGGGAGCTTGACTGGGCTTGATAACCTTCGCTTTATTTGCCGTGTTTATAATAGTGATATTGGCAAAGCCATTCCTTTTGTTGAAGAATTCACTGAACTGGGTGTCTATTTTAGAGAACCTGTGAAGAAATATTCTTCGGGGATGAAAGCTCGGTTGGCATTTGCCTTGTCGATGGCCATTGAGTTTGATTGTTATTTAATTGATGAGGTTCTGGCTGTCGGTGACAGTCGGTTCCATGAAAAATGCAAACGCGAGCTTTTTGATAAAAGAAAAGATCGCTCTATAATCCTTGTTTCACATATGCCGGGTCAGATTAAGGCGCACTGTAATGTTTTTTATGTTATGAATCAAGGTGAGATAACTCGCTTTGAAGATGTTGATCAAGCGTATGCTTATTATTCGGCTCAGGAATGAATAAATCAAAAATACTTCTTGATTTAAAACCGGCATTGGATGGATATGCTGGAATTCCTCAAGAAACACGCTTGCTGTTTGCTGGTTTGTGTCGTCTGCAAAGTCAATTTAACGTTGAAGGTTTGTTGCAGCACGGTTCTGCAACGTTGAATGCAGCTGCAGAACAACATGGTGCGGGTCAGGAAATCGATGCTGAGGTCATTGTTAACCATGCCCGTAGTGTTATTTCTTTTTATGGTGGCGCTAAGCGTGCCCTTCCTGCTGCTATTCGGCATGCAATCAAACGGTATGTCGAATTGCAAAAAATGCGGTGGCGAGCCACTACAAAAAAAGAAATTGAGCTGGGAGTATTTGAGCCGGGATTGTTCGATGATTTTATCTGGTCAAGATTGTTCAGTAAGACTCTATCGCCAGAGCAGAAAGCGCTGGTGACATCAGTCAGACATCGGGTTTTGCGTCCATCACGTCGCATGTTGCACGAAGTGGGGATGCGCGCTTTCAGTCGCTTTCACTCACCCACATTTTTGGCAGTGGATACCCGGGAATATGCCTTTTTTTTAGCACAGACGCCCTTTCCTGGGCGCGTATCGCCTGAAACTCGATTGATTGTTCGTTACCACGATGCGGTACCTGTCACGATGCCTCACACGATAGGTGATAAGTCATTTCATCTTGATTCACATTTTTTGGCATTACGTGACAATGTCGCTGCTGGCGCATGGTTTGCTTGTATTTCGGAGGCGACGCGACAGGATTTAATCAAACTGTTTCCCGAGGTCGAAGAGCGTTCGACCGTCATTCATAACATGGTGTCTGGCGACTACCGGCTGGATGATACTGATCGTCGACAAGCCCATCTGATCATGCAGGTTCGCCAGCACCAGGATGAGAGCTCGCAGCAATCAAGGCAGTGTCTGGCGATCAAGGAAAAACCTTACCTTTTGATGGTTTCCACACTCGAACCAAGAAAAAACCATCAGTTACTTCTTTCAGCTTGGGCGCGTTTGAAGTTCTCTGGCATGGATGATTTGCGGCTAGTGGTTGTCGGCAACCCCGGTTGGGACTGCAAACCTATCCTGCAATCTTTTCAACCTTGGATTCATCAGGGAGACCTGTTGCATTTGAGTAATGTTCCGGCTGCTGAGTTACGCGTTTTATATCGCCATGCGGCAGCAACGATTTGTCCTAGCGTGGCGGAGGGGTTCGACTATTCTGGCGTGGAAGCTATGTGCTGTGGTGGTTTGGTGATTGCGTCCGACATTCCAGTCCATCGTGAGATTTTTGCTAAGGCTGCTGTATACATCGATCCGTATTGCCCGGAGGATGCTGCGGCCAAGATAAGACACTTTATTAGTCCTCAAGGTCAGCCGGAGGCTAATGTATTACGCGCTGCAACTCCAGAAGTCACTCGCTTGTTTTCGCAAGAATTGCTTCTAAGTCAATGGCAAGCATTTTTCGATAAATCATCAATAAAAATGAAATTTGATCATCGATCAGGAACCCGAGCATGAAGATCGTTCTAACCTGCGGCCATCCTACTTCTGGCTATCAAATGGTGCACCAAGTGTTGCTTAATAGCGGGCTTGGTGAGGCCCAAGCATCACGACGCGAACAATTTTCACCACAAGAAATTCAAAAAAAATTTTGTGTGGCACATGAAATTGAGATGAGCTATGACCAAAAGCTAACAAAAGTTTCGCCCGGAATGGTTTGGCAGAATCTGGCTGTTGATTTGTTCGTAGCCAATCTGGAGCAAGAAAACTGGGGCTGGGCCGATGATAAAACGATTTTTCTACTCGATTTTTGGCACGATTTTGACCCACAGGTTCGCTTAATATTGGCTTACAGTTCGCCGGCAACGGCACTTGCTGGGTTAAGTCAGGGTGTCCAGGGTGATCTGAAACCTGCTGTTGCCGAAATATTGCATTCCTGGTTTGTTTACAACCAAGAGTTGCTGTATTTCTACACGCGGCATCGTGATCGCTGTTTACTGGTCAATACCGACGCGCTAGCTCGAACAGAAGGACAAGAAAAGCTCCTCCCACTTTTACGGGAAGAAAGAGGTTTAGCGCTCAATCGAGTGTTGACCGTGGCAACAGCTAGCGAAATGCATGACAGCCCAATTTTGGGATTGATTGCTGAGCAAATGCTGGAGAAAATGCCGGAAATTGAACAGCTTTTCCAAGAGTTGGAAAGTACAGCGGATATTTTTTCCAGTGAAGTGCAGTCTCGTAGTGTATTGGCCGAGCTTGCAGTGGCGGAGTACCAAAAGTTATCGTTTGCCTTGACTGCGGGGCGGCAAGCCCTTCAATCACTGGCAGTGGAGAAAAAACAAATAGAAGTTCATGCCTCGGAGCAGGCGGGTGCACTAGGGAAACTGAAAGCGCAACTCTCTGAACGCGAGGCAAAATCTGCCAAGATCATCGAAAGTCTCCAGCAGGAAAACGAACTCTTACTGTTGCAACTTCATCAGGTGCAGGAAGAGTTGGAGAAATATTTCTTGTCTGCTAAAAGTGCGTTGGCGGACAACGAAAAACTGGAACATCAGCTTGCTACAT
>JAQTZQ010000017.1:35595-37946 GCA_028687645.1 Rhodocyclaceae bacterium
CAGAAGGCCTTGGTGAGCCGAGAGGCTGAGGTCTCGCAATTGAAAAAGCAGCTGACTGATCAGCTTGCTGCATCACAGAAGGCCTTGGTGAGCCGAGAGGCTGAGGTCTCGCAATTGAAAAAGCAGCTTGTTTTGACTGAGCAAAAACCTGCTCAACAGCAAGATTTACAACAGGAAAATGAACTTTTATTGTTGCAGTTGCACCAGGTTCAAGAGGAGCTAGAAAGATATTTCCTGAAATATCAGGACTCCAAAAAACATGAATCACTCCCTTTGCCAAGTCGGGTCGTAAGCGAAGATGTTTTTGTCGACTTCAAAAAACCCGTTTCAGGCGTAAACTGGTATCCACCCGAGGTGGATGGCGCTTGGGCAGGGCCTGGTGCAGTCAGCAAAATTGAACTTCCTGAGCTTGCTGTCGGCGAATATCAGGTCGAAGTCGAACTGGTTGATGCTATGGCTCCTGAGATTATTCGTAACTTATCTGCTCGGTTTAACGGCACGTCACTCTTTTTCTTTGGGGGGGATTATCAATACAGTGATGACATCCGCCATGCAAAAAAAATCAAATATCCCTTGGTTTTGAAAACGACTTTTAAAGTCGGTGTGTCTGACGTCGGACGAACTGCAAGTCTGCGTTTTGATTTTCCCAGGTTGATTTCTCCTGCTTCACGTGGCAGCGATGACCAGCGAATGTTGGCAATCCGCTTTGGATCGTTGCGTATCAGGCCAGTGGTCGGGGCCGAAATCGTCGGGATTGATTTGAAAAATCCGATTCAAGGCTGCAACTGGTATGAGGCCGAGGCCGATGGACGATGGGCGGGACCAGAAAAAACAAGCACATTACATCTGCCTGCCGTTAAGCCCGGAAAGTACCGTATTGCCATCGATGTAGTTGATGCCATTTCACCAGATGTGTTAGCAGGAACAAGCTACAAATTGGCAGGAATGCCACTGAAATTTACAGAGCAGGCTCCGCGTGGTCTCTTTGACCGTCTCTTCAGGCCAAAACGCTATCCGAGAACATTTGTTGCCGAGGTTGCGCTTAATACAGAGCAAACCCGTCAGCATCTAGCTCTTGATTTCTTTTTCCCAAAACTGCTTTCCCCAGCGAGTAAGGGCTCGGATGATCACCGCATGCTTGCATTGCGTATTGCAAATGTGACTTTACAGTCAGTCGGAAAAATTGATCAAGGATGTAGATGATGAACTGTAGTTTTGAGAGCTGGATTAACCATTTGCGGCAGCTTTTCGAGCCAAGGGGGGTGGTGCATGTTGGCGCAGGGGGGGGGCCGAGCATGGTTCCTTACCAAGACTGGGGCATTGAGCAGGCTTTTCTCATTGAGGCAGATGACCGTAACTATGCTGCATTAAAGAGCCAAACAAACGCCCATCCTGGATGGCTTACTGCTCACGCTGTGGTTGACTTGGTAAATGGAGAGAAGGAGTTTTTTGCTGCCAGTCATGGGGGGGAAAGTGGTTTGATCGACCCAGACTTACTGATACCTATCTGGCGAAACCTTAGAAAAACGGGCACCAGGGCGAGTGCAGCGACCCGACTTGATCAGTTATTAGACGATAGGAAATTGTGCTGTGCCAGCTTCAACTGGTTGATTGTGGCCTGTCTCCCCGCTATCAGGATCATCGAAAGCTTGGGGCAGGGCATTGAGAACTTGGATGTGGTTGTTGCTCGAGTGATTCTTCCGCAATCTGGTCTAGGAGAACTAGAGGCGGGATTGTCCGAACTGAATATTTTTCTGGACAAACACGGTTTTCGTTGTCTTTATATTGAAGAAACGCGCACACCATTGATTGCTCATGTGATTTATGTGCGAAATATGGTGCTGCCCTCCCAAATTAGCGAACAAGAGTTTGAAGAGCAGGCCCGTCTTGCTGGGGATCGGCTGAAGGAGCTTGAACAGCTGAAGCAAGCGAAGGGGGCTGCAGAGAAAGCGGCAGGAGAACGTGCGCAGCAGTTGGAAGAAGCGAACAAGGCAAAAGAAGAGCAGGCTCGTCTTGCTGGGGATCGGCTGAAGGAGCTTGAACAGCTGAAGCAAGCGAAGGGGGCTGCAGAGAAAGCGGCAGGAGAGCGTGCGCAGCAGCTGGAGGAAGCGAACAAGGCAAAAGAAGAGCAGGCTCGTCTTGCTGGGGATCGGCTGAAGGAGCTTGAACAGCTGAAGCAAGCGAAGGGGGCTGCAGAGAAAGCGGCAGGAGAACGTGCGCAGCAGCTGGAGGAAGCGAACAAGGCAAAAGAAGAGCAGGCCCGTCTTGCTGGGGATCGGCTGAAGGAGCTTGAACAGCTGAAGCAAGCGAAGGGGGCTGCAGAGAAAGCGGCAGGAGAACGTGCGCAGCAG
>JAQTZQ010000165.1 GCA_028687645.1 Rhodocyclaceae bacterium
AGCAATTTGGCTGGCATGTGCTGGCCAACTATGTGGTGCGCAATGCGGACTGTCACGCCAAGAACATCGCGCTGTACTACACCCAGCTTGGCGATGTGTCCTTCGCGCCGGTCTATGACATCGTGACCACTCAGGCTTACCCGCGCTATGCGAACAACCCACCGGGATTGTCCATCGACGGTCGGCAAACCTGGGCGGCTGGTAAGGCTCTGCAGCGTTTTTTCAATGGACGGCTCGGTATTGCCCCACGGGATTACGCAGACATGGTCGAGCGCTTGTGCGAATCGGCGGTTGGGGTTGGCGCAGAAGTGATCGAAGCGGCCAAGAACGAGCCACACTGGCGCCCGATTGCCAAGCAAATGGTGCATGCCTGGAATGAAGGAATGGCATCCCTGCGCGACCCGAAGAAGTCTGTAGCGCTCCGAGGCCTGGATAGTGCGATTGCCGTAGCCGGATTTTCCGAACCCGAGTCTCCCGAAAAAACTCATGTGACGATCGGTCGCTCTGAACTGATGGCTCCACAGCGTCGCAAACGGTAACTTTGGAAGAACTTTCATCGTTACATGATGCCGGGAAAGGGAATAGTCCTAGGCGATTTTTAAAGCACGAAGCCATCTTGCGGCCGCCGCGCTTCCCTTCCCCACATAACTGAAGGGCGAGATTTGTGGCGCAACTGATCAATTGCTCGGGGCGAGCACCGTTCGGCTTCCGTTGCTTTCCATCGGGCTAACAAGGCCCGCCACTTCCATTTGTTCGACCAGACGAGCAGCACGGTTGTAACCAATGCGCAGATGACGCTGGACCAGTGAGATCGAGGCACGACGTGACTCAATCACGATGGCCACCGCCTGATCGTACAGCGGGTCATTTTCCTCGACCTGACTGGTGCCGCCCGCTTCCGCCTCGCTACCGGCCGGGGCACCGAGTACGGCATCGATGTAATCTGGCGCGCCGTATTGCTTCAGATGTTCGGCCACGCCATGCACCTCTTCATCTCCCACAAAGGCACCGTGAACTCGTTGTGGATAGCCCGTTCCTGGCGGCAGATAAAGCATGTCTCCTTGGCCCAGCAGGGTTTCAGCCCCCATCTGATCAAGGATCGTCCGACTATCGACCTTGGAGGAGACTTGGAAGGCGATACGCGTCGGGATGTTGGCTTTGATCAGGCCGGTGATGACATCCACAGAGGGACGCTGCGTCGCGAGTATCAAGTGAATGCCGGCAGCGCGTGCTTTCTGCGCCAAGCGAGCAATCAATTCCTCGATTTTTTTGCCAGCCACCATCATGAGATCGGCAAACTCATCAACCACGACCACAATGAAGGGCAAAGTGCTCAGCGGGGCCGGACTTTCCAGCAGCAAGGGGTCTGGATCGTTAATCGGCCGACCGGCATCTCGTGCTTCACGGATTTTTTGGTTGAAACCTGCCAAGTTACGCACGCCGAGTAGGCTCATCAAGCGGTAGCGGCGCTCCATTTCGGTCACGCACCAGTGCAACGCATTGGCCGCGAGCTTCATGTCGGTGACGACAGGGGCCAGCAAGTGCGGGATACCGTCATAAACGGAAAGCTCCAGCATCTTCGGATCGATCATCACGAAACGCACCTCATCCGGTGTCGCACGGTAGAGCAATGAAATGATCATCGCATTGACGCCGACCGACTTACCGGAACCCGTCGTCCCGGCAACCAGTAGGTGCGGCGCCTTGGCTAGGTCGGCAACGATCGGTTCGCCAGTGATGTCCTTGCCCAATGCCATCGCTAGTTTGGAGGGGTGATGCCGGAAGGTATCAGAGGCGAGAATTTCCGAGAGTCGAATCATCTGCCGCTGCACATTGGGCAACTCCAGGCCCATATAGGTTTTGCCCGGAATGGTCTCGACCACGCGGATTGAGGTGACGCTCAAGGAACGAGCGAGATCCTTCATCAGATTCACCACCTGCGCACCGCGAACACCGACGGCGGGTTCCACCTCATAACGGGTAATGACTGGGCCGGCCAAGGTATCGCGAACAGCCACCTTAACGCGAAATTCCGCCAGTCTCTCTTCGATCAGCCGCGCATTTTGGCTCAGCGCCGCAAGGTCGACCGACGTTCGCAGCTCGGACGGCGCGTGCAACAGACTCAGGGGTGGCGCGTAGTCTTCCCATTCGCGCGACACATTGTCGACCTCCAGCGCCTCGCAGTCCTGAGGTACATCATTGGTCTCTACTGCAAGCCCAGAGGCATTGGCAGGCGTTACGACCGAAGTCGTCGGTCGGATAACAATGCGCGGTTTGACGGACGGGGCTTGGGCGATGGTTGGCGCTGAAAGCGGCGGTTCAGCGAAAGTTTCGCTTTCCTGCTCGGCCAGCGCTGAGAGGTTCGCTGTTATTCCCTCAACCCGATCAGACAAAGGGACTGACCCGGCTTCCAGTGTCGCAACCGGGTATGTCGGCAATCGGCTTAGGCTAGGAGCGCTGATACTGAGGCTAGCCGAGATCGGCTTCCTTGGCGCGAGGGCACTGCGTTGAGCCCTGGCCGCTGGGATTTGATCGCGCGACGGGGTGGCAGACATCGTCACTAATGGCTGGCGCTCTAGCGCGGGGATAGCCTTTAGCGCTGGTGCAGTCGTCTGGGGAGTAGGAGCCGAGGGCACAGGCGCAATCGCGTTGGCCGTCGCGACAGATGTCTCAGACAAACACAAATTGGCGCTCGATAGCGCTGCCTGGGACGGCGTTTGGGACGCTGCTTGGGCCAACACCTCTGCGGCGGCGGGGACAGCTTCAAGGGGGAGCGTAAGTTTGCGTAAATTAGCCGGGACCGGTTTGACCATGCTGGAACGAGGCTTTGAGCTCGTGGCCGGTGGCGGCTGCTTGGCGCTTGCGCCCAAGCGAGCGGTGTGGGACTCAGGCGCAAGCGGCCGGACAGGGCTGGCGGGATTCGCCATGACTGGCTGCGCTAGAAGACGAGTCTGAGCCGGCATTGTTAGCGCTGACGCACTATCTTGCTCACCACGCGTCAGTGCTTGAGCGAGAGTGTTGATTTCACGTCCCGCCCGACCGGGAAGGCGGCCGCCGTGGATTTTCAGGAGGCGGGCGCGAATGGCTGCCTCGTCCATGGCTTCAGCGACGGCGGGGCTGTCAGGCGTCGATGTGGGCTGGCTTGCGCGATAGCGGCGCTCCAGATTCTGACGCATCCAAGCGTGATCGGCCGCGATGTGCTCGCGTAATTCATTGGTACTCGCCGGGATGTCTCGCTTGAACGGCATTGCCGGCGCAGCAGACGGCGTGATGGGCAATTTTAGAGCGACGGCCCCTTTGGCATGATCAAATGCAGCCTGTCGGTTCTCTGCTGAAGGCAGTAACCCATTGTTCGGCGCTTGGGCATTAAACAATTGCTTAAAGACTGAACCCACGCGGGTCAGGCTGTTGCTCAGATGGGTGACCAAATCGTCGAGTGGCTTGTTGCTCTCTTCACGATCTTCCGGGCGCGGAATTGCCTTATCCTTGGGGTTCACTGCGATCTCTAAGGCGGTGAGCGTTAACCCTTAGCAAAAAAGGCTCACTACCAACGCGCTGCAAAAAAGAACAATTTTATCCGATAGCGCACAAATGTCTTAGCTGTTGGGTGAAGGATGGGCCACGACCCCGATCGCCGGTTTCAGCACCGTGATAGCCGGGTAAGATTCCCGATTTGCCAGAGGAGCAGTGCATGCATATCAACACAGTCGCCGGGCGGAGCGGCAAATTAGCCCGCCATCTTACTCAACGTTTGACGGTCGGCACCTTGCTGCTGGCTTCGCTGACCGGCGCAGCGCTAGCGCGTGACCAAGGCTACTATCCGGTGCAGGAATTGCTGGTCACTAGCCAGACCGTGGTCGGCGAAAATATTCAATACCCCACCACCGGTGCGCCCAAGATCACCGTGGCCGTGGTGACGGTTGCCCCCGGCACCCCCGCCGCCTTTCATCGCCACCCGGTACCGCTGGTCGCCTACATTCTGGAAGGCGAACTGACCGTCGATTACGGGGAAAAAGGGGTGAAAACCTTTCGCCAAGGTGATGCTTTGGTCGAGGCGATGAATGTGCCGCATCGCGGCATGAATCTGGGCAGTGGTACCGTCAAACTTCTGGCCGTGTATGTCGGTGCGGAAGGTTCTGCCAATGTAGCGCTGGAGAAGTAGCCCTATTGTCACTGGCAATCCGGCCGAAGCCGGTGCCAAGGGACCGGATTGATGACAAACCTGAAGGAGTCATGATGGACAATTTCATGCAAGCTGCGATAGCGGAAGCCCAAGCCGGATTTGCCGAGGGGGGCATTCCGATTGGCTCGGTGCTGGTTCATCGCGGCGCGGTCATTGGTCGGGGTCATAACCGTCGCGTCCAGCAAGGTAGCGCCATCCTGCACGGCGAAATGGATGCCCTGGAAAACGCCGGCCGACAGTCAGCACAGGTCTATCGCGATTCCGTGCTTTACACGACCTTATCGCCTTGCGCGATGTCTTCCGGTGCGATTCTTCTCTACGGTATCCCCAGGGTCGTCATCGGCGAGAACGCCGATGCTGGAGATCCTGCGTCATGCAGACTAAACATCACATCACTACTGCAGCAGTATTGACTAGCGCGCTTCTCACAAAACGCTCCTGCGGGAAGTCATCAAGAATTTGCCGAATCTGTTTTCAGTGCAGACTCCCTTACATGCGCCACATCCGCTGCACGAAGCGTCAGGTCGTAGGCTTTAAGCACATCACCCACGCTGGCTTCGTAAGCGCAACCCGCACAAATCCAATAGAGCACGAGCAGGCCGCTATTGAGCGCAAAGTGCGGTTCGGCCATTGCGAACTCCTCCGCACTACGTGTCAGAGTTCGGTGATCCACCGGCGATCGATGTGCCAATTTCAGCGCCAAATCGTACAGTTTGGCATCTTTGGCAGCAGCAAACCACTTTCCTTCCTCACCTGGCGTGCTGGCGACCAGATCGTTCAAAGCATCTGCCGGTTTCATGTGAGGATATTTCCGGCAAATGGAACGGTATGTCGCCAAATATGTGCTGGCCCGGTTGGCCGCCAGGCTCGGATCACCAACCAAAAGCACACCGGCGAAAGCGTGGGAAAAACGCCCAAGCGTGCTTATTTATCGCTTTACTCATCGTCTAACAAACCCGGTTGGTAATGCTGGGCCGTCAGTTCCAATACATCTCCCGGTGAGGCGCTGGCGTCAACGATGCGATGGAGCAAACCATAGGCAACGCGCCACTGTTGCGGGCCACACATCAGGGTGACGGTCTTGTCATTCAGTCGCAATATCCGACCGCTGCGCTGTTGATGATTGCGATCCACGAAACCAACCACGTCACCGATACCGACTTCGTTGCGACCCAGTCCTTGCCGGGGGTTTTCACGAATTTCAACATCTGCCCCATCGAGGTTGATCGCGGCATATGAAATTAACCAGCGTTTTTGAGTAGCAAGGTCGAGCACAACTGCTTGCTTGCGGCGAAGTTCAAGAACCTGGCCTGGCTGGGATCGATTGGCTGACGGGTCGAAATACTGGATTGCTTGACCAAGCTTCAGTTGCGACCGAACGGCATCCACCCACCCAGGTTGATCAAGCACGCGATCAATAGCGGCTCGCAGACGGTACAACTCAAAGGCCGAAGCATTGTTGAGGGTGGCAATGGTTTCTGTGAAATTCATCGTTCAGACAGGGAATGTTTTTTGATGACTGGATTGATTCACTTGAAATTTTACAGGTTTGCCGGGATTGTCGAAGTGAGCGCCTTCGCTCGGTACGTTATCTCGGCACTTTCCTGGAAGACCCACTGACCGTGCCGACCCGGTAGTGCATACGCTGGCCAAGCAGCTGCGCATCGCCGCCATTCCCGATTGCGCCAACGGCTTACCGTGAGTTTTTTACTGTTCAGCCGGATGCGTACCACCTAAAATCCCAAGGTTTTAATCATTACAATTTTAGGAAATGCCATGAGTTTGGCCGGCGAACTATTAACGGGCATTCTGGAAATTGATGAGCAGCACGAAACATTATTCGACACGCTTGAAACGCTGGAAAATATAGTGGAGGCTGGCGACGGTTGGTCTGCTGCCTACTTCGCCCTGAGTGAGCTTACTCAATTTGCCCGTACTCATTTTGTCGTAGAAGAAGCCCTAATGCGGCTGCACAAATATCCCGACATTGATAAGCATATCGCAGAGCATCGAATGTTTACTGCTCATTTGGCGCTATTGGAGCAACAAGCCATTCGTCAGGACATGAGTTCTCAGATTATTGAGCTTGTCAGACAATGGCTGGAGAACCACATTGGACACAGCGATCAAGCCTATGTTTCACACCTTCGCTCTGCGCCTGTCGTTTAAAGCAGGATTGGCGACGGTTAGTCGTGACTGCAATACTGCCTCGGTCTGAATGGTGGATTAGTCCGGGAGGCGGGCGTTTGGTGGTCACCGCCTGGAATAGCGCCTTGCCGACCAGTTCCTTGGTCATCCGCTCACCCAGGGCGTAACCGACGATTTCGCAGGTGAAGATCTCCTTGATGCCGGCCAGATACAAGCAGCCTTCACCGGTCGGGATATAAGGGGGAGTAAACCGCAGGAACTTCACCTGCGGCCTTCGCAGAACCGGACGTGAGCCTCTCGATTCATCCGGCCTTTGGTACACACTCCAATTTGTGGTTTGGGGTGCAGCAGAACGGAAAAAGCAGTTAAGCTTTTGTCGTTGAGGCAGGCACAGAATTCGGAGATTATCGTACGCTAAGCCAACGTCATGGTGCCCGAAGGTCTCTTGAGTGCCCTCTGCTGTCTGATGATATTTTCAAGTGAAATGGCGGCTTTTTGATCCTAATCCCGCCGCCCGTCTGAATTAGCGAGTTGTTCGCGCAGAAACTCGATGAAGCGCTGCGTCTTGGCCGGCAAGAGTCGCGTCTCGGTCATGGCAAAGACGGGAATTGAAGGCCCTACCCAATCGGGAAGGATGCGCTGCAATCGCCCTTTCGCCACGTCTTCGGCCAGAAGCCACCGCTGAAGCCAAAGGACATCTGGGCGACCCTACGCCTCGGGCACAGGTCAGTAACCCACTGCACGGTAGCAGCCCAACATAGCGCAGCACCTGCAAAATTATGTTCTGATTTGTTTTTGGCCGATGGTCCAGATGAAGGATTGCACGTCGATCAGATCGCGGGGCATCATGCCTTCTTCAAGCAAATTCGTGCGAACGTAACTGTAGAGCCGCAGAACCGCATCGTAGGTTTTCCAGTTCGGCTCAGGCTTGTAGTGGATTCGCCAGCAGAGCGCCTTCGCCGCATTCTGGATGGCGGTAGGTTTGATGAAGGCAGATTGCAGCGGATGGCGGATAAAACTGAAGAGCGTCGCAAACGGCCATTTTTTTAGTTGCAGGATACCCAAAGTGCGGAGAAAGTGTTTGAAGCGTGCCTCCTCTGTTTCAGCCCCATAGAGAAGATCGGCCAAGGCCAGCGAGAACAGCTTTTGGCAGGTCGGCAGTTCGAGGGCTTCGTGGAGCACTTTTCGCTCGATCTTCGTGAGTAGGTTCGTGGTCGATTCGACGTGCCGTACGCGATCACAGACAGCACCGAAGCAGCCCTCCTCAATAAGCCGGGAAAGTTCCTCTTGACTCAGTAATTGAGCGCAGAACTTGTGGCCACTCATGCTAGCCAGGCGCGTAGCCTTGATGAAGTTTGGGTCCTCGAACCCATCCGGGTAGTTCCCCATGAAGCGTTCAATCGCCATGGGAGCCGTGACAAAGTCATCATTATTAATTTCTGATGTCGCGATCAGGTTGTCGAGGAGACGGTGTTTCGACGTGGCCCCTTCGACTTTCTCGAGTTTGATGAATGATCGTGAAAGCCTCTTGCGGCCAATGCCGACAAAGAACACATCAAGATTGTCGGGTGTTGCGCTGAGCACTTTTCCGAGTCCCCATGCCTTCTGGTTTGGGTGCATCACTCGATCACCTGAGGTTAGGGTGCTCATCTTAGCTCCGCTTCTTTTACTGAAGAAAAGCGATTAATTTTATCATGGACTTCACAATGCAGACCCGCTGGGTACGCACCCGCTCGTTGTCGTACAAATTGGGGCGTGCCCGAATGTCAAGTTTGAGAGTATCCGTTGGCCGGTTGCTGTCTGTCAGCGAAGGTGAGGTGGCAACCAACACAAAGCCATTGCGGGCTTCTGACTATACCCAGTTTTCCAACATGATCGGCGCTGCGATCCGCTCGTAGTGGCGACTGTTGTTGGTAACCAAGACGGCGCCGGCAGACAATGAGTGGGCGGCGATCATCATATCCAATTCGCCGATTGGTTGCCCCGAGCTGACCAACTGGTGGCGGATGT
>JAQTZQ010000166.1 GCA_028687645.1 Rhodocyclaceae bacterium
TTCAATGACGATTTGCCTGCCCAATCAGTTTCAGATTCCGAAAACTGGGCGGGGCACAAAAAATAATTTGTCAATGGGAATCTCTGCAGTCTGTGTGAATCAATCCAGCGGTTCGCAGCGTAACCAGATCGTAAAGCGGGCGCCCTTGCCGGCTTCGCTGCTGACACTCAAACGCCCGCCGTACCGCTCGACCAAGGTTTTGCTGACCCACAGGCCGAGGCCGTTACCGCCTGGTTTTTTTGCCGTGAAGAAGGGTTGAAACAGGCGCTCCAGTTCGCTTTCAGTAATTCCCGGCCCACCGTCGGAGACATGCAGGCAGATACCGACCGGCATGTCGCTTTCATCCCAGTCGTCCACGCCGATGCTCAGTACACCGCCATCGGGCATGGCTTGGATGGCATTGACCAGCAGGTTGATCAAGACCTGCTGTACCTCGCTTTTATTGCAGCTGATCTGGCGGTTGGAGTCGATGTGTTGGGCGATGTGAATATCGCTGTGTTTGAGCAGGTGCTGAACCAGTAGCAGGCTGTCTTGAATCAATTGGGTTGGCCTGATCGCTTCGAGATAGCCGACATAATCCTGCGGGCGGGCAAATTGCAGCAACTTGGCAACGATCAAGCGGATTCGATGAACCTGCTCGTGGATGAGCCGGATCTCTGGCGTGGCGGGCTCGGCGGCAACGCCGAGGACGTCGCGCAGGACATCCAGGTTGCCTTGAATGACGGCGACTGGATTGTTGATTTCGTGTGCCAGCCCGGCGGTCAACTGGCCGATGGCGGCCAGTTTTTCATTTTTAACTAGTTGCGATTGCGCTGCTTTCAGGTCGGCAACGGCCTGCTCCAGCGCGGCGGTGCGCTCGGCGACTTTGGCGTCGAGCGAAGTGCCCCAGCGTTTGAGCGAATCGGCCTGGGCCTGCAACTGGTCAAGCAGACGATCAAAATGGGTGGCGACAACGCCAAGTTCATCGACGCTTTCAATCGGCCCAACGCGCGCCTCCGCTGCGCCGTTTTCGATTGCATTCATGGTTGTGTGCATGCGTTGGATGGGTTTGAATACCCGGCGCGCCCAAAGCGTTGCGAAGATCCCGGCGATCAGCATGGCGATGGCAAAGAGTGCGGCAACGGCGGCAATCACCTGTTTGCGCACGGTGCTGAACGGGCCTTCGAGAAAGCCGACGTAAAGCATGCCAATGCGCTCCTGCCGGCTGTTGATCAGGGGCTCGTAGGCGGAAACGTACCAGTCGTTGACGACAAAGGCACTGTCGAGCCAAGTCTTGCCCTCACCCAGCACGGCAGCGTGAACAGCGGCTGAAACGCGGGTACCGATGGCGCGCGTTTTACCAAAAAGACGGACGTTGGTAGCCACCCGCACATCATCGAGAAACAGCGTGGTGGTGCCGTTGCTGCCAAAGGGCAGGGCGCCTTCGGGGTAGACGATGCTGTTGAGATAGTCGATGAATTCGAGATTTTTGTTGAGCAACACGCCGCCCTCCAGGACGCCGAGCAGCTTGCCTTGAGCATCAAGCACCGGTGACGCGGCATGGATCACCAGCGCTCGGGTTTCAACCTCACGCTGCTCCGGACGCGCGTTGGGGGTTGGCAGCAGCGCTGTGCGGGCGCGCTCGGCGAGTTGCGGGTTGATTGCCAGTAAATCGGCAGCGCTGAAAATTTCGGTCGAGGTGGTACTTTTGCCGGCGAGTGCGGCCAGGATGGCGGTGCGCCGGCCAGTCGGCGGCTGGCTACGGTCAACCGGGAAAAAATCAATAAAATCAAGTTGCTGATCCAGTTGAACGCTATCAAGCAAGGCGCTCACGTTGGCGTCACTTTGGCCGCCCGAGGCGCGCAGGGCGCGGGCCAGACGTTCGGAGTCGGCGAGGCTGCTCAGTGAGCGGCCAACCCCCTCGCTAACCCGCTCGTAATAACTGTGGGCAATCGCCAAATCGCTGCGCACCTTGGTGGCCAGCAGGCGATCAAAGTAGTCGCCGCCCCAGTAGGCCAGCGCCGCCAGCATCAGCGGCAAAACAACGCCGAGTGGCAGCAGCGCGAGGAGTAGCAGGCGCGTCCGGATCGAGTGCCGGGCACTCGGCGCCGGAGGGGTCAGAGGCCCCAGGCCTGACACTTGCGGTCCATGGTTTTGCGCGAAATATCAAGGCGGCGGCTGGCTTCGGATTTATTGCCATCGCAGGCGGCGAGCACGGCGAGGATGTGTTTTTTCTCAACAGCGGCCAGCGTTTCGTCGGTATTTGCCGCACTATCGATGGCAATGGACGGATCACCACCAATGTCGAACCAGCCAAGAATCAGCGAGCGTTCGACCAGGTTGCGCAATTCGCGCACATTGCCTGGCCAGTCGTAGTCGGCCATTCTGGCCAGCGTGCGGGCATCCAGCGGCAAGGCGGCGACGCCCAGGTTGGGCGTTAGTTGCGCCATGAAGTGCTCGACCAGTAGCGGAATATCCTCCGGGCGGTCGCGCAGCGGCGGCATCGTCACCTCCAGCACTTGCAGGCGGTAATACAAATCCTGACGAAAGCGCTGGTTGGCCACCTCATGCTTGAGGTCGCGGTTGCTGGCGGCAATCACGCGCACGTCGATCGCCACTTCCTGCGCCGAACCCACCGGCCTGATGCGTCTTTCTTCCAGCGCACGCAGCAACTTGGCTTGCGCTGCGGCGGGCAGTTCGGAGATTTCATCCAGAAACAGTGTGCCGCCACTGGCGTAATAAAACAGGCCTTCACGGCTTTGCTGAGCGCCGGTGTAGGCGCCTTTGACGTGGCCAAAGAGCTCGGATTCGATCAATTCAGCCGAAATCGCCGCACAATTGACTGGCACAAACGGGCCATTGCTGCGCGGACTCATGCGATGCAGGGCACGCGCCGCCACCTCTTTGCCGGTGCCGGATTCGCCAGTAAGCAAAATGGTTGCCGGGGTAGGCGCAACGCGCTTGATGCGCTCGCAAAGCTTGAGCATCAGCGCCGACTGACCGACGACGCCTTCGATATCGGCATCGCGGGTACTGATTTCACGGCGCAGGACAAAGTTTTCACGCGCCAGTTGCGAGCGCTCGAAACAGCGTTGAATGGCGTTGAGGACGACGGCGAGCGAAAAAGGTTTGAGCAGAAAATCGGCAGCCCCGGCGCGCAAGGCCTCGATGGCGGTGTCGAGATCGGCGTAAGCCGTCATCAAAATCACGTCGCCGGCGTAGTTGTCCTGGCGCAACTCGTGCAGCCAGTCGATGCCCGATTGGCCGGGCATGGCGATGTCGAGCACGATCAAGTCATAACGCTTGCGGGCGAATAGCGGGCGTGCCGCCTCGACGCTGGTGGCGCAATCGACCAGGCTGCAACGCGCACTCAGCGCGCGCTGCAAAAAACTCAGCATGCCCGGCTCATCATCAACCAGCAGTACCGAATATTGTTGCCAGGGCGCGCGTTCAAGCGGCGCCAGCAGGGCGTTTTTGTCCACGTCTTTAATCTCTCTCCGTCATGACTCAAGCACTTTACCTACTGCGCTGCCTATCCGACCAGGCGAGCCGTTGTCGGTTCATAAACAGCCGTTGTAATTGATCCATCGCGAATTCGCTCAACCGCTTCATCAATCACATGCAGCGGCACCAGAAACCACTCCCTCGGCTTGACCGGGTGTCCGAAGCGGTCTTCGATGGTCAGGTCCAGTTGCACGGCGCCAAACAAGCGGTGAAAGATATTTTCCAGTCGGCTGCGGTTCAGGTTGTGGAGTTTGTAGGTGGCGACGACCTCAACATCAGCCAGCAGGTAGGTAGCATCTTTTGCTGCACCGGCGATGCGGGTTTCAAGCTTGCCGCCGGTTACGCCGATTTTGTGGATCAGTTCGCGGTGCTCGCTCACGAAAGGGTGCGTGGACAGGCTACGCAGCACATAAATGGTGCCGCTTTCAATATCGTCAGGCTCCGGCTGGTCACCAAAAAACGTAGCCGATGCTGGCTGCTGCGGCACACCAAATAACGGCCCCAAATCGGGATCGCTTAGGCGGCGCCCGGTTTCATCCTTGTACAGCGCGCGTTGTAACGAGCGGCGCAGCAAGTTGCTTTCTGTGCCGTTGGCGTAAATAACGCGCAGGCGGGCGTCGCTTTCGCCATTCGGGGCCTTGATGGCTTCACCAATTTCGGCCACAAAAGCGAGTTGACCGCCAACAATGAAGTAATTGCCAATCAAAATGCTGGCATCGCGACCAAAACGCAGCGCAATGCGCACGCCGGCCTTTAATTCTCGCTCTGCCTGTTCAAATAGTGCCTGGAACTTGTCAAAATCTGCACATGGCGTGCGCTCGGCAATATCCGCCGCCGCCCGTTTCTCGGTGCTCGAGCGCACATGGCGCAGTTGGGTGATGTCGTCCTGATCATCCGCTTCATGAGCCAATCCCAACGCTGCCAGCAAGGCGTCTTCGTCCAGATCATCGAGCTTGCTAGTCATTTCCGGCATCAATAGACCGGGCTCATCCAGCGCCGCCAGCAGGGTTGGCGCTTCTGGCGACTGGCGCAGTTGATCGAGACGCACGGCATACAGGCGTTCGAAAATGTCACGCTCTTCGCCGTGTAGTGGGACGCGTCCATGGGTTTGATAAAAGCGCAGAATATCTTCGAAGCCGGCGATGATGCGTTCCTCGCGCGGGCTGTGGCTGGCGGCCTTGAGCGGGGTGATTTCGACCCCCAGCGCATCAAGCAGTTCGTCATCGTTCATCTCAGCCATTGGCGGATGCTCCTTGTGCTTTGGCCTGCGCACGATAGCGCGCCAGTGCGGCGACGCCTTCGGCCATGCGTTTTTCCCAGGCATCGGCGGCGTTCATGTCGGGCAGACGGCCACGTTCGTTCTTGAACAACAAGGCGCGTTTTGCCAGGTCACGGGCTTCGTCTTCGGGGATGCTGATCTTCTTGGCCGCAATACTGGCCTGCACCTGGCGCAGCGACTTTTCATCCATCGCTTTTGCCAGCACGGCATAGGCCGCATCGAAGGGGTTGATGCGGTCAATCAGATCAATATCCAGATCGCGCACGTTAACAAACTTGCGCACGCCATCCAGCAAGGCGGTACTGCCTTGTGTTGCCCCGTCGCCGCCCGCATCGGCCACGGCCAAGGCCAGCTTGGCCTGCTGAGTGATGTTCATGGCGGCGATGGCGTGTTGGCGGACGGCTTCCTGATCACTAACGCTCAAATCCGGGTAACGCTCGCGCACGATCTTGCCCATGCGCAACTGCGTCAGCTCTTCCGGCAGGGTATTTTCCTGATCGAACAAGCCACGTTCCAGCGCTACCTTGTCCTGCAAGAAACTGGTCACCACTTCGTTCAAATCCTCCTTGCAGATACGCGTTGCCTCCGGGCTTTGCGGCGTAACCAAGCCGTTGATTTCGACATGAATCTGGCCGCTGTCGTTATTCACCCCAATATTGTGGCCACCTTTCTTGTAGCCTGCCTCGCCGTAATCGAAACCATCCTGCGGGCCGCTATCTTTGGGCGTGAATTCATAACGCGGTGCCAGCACCTGTTCCATCAGCAAGCTGGCAGAAATGGCCTTCAACATGTCGTTGACCGCTTCAGCCACCGCAGACTGCTCGGCTGCCGGTTCGGCGATCAGGTTGGTGAAGCGTGAGCGTTCCTTGCCCTCCGCATCGCGGGTGGCGCGGCCAATGATCTGGACAATTTCGGTCAGGCTGCTGCGGTAGCCAATGGTCAGCGCGTGTTCGCACCAGATCCAGTCAAAACCTTCCTTCGCCATCCCCAATGCGATGATCACATCGATATGGTTGCGGTTGTTCTTCTGCGTCGGGTCTTTCAGCGCAGTGAGCACTCTGGAGCGCCGTATCGGGTCGCTGTCATCGACCAAATCCGCCACTTTCAGGGTGCGGCCATCATGCGCCAGCACCTGATGAAAGCCGGTGGCCGGGTCAACGCCCTTCCATTCCCCCAGGCCGTGCATGATTTCATTGACCTCGCGTTCCTTGTCCTTGAGGCTTTCGCGGGCATTCACGTTGGGAATATGGACGATGGTTTTCAGTGCCGGGTCGAGCACCTTGGCGATGGCATTCACATAAGGGCCGGTGTAGAAAAAGTAGCCAATATCCAGCGATTTCAGCCAGCGGTAACCGTTCAGCTGTTCGTAGTAGGTGTAAGTCACCGTCTCGAATCTGGCCTCATCCGCCGGCCCAAGCACCGCTTCGCTGTCACCCCGAAAATAAGAGCCAGTCATCGCCACCAGATGCACCTTGTCGCGGGTAATAAATTCACCCAGCTGGCTGCCCAGCACATTGTCCGGATTGCTCGAAACATGGTGGAACTCATCGATGGCAATCAGACGTTGATCAAAGGCTGCAACGCCCAGTTCCTCCACCGCAAAACGGAAAGTGGCATGCGTGCAGACCAGTATCTGGTCATCG
This sequence comes from Rhodocyclaceae bacterium, assembly GCA_028687645.1. GTDB lineage: Bacteria > Pseudomonadota > Gammaproteobacteria > Burkholderiales > Rhodocyclaceae > Azonexus. The sequence goes on from JAQTZQ010000166.1 coordinate 6,406, forward strand.
CAAGCCAGAAAATTGCGCACCGCCTCCACTTTGGACTTGGCGACGCGCGGCTCATCTACGCCGGGCGCGTTACACAGGTTCCATTGCGGCGCCACCTGCCAATCCCAAAAGAAACCGTGCTGACTCAATGGCTCATCGGCAAAACTGCTGCCAATCGAACGCTCCGGCACGACGACGATGGCCTGCTGCAAGCCTTGGTTGTTGAGCTTATCCAGCGCAATGAACATCAAGGCGCGGGATTTGCCTGAAGCCGGCGGGGATTTGATCAGCAGATATTGCTCGCCGCGCTTGGCATAAGCGCGCTCCTGCATGGCGCGCATGCCCAGTTCGTTCGCCTTGCTAGAAACGCCGCTGCGCGCCGTGACGATGGAAACCGAGGGGACGGTGTAGGTGTTGGTGGGGTTGTCTTTTAAGTTGTTTGGGTTCATCCGTTTACATCCGTTTACATCCGTTTACATCCGATTTCAAATCGGCACCTGGTCAGGGTCTGCACGCTCGATATACGTAGAGGCACGCCCGGCACCGCGCAGAACAATCTTTCCAGCAAGCACAAGACGGCGCAATAAATCTTTAGCCTGTCCTTCCGTCAACCGGCACAAATCCATCACCTCGGCTCGCTTGATTTGAGCATGCTGGCGAATGTAGCTCAGCACCATTTGTTCGTGCTGAATTGGGTCAAAACCTACTTGCCTGGTATAAGCCGCCTTATCGCTCACCACCGAATAAACCGAGGCCGATAAGGTATAGCTTCGCCCACGGGTGTTGCCATGCGCTTCGACCAAGCCGGCTTCGTTGAGCGCTTCCAGCGTGCGTTTGGCGTTGCTGGCATCACGCTGGATATGTTCGGCCAGATCCTCAGCGGTCAGGCGTTTTAACTCACGCAAGGCAGCGAGTGCAATCAGCGAGTCAATCGGCAATGCAACACCACGCTGCCCCTCAATATCAACCACCATACGGCGGAAAGCCAAATCGGCAGGTACGGTTGGCAACTGCAAAACCACGTTATGCGCATCAGTGCGCCCATAGTCCGGTGCCGGGCGACCAAACTTCAGCATGCCGCGATAAATCGTATCCACACCACGGCCAGAGCGCTCGACAATCCCGATCCGCTTCATCGCATCCGCCAGCGAACGGTTACGCGGACGTGGTTCAGTCGTCAGCAGGTTGTACAGCGTGACGCCCTCCATCAAGCCACCGGGATTGCTGACGGTTAATCCATGATCGTCCAGCCGGACATGTACTGCACTCAAGCGGTAATAGTCACGATGAACCAACGCATTGGCCACCGCCTCCCGAAATGCTGCCATATCCACTTTCGGCACCGGGACGCGAAACAGGCCGACCTGTATCTCGTTTTCCGGGTTGTAGGGGCGAAAGTTGGTTTCCAGCCATTCCAGCGCCTTCAACAACGGAAAACGCCGGAACTCATTGAAAGCCACGGCCTCCCGCGCCAGCACCTGAAAGGCAAACTCATGCGTGGAGACTTTCTCGCGCAAAGCCGTTTCACGACCAATAATCAGCAAACCACTCAGCGTTGGCACCCGCAGACCAGTCTCGTTGCGGGTGGTCAAGCCCAGTGCGCCATCCAGCGCTTCGTCGTCCAACTCCAGCAACACCCGGTCGCCGCCGTACTGCTCCACCGTTTGGCGCAGGCGCTCACGTTCCAGTGGATCAAGATCAGCCAGCGTGGCGCCTGCCACTGCCTGCGCTGAAGCATCCACCAAACCAAAATGGCCGGCTCGGCTGCTACGCTCGTGCGGTAACAAGGCCACGCACTCCGGTGCGCCATCTTGTTTAATCCGACGACGCAAATACTTGCCTGCCGTGGTTGCCACATCCGAAACAGACTTCGCCACTGTAATCCGCACCACCCGCAGACCGTCAATAGCCAAAGCGTCTACCGTCACATTGAGCGACGGAGAAGTTCTAGC
>JAQTZQ010000167.1 GCA_028687645.1 Rhodocyclaceae bacterium
GTGCCCTGAGCTGCCGGTGGCGGAAAATTGAAGCGGCCATTCGCGCCCACCATCAGGTTGGCGGAAGCAGTCGTTTAATTTTGATTTCTCAGCCTGACAGCCAGATGCACAGCGGGAGCAATTAACACCGCTTTTATCGGCCCGAAGTCGACGAAGCTCAACGATAAGAAATAGGAACGGTGCGACTTGGTAACACTTGCATCAATAGATCAGGTGGTAATGTCTGAGACTGTCTCTAACTCATGCGCCAAAGGTATGGAATCTGCCGCTCCTGCTCTTGTGACACAGATTGCTGCAGCACGGCAGCCCATTGCCAGCGCTTTGGCGGGATCGCCGGTCTGCATTAGTACGGTAATAAAATAGCCAATGAACGAGTCACCTGCTGCAGTCGTGTCGACGACATCCACGAGAAATGCAGACTGATGATGTGTCGAGTCGGCGTCAAAATAAGTGGCGCCTTTGTTTCCTTGCGTCAACACAGTCACAGCGTTGGGAAATAGTTCACGCATTCTGGCGCCCACATCTGCAGGCTGAGATTTACCTGTTAGCTCCTCTGCCTCAATTTCATTGAGCACAAAAATATCCACGAACTCCAGAGGGTAGTGACGGACGTCTTTAGCCATCGGAGCAGGGTTGAATACGATACGCATTCCCTTCTCGTGAGCTTTTTCCATTGCAAGCGCCACCGAACTTATTTCGTTCTGGAGGAGGAGAAAGTCCCCCGCAACGCAAGAAGAAAGAGCGGATATGACATCAGTTTCCGAAATGAGTTGATTGGTTCCACCGTACAGAACAATAGCATTCTCTCCGCTGGGGACAACCTGGATGATGGCGTGTCCTGTCGCCGCTTCGCAAACGGCCACATGACTGATATCTACGCCCTCAATTTCGAGCCGATTGAGCAGCCAAATAGCATCTTTTCCAACCTTTCCAGCATGAAGGGTGGCTGCACCCGCCCGGGTCAGCGCGACCGACTGATTAAACCCCTTGCCTCCAGCAAAAATGTGGTAACTCAGGCCATTAAGTGTCTCACCGGGACGCACAAAATGATTCACCTCGTAGACATGGTCGATGTTGATCGATCCAATGTTCAGTATTCGCATTTCATGCTCTATTTGTCGAGTTGTGGTCAAGACAAGAAAAATCGCTGAGGATAAGCCGATTGCTGACAAATTTACAGCGCCGAATCAGATACCATCGATCACAACGAGTTCATCGGATCGTGTTTAAGCCGAACCATAGCTTAACCGCAAATCAATTGATTCAACAAAATGATATCCCCTTCTTTGAGCTACCGTCTCAGATGAATAGTGCTATTGTTTTGCTTTTCATCAGAGAGAATTGTCGTGAGAGCGCTGCGTCAGATAGCTATCATTTTCCCGTTCTTTGGTCTAGTTGCTTGTGGCGATAGCAGTGGCCCATCAGTCTCAACAGTTACAAAGATTGATGCGCCGACAACTTTGACTATTCCGGCGCCAGCCAAGAAAAGAATCGGCTTCGTGATGAAAACACTGACCAATCCTTTCTTCATTGAAATGGAGAAAGGTGCTCGTCGTGCAGAAAAAGAGCTTGGCATCGAATTGCTTGTCAAAACCGCCGCGCAGGAAACATCGATTGAGCAGCAGATTCAGATTGTCGAAGATCTGATTACGGCAAAAGTGGATGCAATCGTAATTGCACCTGGAGACTCCCAGCGTCTAGTCCCAGTTCTCAAAAAAGCCGAAGATGTTGGTATTAAGCTGGTCAATATTGACAACCGATTGGATGCCACTGTGATCAAGCAGGCGGGAATCCAAGCAATTCCCTTTGTTAGCGTAGACAACGAAAAGGCCGCCTACGCATCGGCAAAATTTATTGTCGATCATGCTGCTCAAGGTTCTGAGGCAGCAATTCTGGAGGGCATTCGCAGTGCGGACAACGCCCGGCAGCGCATGGAAGGTGCAAAGCGAGCCTTCACAGAAGGCAAAGCTGTAAAGTTGGTCGCAAGCGAAAGTGCCAACTGGAAAATTGACGAAGGCTACAGTGTGACCAAACAGTTATTTGCTATGCATCCTGATATCAAGTTGCTGTTTGCAGCCAACGACATGATGGCCCTTGGCGCACTAAAATTTCTACAGGAAACAAAGCGTAGTCAGGTAAAGGTTGCCGCGTACGACGCGCTTGACGAAGCTGTGGTCGAGGTAAAAGCTGGTCGTCTGGCCGTAACCGTAGATCAGCAAGCGGCAGAACAGGGCTTTCAAGGCGTGATGCTTGCAACCCGATTGCTCAAGGGTGACTCCGTGCCCGCATTGATGTTGATCGATACCCGCTTGATTACTGCTGCGACAGGAAATTAGGAAGCATCAGCCGACTAATAGTCGCTGACGGTCGATTGTGACTTTTAAGCCCCATCTAAATATCACTGCCAAGCTGGTTGGTTACCTGCTGGTGGCAGGCGTTGTGCCGCTGCTGATATTCGGCTTGGCGGCATTCCAAATTGCCCGCGAAATCGTGATCACCCAAGCGGGCGAATACAACCAGAGGCTGATGTCCGATACGTCAAGCTATCTCACACTCTATCGCAACCAGGTCGAAGATCTTGCCGCAAACATTGTGGGCAACGAGGCAATACCACGCGCTTTGCGCGATGCTGATATTGGTGCTGCAAGCAGCTATGAAACGCTCAACACCAAAGCGCAAATTGGCTACATTTTGAATGGATTTGTGCGTGTCAAAGGCCTTGTTTCAATAGACCTGTTTTCGGCAACAGGTAAGCACTTCCATGTCGGCGAAACACTTAATGTCAGTGGTGTTCATATCGACGCAGTTAACCGGATGATTCAGGAGGCCGCAGCTACTGATAAGGCTGTTGTTTGGCGGGGTATTGAAGACAACATAAATACCGCCTCAACGCAAAAAAAAGTAATTACGGTCACGCGCTTGATTAGATATTTTTCGCCTGAAGCAGGAACGACAGACAACGTTGGCCTACTGGTAATTAATCTCAACGATGACATCATGCGAGAGTATTTCTCTTCAGAGAATGCTCAAGGTGGATTACGTTTAATGTTAATCGACCAGCAGGGTCGCCTGATGTATCACCCTGACCGCTCTTTGGTAGGGGCGCCGATGGATCAAGAACTTCTAAGGCGTGTTAGAGATGGAAGCACGACTCACCAATTGCGACTTGATGATCAAGAGGTAATTCTCACCACCCGCCAGTTACAAGGGATTGGCGGCGACCTGATCCTCGCCACGCCGTTAGCGTTGCATACTGCACCAGTCAATCGATTGGCAAGTGCGGCGGCCCTGCTACTACTGCTTGGTCTAGTCGGCATCGGCGTTCTGGCTCTCTTTTTTGCCAGGACGGTCGTCACGCCACTGCGGGCAGTCTCCCTGCGGTTTCAGCAATTACGTGACAATCCCGAAGCATCTCCGCCTCCTTTGCCCGTACCAGCAAAGCATGATGAAATCGCGACGCTAATCCAAGGATTTAACGGCTATCTTGATAACCTTAAAATCCAACGTGAGGTAGCAGCTGAACTTCAACGGACAGAGCAGTCCCTCCTGGAAAGTGCGCATACGCTGCGCACGGCAATTGAAACAATTGACGAAGCTTTTGTCGTATTCGACGAAAACGACGATCTGCTTATTTGCAACGAGAAATATCGAAAGCTTTATGCGGCCTGTAGTGAATTGACTTTGCCCGGCACCAGTTTTGAAAGGATCATGCGTGCAGGTGCCCAGCGAGGTCTCTATCCTCAGGCCGTAGATCGAATAGATGAGTGGATGGCGGAGCAACTAGCGTCACACACTGCAGGCAGTACGGATATTGAGCAGCAACTTGGTGATGAGCGCTGGCTGCGCATTGTTGAGCGAAAGACACCTGCGAACCATGTTGTCGGCTTTTACATGGACATCTCGCATCTCAAAAACACACAGCATTCAGCAGAGGCTGCCAGTCGGGCAAAAAGCCAGTTTCTGGCCACCATGTCACATGAAATACGTACACCGATGAACGGCATTCTTGGAATGGCTCAATTGCTGCTAATGCCCGGCGTGACCGACGATGAACGGCAAGAGTACGTTCGCACCATCCTAAATTCTGGACAAACACTGCTCTCGTTGCTAAATGACATTCTCGATCTTTCAAAGATTGAGGCTGGAAAGGTTCAAAGCGAAGTCATGGCTTTTGAACCCGAGCAACTCATTCAAGAGGCGAAGGCTTTGTTTGCTGGCTCCGCCAGAAATAAGGATCTTCAACTTGATTGCAATTGGCGCGGGCCAGCCAAACAACGCTATCGTGCAGATGCGCACCACCTGCGTCAAATGCTGTCCAATCTCGTCGGCAATGCCATCAAATTTACGGCACAAGGAAAGATTGGAATTGATGCAGTGGAGGTCGAAAGGGATGCGGAAACAGCATTACTTGAATTCTCAGTCAGTGATACTGGCATAGGCATCGATAAAGACAAGATCCATTTGTTGTTCCTGCCCTTCTCCCAGGCAGATAGCTCGACCACCCGTGAATTTGGTGGTTCTGGACTCGGGCTTTCGATTGTTAGCAGCTTAGCCAAACAATTTGGCGGCGATGTCGGGGTTGAGAGTGAGCCGGGTCTAGGTTCTCGCTTTTGGTTCCGTATTCGGGCAACGCTTGTTCCGATGGGCGAGGACAGTCGCCAGGCAGAAAGGCCGCTTCCGGAACGGGGAGTTGCAGTGCTCAACAAGATCGACTCTCCTGGTTACATCCTGCTGGTTGAGGACAACCAGATCAATTGCAAGGTCATGGCAGCGCTACTGACCAAGATGGGTTTGAGAGTAGTAATGGTTCACGATGGACAGCAGGCCGTTGACCATATTGCCAGAGGAGAAAAGCCTGACTTTGTATTGATGGATATCCACATGCCAGTCATGGATGGATATGCCGCCACACAAGAAATTCGACGCTTGGAATCCGAAAACAATGCTCCTCGCGTGCCCATTATTGCGCTGACGGCAGATGCTTTCGAGGAAGACCGTCAGCATTGTCTTGCTGCGGGCATGGATGATTTCCTGAGCAAGCCTGTCGCGGTCAACGCCCTGAAAGCTGCAATTTCCCGGTGGATGGGGATTGGCGTGGTGCAAGCAGTCCCTGAGCAAGCAATCTCAGAATATAGCCCAATAGATAAGATTCGATTTTTCGCATTGATCGACGAGATAACGCCATTACTGACCGAGAACAAATTTGATGCCATTGCCCAATTCAAGGAATTGCAAACCTTGGTTGCCGGTACCCCACTAGCAACAGAAATATTTGAAGTCGATCGAATACTTAATTCGTTCGACTTTGCCATGGCGCTTGAACGATTGCATCGGTTGGCCGCTACTCAAGGCTGGAAAGGCCAAGCATGACTAACAACAAACCAGTGATTTTGGTGATTGACGATACACCGAGCAACCTGATGACACTGGGTACCACATTGTCCAGTGAGTTTGAGTTACAAATTGCCACATCGGGTGCAATGGGGCTTTCTCTTGCTGCGAAGAACCCGCCCGACCTGATCCTGCTTGATGTGATGATGCCGGAAATGGATGGTTTTGAGACCTGCCAACGCTTCAAGGCGGATCGGCATCTGAAGAGTATCCCGATTATCTTTGTCACCGCCTTAAATGATCCGGTTTCGGAATCCAGAGGATTGGATTTGGGAGCTGCCGACTACATCACCAAGCCAATCAACGTCGATATTGCACGGCGAAGGATTCGCAACATCCTTGAGTACAAACGCGCACACGAAATGCTGCGCAAACTCTCGATTGCTGTAGAGCAAAGTCCCGCTTCGGTGGTGATCACGGATTTAGATGCCTGCATCGAATATGTAAACCCACGTTTTTCAGAGGTCACTGGTTACAGTAACGCTGAGGCCATTGGACAAAATCCAAGAATTCTCCAGTCTGGTTTAACCGGAAGGGAAATCTATCAGGAACTATGGGAAAAGCTTGCGAGGGGTGAGCCTTGGCATGGCGAATTGGTCAACAAACGCAAAAACGGCGAGCTATATTGGGAAGAAACTCACGTTGCGCCAGTAAAGAACGTCAATGGTGAAGTCACTCATTACGTTGCCGTAAAAACCGACATCACTCAGCGTAAGCAAGCTGAGGCAAATCTGGTCAGTAGTGAATTACATCTGCAAACCGTTGTTGATAACGAGCCGGAGTGCGTCAAAATTGTTGACGCTCAAGGGCTCTTGCAACAAATGAATCCATCTGGCCTAGCCATGATTGAAGCTGACTCGTTGGCGCAGGTGGCCGGACGGCCAGTCATTGATCTGATTGCGCCGGAGTATCAGGTTGCATTTACCGATCTTCACAAACGAGTCCTTGATGGCGAGGCTGTGAAAATGGAATTTGAGATGCTCGGTCTCAAGGGTGGGAGACGCTGGTTAGAAACCCACGCAGTACCCATGGAAGATCATGGCGAAAAAGTTCACTTGGCAGTGACACGCGATATTACCGAGCGCAAACGCACCGAGAAAGCCATCATCGAATTTACGCGCGACTTTGAGGGTTTCCTGCAACAGACCACCGACTTTATTTACTTTAAGGATGCAAACAGTCGCATTCGCTTTTGCAGCCAAACCTTGGCTGATATAACTGGCCACGCCCATTGGCAGGACATGGTTGGAAAACATGATCGGGATATTTTTCCTGCCGAAACAGCAAAGGTCTATGAGGAGGAGGAGTTAACCATCTTTTCCGAAGGTAAGCCTTTGCTAAACAAAATTGATCCGTTCTACGACAAAAATGGACAGCAAGGTTATGTACAAACCAACAAATGGCCTTTGGTAGACAAAGATGGTGCAGTTGTTGGGATATTTGGTATCAGTCGAGACATCACCGAAACCAAGCGCACCGAAGCAGAACTTGAAAAATATCGGCATCATCTTGAAGAACTGGTTGATAACCGCACGATGGCTCTATCGGTTGCAAAAGAAGCAGCCGAGGCTGCTAATCGGGCGAAAAGTACATTTCTCGCCAACATGAGCCATGAATTACGCACGCCGATGAATGCCATCATGGGCATGACGGATCTCGCAAAACGTCGCGCTACTGACGCAAAACAGATCGATCAGCTGAACAAAGTGACACAAGCCTCGCGGCACCTGCTCCAGGTTATTAATGACATTCTCGACATTTCAAAAATCGAAGCAGATCGATTAGATCTGGAATGCAAGGCATTCAACTTGGATGGCACTCTTGATCGATTGAATAGCATATTTAGCCAGCAGGCAACGGAAAAGGGACTCGCGTTAACCTTTGATGTACCTCCGGCGCTAGCTCATCAAACGCTAAAGGGCGATGCCCTGCGCCTTGAGCAAATCCTGCTCAACTTGCTTGGCAATGCCATCAAATTTACGGCGAATGGTTCTGTTCGTCTACGTTTGGTCGAAACTGAGGCGGGTTTGACTAATCCACTGCTGCGGTTTGAGGTTCAGGATACTGGTGTAGGTATTAGCCGCGAGGATCAACGGCGACTTTTCAACGCATTTGAGCAGGCAGATGGCTCAACAACACGCAAATACGGCGGCACCGGTTTGGGCTTGGCGATCAGCAAACGCTTGGCACTATTAATGGGTGGTGATATTGGCGTTGATAGTCAGGTGGGCATTGGTAGTACCTTCTGGGTTACTGCACGATTTGAAACAGTCTTAGCAATAGACCAAGGCCATGAGCCAAGCAATGCTTTATCTGCCGAAGATAGAATCAAAATCTACTGTGCGGGTACTCATGTATTACTGGTTGAGGATGAACCAATCAACCAGGAGGTTTCACGCGGACTGTTGGAGGAGGTGAATCTAAAGGTGGATCTGGCCGAAGATGGTCTTCAGGCACTTGCTATGGCAACTCAGAATGATTACGCCTTGATATTGATGGATCTGCAAATACCCAAAATAAATGGAATTGAGGCAACTAAGGCCATCCGTTTGATACCAGGTCGGCAGAGCACGCCTATTCTGGCGATGACTGCAAATGCCTTTGACGAGGATCGCCAGATTTGTCTTGATGCTGGGATGAACGACCACATAAGTAAACCGGTTGATCCCGATCTTTTATTTGATACCTTAGAAAAGTGGCTTCGTATAAATCGACAACTTGCTAATCACTAATCCTCCGGCAACGGCGGCTTTTCGGTAACCGTGACGGAACAGCGGCAGCTTTGGAGAAAAACTTTTAGTGGCCGGAGTTGGCCGAGTTGCGGCAGTGCCGCCGTCAATGTGAGAACCGAATACCGGTCACTCACCTCTATCACCAGGCATCCTACCTACAGAAATTGAAACGTAACCTCGACCGTCGCCTTCTGGCCGGTTGGGT
>JAQTZQ010000168.1 GCA_028687645.1 Rhodocyclaceae bacterium
ATATCTCCCATTTGGCGACCCAGGCGGCGCGTTTGAGGGCTGAAAAATCCGGGCCATTTTGGCCGTTGACCGTAAGCGATGCTGTTTTGAGGTAGCCACCCACCAGCAGCAGGCAGGCGACCATCACTAGTGCCGGCAGCAGGCCGGCGAGGAACATGGTGTTGATCGGTACGCGGGCAATGATCGCCACCATGATCAGCGGCACCGATGGCGCCAGCAAAACGCCCAGGGCGCTGGCGCTGGTGACCAGGCTGATGCCGCGCTGTTCGGGGAATCCGGCTTTGGTCAGCAGGGGTAAGAGCAGGCCACCGAGCGCCAGAATGGTGACGCCGCTGCCGCCGGTGAACGCGGTAAAAAATGAGCACAGCACAGCGGCGGCGATTGCCGTGCCGCTCACCCCGCTGCCGAATAGCGCGGTGAACACCGCACCCAGGCGGGCCGCAGCACCGGTGCGCGCAAACAGCAGCCCGGCGAGGGTGAACAGCGGCATGGCCGGGAGCGACGGGTTGACGGTGATCTGATAATGACTGAGCGGCACCGAGGCCAGCGGCTGGCCTTCCATCCAGAACAGCGCCAGTGCCAGGCCGCCAAGCACTGCAAAGATTGGCGCGCCACAGAACAGGATGGCGGTGAGCCAGAGAACAAATGGCCAGATCGGCAAGGTGCTGCCGTCAAAGCTCGCGGCAAACCACCAGCCAGCCAACGGCAGCAGGCAGGCGAGCGCGATGCGCAGGGCGAGCACGGCGCTCAGGCGTGCGGCGATTTTCAGACCGAGCAATACAAAACCAGCCGGCATGGCTGCTTGAATGATCCAGCCGGGGATGGCATAGGCGAGGTCGCGCGGTGCGGCCATTTCAGTTGCGACAAAAGTCCAGCTGGCCTGCGCCAGCATGCCGCAAAGCAGTGCTGTACTGCCTTGGGCAAAGCGCTTGGCGCTCGTACGCAGCAGCGGATTTTTGGCCGCCGCCAGGCCGGCGCCCAATGAGGTCAGGTGCTGCCCACGTTCCGCCAGCAAGGCGCCGAACATGGCGAGTACCAGACCAAGGTGCTGCACCAACAGGGGAGCATTCTCAATCCCCCGGCCAAACAGGGGGCGGAGGACAATTTCCAGCAGGGGAATCGCCAGCATCAGCGCCAAGGCGCCGGATGCCAGCCACTCGTCAAAAGCCCCCAGACGTTTGAGGCGGTTCACGATTTATTGGGCTTTGCCGGCACGATAGGTTTTGAGGTGACTGACCACTTCGTCAAAAGTCTCTGCCGGCACCAGTTTGCCCCGCACCTTGGGGTAAAGATTGTCGGCCAGAGTGTTCCATTCCTTCATTTGCTCGGCATTGGGGGTACTGACTTTGAGGCCGCGCTTTTTCATCGCATCGACCGCCTCGTCCACCTCCTGGCGAGCCTTGGTGCGAATCTGTGCGCCAGCCTTGGTGCTCGCCTCGCGCAGCTTTGCCTGTGCTTCCGGCGTCATTTCATCCCAGGCCTTTTTGGTCATGACCAGGGCGCCAACAATGGGTGCCCAGTTTAGGTCGAGCATGTTGGAGGCGCTGTTGTAAATCTGGGTTGCCAGGGCGAAGTAGGGCGTTGATGGCACGGCATTGATCATCCCCGTCTGGATCGCTGGCAGGATGTCTCCGGTTTCCAGCGGCACGGGCGTGTAGCCCAGGCTCTTCATGATTTCCTGTTGTTCCAGCTCATTGCCCCAGGCAAAGAATTTCATCTTTTTGTAATCGTCGGGACGAACTGCTGGCGCCTTGGAGAAAAACCGCACCCAGCCGGCATCGCCCCAGCTGAGCACGACAAAGCCCTTTTCAAGAAACTTTTTTTCCATCGCCGGGCGCATTTTTTCACGCACATAATCGACTTCTTCCCAGTTCCTGAACATCAGGGGCATGGCTTGAAAGGCGGCAATCGATGGTTCAATTTCGCGCAGGCCGATCACCGACAGCAGCCCACCCTGCAATTGGCCGATGCGCATGCGGCGCACCATATCGGTCTCGCTGCCTTGGCTGCCGTCTGGATAAACCAGATATTTTGCCCCCGAAACCTGTGTTGACCGCCAGACTTCGCCGACTTCCATCAATTGCCGGTGGTAAAGCGAATTTTTGGGCGCCAGGGTGCCAATGCGCAGTTGCTTGTCGGCGGCGAGGGTGTTGAGCGCCAGCAAGCAGCCCAACAGTAATGCAGCAATTTTGCCCTTCATAAATACTCCACAGGATCAAGTTAAAAGAGATCGGGGGCCTTGAGCAGCAACCAGGCGGCGCGCCGGCGCATGGCCTCGTTTTGCAGCGCCAAAGGGCTACCCGCTTCGTTCTTTACCGCCAATGCCTGACGCAACAATTGTTCAAACAAGACACGATCACCCGCCGGCTGGGCGTAACCCTCGGCTTTGGCGATAAACGCGCCGGCGTTGCGGCCCTGCGCCTGGGCAATACTTTGATCGAAGTAGCCTAGCGCCCGCGCTCTGCTTCCGCCGCTGCGTCCTGCTTCAAAGCTGCCCAGCAGGCTGGTCAAGGTGCCATCACCCCAGTCGGGATTGGTGGCCCAGGCCAATTCAGCAAGACGAATGGCCAGGGGGAGATCGGCGACCACATCGGGGTCGTCCTTGCTCAGCGAAATCCAGCCGCCCCAGGAGGCTGCTGCCCAATACGCGAGGCCGACTTGCTCGCGGGCAATCGGCGGCCACTCTGCTGGCCGGGTTTGGCTCAGCGCGCGGCGCAAGCCAGGGGTTTGTTCCTCCAGCGCCTTGAGCGCGTGCTGATGTCCACGCCGGTACAGTTTTGCCGCTCGCTGACGCAGCAGCGCTGCGGCTTTGGCATCCTGCGCTTCAAGTTGCTCCGCATCAAAAGCAACAAAGGCGTAGGCATATTGCGTGAACCCGGCGCCAAGCGATTCAGCCAGCGCACTATGTCCCGGTGCTTGAAGCAAAACTGACTCCGACAGCTTCAAGTAAAAAGCACTCGCTTCGCGCGCCAGTTGAAGATCGTCTTCAGCACTTTGACTTTGTGTCGCCAAGGCATCGGCGACACTGGTGATGATCAACTGCTTTGGCGTACAGCCGACCAGGAACAAGGCGGCAAACAATCCAAACCAGGCAGTGATGAAATTTCGGAGATGGGCGGACAAAGGAATTCCGGCGTTGAATAGATGATGACGAACACTAGCCAGCCAAAGTTACAGCGCCATGACGCGCTGGCCGGCCAAAAAAAACCCGGCCAGGCCGGGTAAAGGAGAGAGACTTGGGGTGTTGTTTGATGGCTTCAATTTAATAGCTGTTGTCCGGCAATGCCGCTGCTTCGTGATCGACGCTTGGCAATGCCAGTGCTTTTTTGGCTTTTGCCGCCGTGCCTTTTGTTGTTTTGCGAGATGGCGCCTCGCTAGTCATGAGGCTGGCCTGATGAAATTCCTCTTCGCTCAGTTCAACGGTATGAATCGCCGCACTGCTGACTTCATGCAGCGCTTCTTCAGCGCCCTTGAGGGCGATGTTGATGGTTTCAAAGCCGCTCTCGATCTCGCGCGGGCTGAAATTGCTGGCTCGCGCAATGGCGGCAAAAATCATTTCATCAACGATGCGGATTTGCGCCTCGGTGGTTTTGATCAAAGCTTTGTGGGAGTCGCCGGCAATTTTGAACATTTCATCGACGAACTGCAGGGCAATCTGCATCTCGCGCTTTGGCTCGCTGCTTTTGTCAGCGCTAGGCGCAAAACCAGCCTCCTTGAATTGTTCATTGCGTTGACCCATATGATCAAAGTTGGCGCGGGCCGTGTCGGCAAACAACTCACCGATGCGCTCGACCGTATCAAGTTGCGCTGAGGTGATCTCTGCAAAATTGTGCAGGAGATGGATACGCGATTTTAAAATCGTGGCAGGGGGCAAAAACATGGTGGGCTCCGTTCTGAATTCGACCAGCTCAGATTAGCGCCCGACTATTACAGCGAAATGACGTTATTTTGAATATAAGGAAACCTTGTCATCGTCCTGAAATTTCCAGTGGCTAGACTGCGCGGAATATCTATAGCAAGGTTTGCGGATGACGACCCAGATTGATGCCAGTGAAGAAGAGATTTCCCGGATTGTTGAGGAGGGCTTGCTGCATCCGGCCTTCCAACCGATTCTGGATTTTCGCTTGCGCGGCTATTTTGGCTTCGATGCCTCGATTCGTGGCCCGGAGCGCGCGCTCCGGCACGATCATGCCAATTTGCGTCTGGCAGCGCAAAATGCCGGCATTGGGCGTGCCTTTGAGCACGCCTGTCTGGCCTCTGGCCTGCGATCTTTTGCCCGCCATCGCCTGCCCGGGCGTTTGTTCGTTGATCTGACCGCTGAAAGCTTGCTGGATGAAAGTCGCATTAACGGGGAAACGCGTGGATTGCTCAAAAGCCTTGGCCTGCCGGCCAGTCGTATCGTCATCAAACTGAGTCAGAAGCAACCGATTGCCGACGTTCCGGGGATTCAGGAGGCGCTGCTTTGTTATCGCAGTCAGGGGTTTCAGTTTGCTATCGAGAACATTGGTGATCACGTTTCGGACCTGCGGATGTGGTCTGAAATCCGTCCTGAATTTGGCAAGGTTGATCAAAACCTGGTCAATGGCCTGGCTGATGATCGAGCGAAATATCAATTTATTCGTGCTACTCAGAGTTTCGCCGAGATTTGCGGCACCTCGCTGATTGCTTCCGGGGTGAAGCGGGCCGAAGACTTTACGGCACTCAACAACATGGGCGTTGCTTTCGCCCTCGGGGAATTTGTCGCCCCCGCTGATGTGCTGCCCGAGAGTCAATTGCGCCCCGCTGTATTGCGGGCACTGGGGCAGCAAAACAATTTTCTCGCGCCGGGTCTGGTCAAGACGGCGACAGCGCTGGATCTGCTCAAACCTATCCCGCCCGTCACTCAGGATGACACCAACGAGTCGGTCATCGAACGATTTGAAGCTAACCCGGAACTGGATGTTTTGCCGGTCGTTGATGGCGATTTGCCGGTTGGACTGATCAATCGCCACAGCATGATTGACCGCTTTGCCCGACCGTTTCGCAAGGAAGTCTTTGGCCGCAAGAGTTGCCAACTGTTTATGGACAATTCGCCATTGATCGTTGATCAAGGCGCTTCGTTGCAGGAGTTGGCAATGATGTTGGCGCTGGCGCCCAAGCATCATCTGCTCGACGGCTTTATTGTGACCGGGGATGGACGCTATCTTGGTATTGGCGGTAGCCATGACCTGATGGCGATGATCACCGAAATGCAGATCAGTGCCGCCCGCTATGCCAATCCGCTGACCCAGTTACCGGGTAACGTGCCGATCAACGAGCAAATTGACCGCATGCTGGCGGCCAACAAATTTTTTGACGCAGCCTACATTGATATCGATAACTTCAAGCCCTACAACGATACCTATGGCTATCGCCGGGGCGATGATGTGATCCAGTTGCTGGGCCGCCTGATTTGTCAGGAGGTCGATCAAAAAATCGATTTTGTCGGGCATATTGGCGGAGATGATTTTTTTGTCGTCTTCCAGAGCCCGGACTGGGAAAAGCGCTGCTGGGCAATCGTTCAGCAGTTTGATGCCCTGATGGTGGGCCTGGTTAATATCGATGAGCATACCCAGGGTGGCTATTTGGCCGAAAATCGCAAGGGGGAGGTCGTTTTTCAGGCCTTGCCGACGCTTTCCATCGGTGCCCTTAGCGTCAGCCCCGGTGAATGTGAATCCCATCGTGAAGTGGCGGCTGCGGCCTCTGTAGCCAAAAAACAGGCAAAGAAACTGGCCAAGACCAACGCTGGCGTCAAACCTTGTGGTCGGGTTTTTGTCGAGCGCCGCCGTCTGGGGCCCAGTGTTTTAACCTCGGCGCCGGGTCGGGCGTTGAATTGATGCCCTGGCTTGATCACTCAATCAGGGGTGGTTGGCCCAGTCGATAATGGCTTGCCACTGCTCCAGATCGCGCTCGATGCGTGATGGTGGCAGATCAAAAATACTCAAACCGGCCGCTGCCGCCTGAACGTAAATCTGCGTATTGCGCAAGTAGGTCAGCACCGGCAGGCCGAGGGTGGCAAAAAAACTCTCTAGTTCACTGGCTGCGCGGGTTCGTGGATCAACACGCATGCCAATGACCACAACGTCCGCTTTGCCTTTGCGGACACTTTTTTCGTTTTGCAGGGCTTGTACAAAATGTCGCGTGGCCAGCATGTCGAAGATCGACGGCTGGACGGGAATAATGACCCGGGCCGAGACCTTCAAGGCGCGTTCCAGCATTTTGCCGCTTAGTCCAGCCGGGGTGTCCAGGACCACATGGGAGCAACCGGCAGGCGGACGGGAAATTTTGTCGCTGCCAACTTCCCAGCTATCGATATGGCTGGCTGAAAACGGCCGCAACATCAGCCACGACTTGGAGGATTGCTGGGTGTCGATGTCGCCGAGCATGACATCCTTGCCTTCAGAGGCAAAGTAGCCGGCGAGATTGGTTGAAAGAGTGGATTTGCCAGACCCACCCTTGGGATTCGCAACGAGGAATGCTTTCATGGGTTGTCGCTAAGACGAAAGTTGAGGCTGACTGACGGCGGGCCATGCCTTTGTGGCGCGGCCCGATGACCACATTACTTGGCCGGGCGGCCTGGCTTGAGCTTGTCGACGCTGTTGATGGCCTGCATCAGATTTTCGTCGGAAAGCCCGGAAAGTACAACCAGCGCAGCACGCAGGACTTCAGACTTCTTGGCCTCGCAGCCGGCGGCCAAGGCGCGTTGCTTGAGAGTGGCAATCAGGGCGTAATCGGCTTCCGGGAAGGTGAAGCTGTCACGTACCAGCTTTGGCTTTTTGACGATAATTTTTTTCTCTTTAAGCACCTTGACGGGTTTGACCTTGGCGACTTTTTTGGCTTCAACAGCAGGCTTCGTTTTGGTCGCTGCCGACTTCTCAACTTTTGCGGCAGGGGCTGCTGCGACCGCCTCTTTTGCTGGAGCAGCTTTGGCCGGGGCGGCCTTGGGTGGGGTTGCTTTGGTCGAAGCTACCTTGGCCGGTGCCGTGGCGTTAGCGGTCGACAGGGCTTTGGCCGTGGCCGGCACGGCAGCTGCAGTGATATTTTCTTCCTGCGCGGTGACTGGTGTGGCCGGGGTAGTATCGGCTGCCGCTGATTTGGGTGTGGTGGGCTTGGTCATGACGGGCTCCTTGATTAATGATATGTACTGTATAAACAATATAAATCATTAATTCCGGGGCCGTCAAGCGGTAATCAGCCTTGGTTTAGATGTCTTCAACGGGCTGGATCAGTTTATTGGTGTTTCTCAGGCGTTCAGCAAGAACGCGCATGACCTGCGTGGCAAAGTAGGGGGCTTGCTGAACCAGGTATTGAAAGCGCTTTTCGTCAATGGCGACAAATTGGCAGTCGGTCTTGGCAACCACCGTAGAAGAACGGGGGCCGGGAGAGACGAGGCCAAGTTCGCCAACAATATTGCCGTGCTGCAGGGTATCAACCACACGATTGTTCACAATGACTTCTGCGCTTCCGGTGGTGAGAACGTACATCATTTGCCCTTCGTCGCCCTCCCGAAAGAGCGTCTGGCCGGCTTCGACGACGACAAAACTGGGGTTGTTGGAGAAGAGTTCAAAGAAAACCATGGTGAGTTTGTCCGTAAATAAAAACTTGCCGAATTTACCATTGCCGGATGAGCATTGTCTTGCTCGCTACTGTTACAGATTTATGAAATACCAGATCTGTGGATGATTGAATTTGAGGGAGTTTTTGGCATTGCAGTAGATTTGTTACATGCTGTCATTTAACTGTAACAATCGGTGGCTAAGCTAGGAAGGGCTGTTTAGTGAATTACCCCTCCCCCATATTCCGTAGGAGTTTCAATGTTTACTCAATCCAAGCTCGTTTCAGCCTTGGCTGTCGCTGGTGTCGCCCTTTTCGGCGCCCAAGCTGCCCAGGCTCAGGTTATTAAAATCGATGGCTCGTCGACGGTTTATCCGATCACTGAAGCGGTCGCCGAAGAATTCCAGAAATCCAAAAAGAACGCCATCAAGGTGACCGTTGGTATTTCTGGCACCGGTGGTGGCTTCAAGAAGTTCTGCCGTGATGAAACGGATTTCGCCAACGCTTCGCGCCCGATTACTGAAAAAGAAATGGCCGCTTGTCGCGATGCTGGTATCCAGTACATTGAAATGCCGGTTGCCTTCGATGCGCTGACTGTCGTTATCAATCCCAAGAATACGTTCCTGAAGCAGGCTACTG
>JAQTZQ010000018.1 GCA_028687645.1 Rhodocyclaceae bacterium
CCGGGCCGTCTGGTCAATATCGTCGTTTAGGCTGTCACCCATGTCCATCTCGCGCCGCCGCCTGCTTGCTACACTTCCTGCGTTAGCCTTGGCCGGCTGCGGCTTCCAGTTGCGCGGCACGAAGAGCGGCACCTTGCCTTACAAAACGCTGTTCATCGCCCTGCCGGAAACCTCCGACGTTCGCATCTGGCTGGAGCGCTACGTCAACGCTGCCGGCAGCAGCGAAATCATCGACGATGCCAAGCGGGCCGATGCCACTTTCCAGCAGCTCAGCGAGAGTCGCGGCAAAACCATTCTCAGCGTCAATGCGCAAGGCCGGGTGCGTGAATATCGCCTGCAATTGAGCTACACCTTCCGCCTGATCAATGCCAAAGGGCAGGTGCTGGTGCCGCCCAACGAGATTACGCTGTCGCGCGACATCACTTTCGACGACTCCAACGTGCTGGCCAAAGATCTGGAAGAAAGCCTGCTGTGGCGCGACATGAATAACGATCTGGTCAATCAGATCATGCGCCGCCTGAGCATCATCAAACCGCGCAACCCCGATCTCGACGAAGACGACTGATGCTGCTCAAGGGCGAGCAACTCGCCGCGCACCTCGAACGCGACCTGCGCCCGCTCTATGTGCTGTATGGCGACGAGCCGCTGCTGGTCCTTGAAGCTGCCGACGCCATCCGCGCCAAAACACGCCAGCAGGGCTATAGCGAACGCGAAGTATTGACCGTGCTGCCGCATTTTGACTGGGGCCAACTGCTTTCTGCCGGCGGCAATATGTCGCTGTTCGGCGATAAAAAGCTGATCGATCTGCGCATTCCCACCGGCAAGGTCGGCAAGGAGGGTGGCGCCGCCTTGCAGCAGTGGTGCCAGCAATTATCGATGGATAACCTGCTGCTGATCACCCTCCCGGAACTCGACTGGCGCGAGGAAAAGGCCGTCTGGTTCAGCGCGCTGGTCAATGCCGGCGTTGCGCTCAAGCTTAATGCCCCACCGCTCGCCGAGTTGCCGGGCTGGCTCGCCACGCGTCTGCGCCGCCAGCAACAAAGTGCCGATCTGGAGAGTCTCAAATTCGTTGCCGAGCGCGTCGAAGGCAATCTGCTCGCCGCTCATCAGGAAATCCAGAAGCTTGGCCTGCTCTACCCCGCCGGCCAGTTAAGTGCCTCGCAAATTCGTGAAGCGGTGCTTAACGTCGCCCGTTACGATATCGACAGTCTGCGCGAGGCTTTGCTCAGCTGCGATATCGCCCGCCTCGTACGCACGCTGAATGGCTTGATGCACGAAGGCGAAGCACCGCCGCTGATACTATGGGCAATGAGCGAGGAAATCCGCGCGCTGACCGTGATACGCAGCGGCCTGGATGCCGGCAAGCCGATGGAGGCGCTGCTCAAGGACGCCAAGGTGTGGGGCCCGCGTGCGATGCCCATGAAAAAAGCCCTGCAAAGGCTGTCGACCGCAACACTTGAAGCGGCGCTGCAACATGCCGGCAAAATTGATCTGCTGGCCAAGGGGATTGGCCGGGGCAATGTATGGGAAGAGTTCCTGCGTCTGGGTTTACGCCTTTGCGCGCTAAAAACAGGCAGCGCCACCAAGGTGTAAGCTGTAAAAAAGCGAGGAGGAGACCTGATGAACCACCATTACTCACGCTGGGTATTTTGCTGGCTGGCTGCAGCCAGCCTGCCAACCGCCCAAGCCAATGACTCACTGGCACGCCTGCTGCCGCTTTCGCTCGAAGAGCTGATCGCGACGCCGGTGATCACCGCCTCGCGACGAGCCGAAGGGCGCGAGCAAACGCCATCGCACATCATGGTCTATACCCGTGAGCAAATCCGTGACCGGCGCTATAAAAACCTGGCTGATCTGCTGGAAGACCTGCCCGGGGTCGATTTCCAGCGCGCCACCCGCTCCTCGCAATACAACAATTTTGTTTTTCAGGGTCACGTCAGCAACAACAAAATCCTGATTCTGCTCGATGGCGTGCGTATCGATCACCCGGCTGGCGGCAAAATCCCGGTGGCGGAAAATTTCTCGCTACATTTCGCCAAACAGGTTGAAGTGCTCTACGGCCCTGCTGCGGCGCTCTATGGCGCTGATGCCTTTGCTGGCGTCATCAACATCATCACCGACAAGCCGGGCGATGATCTGGCTGGCAAAATTTCTGCCGGCGTTGGCAATTTTGGCTCGCTGGAAGGTAACTTCCAGATTGGCGGCGCCCTCGGCGCCGGCTTTACACTAACGGCCAGCGCGCATTATCAGGAAAGCGACCGTGCCCCGCTCGACAAAACCTACCCGGCGTCTTACCCCAAGGTCAAAGCCGGTGGCGTTTCTGCTGCCCAGCGCGAAGATTACGTCGGCGACATGAGCAGCCAGAGCCAGTATTTTCGGCTCGACTACAAGGATGACCTGACCATCGGCTTCTACCGCAACCGTTTCCGCAGCCTGAGCAGCACCGGCGACAACTCAGCATCAGCTTTTTATCTCTCGGATGTTTTTTGGGATACGACCATCGATACCTGGTACGGCAAATACCGTTTCGAGTTGTCGCCATCGATCAAGGCTGAATTGGTGGTCGATTATTCGACCTACGAAGTGGACCCGCAATCGCGCTACATCAACAAGATCACCAATTTTCAGGATCATGGCTACGACTACGCCTACGCCCGTCGGCGCGGTATCGAGCAGAATCTGAGCTGGCAGGTCAATGCGCAGCACGCCCTCCTCGCCGGTATCGGTTTCAAGGATTACGCCGCGATTGAAACGCCAGACCTGCCCCAAGCCTACAACACCAGTCAGGGGCCGGACACCCAGGGCATGACTTACTCGAACACCACCATCCCGCTGCAAATATTCGATGCCAACTACCATAGCTGGTCGGGCTATTTGCAATGGCAAGCGCAATGGACCCCCAGCCTGTCGACCATGATCGGCGCGCGCGACGACTGGTACTCCACCTACGGCAACAGCCTTAACCCGCGCCTGGGCGTGACCTGGAAAGCGGCAGAAGGCAATTACCTGAAGCTGCTTTACGGCGAAGCCTTCCGCGCCCCGTCGCCAGAAGAAAGCTACAGCGCCTTCGGTAGCTTCGACGCAAAAGGCAAACCCAGCGGCCTGTTCCGCGCCCCCAATGAATCCCTGGAGCCAGAAAAATCCAGGACCCTCTCACTGACCTGGGACTGGCGCCCGTTGCGCCAGTTCAACCTGATCACCAACGCCTACCAAACGCGGGTTGAGGGCGTCATCACCACCCGCGCCGATGCCACGCCAATTCAGTACATTCCCGGCGCCACGCTGACGCAGACCGAATCCAAGCAAAACAGCGGACAGGATGAGTACTACGGCATTGACCTGATTCCGCAATGGCAAACCCACCTCGGTGGCCCGTGGAATGCTGATTTGTGGGGTAGCTACAGCTACGTCAATGGCCATTTCCGGGAAACGCTCAACGGCCCAAAGCTGGAGCTGATCAACATCGCCTCCAACAAGGTCAAACTCGGCGTTACCCTGCGCTACAAGGACTGGCTGACCATCACCCCGCGCCTGCAATGGATAGACGAGACCAGTACCGGCGCGGTAAACCGTGTGCAAAACGACCGCATCAAAAAGACAGACAGCTACACCACCGCCAGCCTGCACGTTGGCGTGCACAAGTTGGCCGGCGAGCATTTGTCGCTCTATCTGGATATATACAACCTCTTCGACGAGCGCTACTACGCCGCCCATACCTCGTCGTCCAGTTTGGTCTTGCAGGCCGTACCGCAGCAGCCCCGAACTTTCATGGGCACCCTCGAATACCGCTTCTGAACGGCATGCAGCACTGGCGACACTCCCGCCGAACATGGGCACTCAGCGCCGCGCTCTGGCTGGCGCTCGCCTTGCCAGGCTGGAGCACGGCACAAGATCTGACCGAATACAGCGTCAAGGCGGTGCTTTATTATCGGCTGGCACAATTTGTCTATTGGCCGGAAAACAAGCCGCCACCGACGCCAATGCAGTTGTGTGTCGTCGGCACAAACCCGTTTGGCAACGCCCTGGCGCAAGTTGATCAAAGTAGCGGTAGCGCCCGGTTTGTGCTCGCCCCTGGTGAGATCAGCAGCTGTCAGATGATTTTCATCCCGCGCAGTGAATCTGAGCACCTCAAATTCTGGCTGGAGCGTGCCAGCAGCCAGCAACTGGTTACCGTTTCCGACATTCCCGGCTTTGCCCGGGCCGGCGGCATGATTGAATTGCCGCTGGAAGGCGAGCGGGTCAATATTGTCATCAACCGCCGCAGCGCAAAAAAAATGGGCTTTGGATTCAACGCCCAACTGCTCCGCCTGGCCCGGGTGATCGAACCATGAGCGCCGCCAAGCTGAGCAACCGTCTCCAGCCCAAGAGCATTCGTACCAAGCTCACGGCACTAACCCTGTCCTTTTTGCTGATCACCGTCGGGCTGGTCTTGCTGCTGGTTTATGTCCAGCAAAAATCCCTGCTGCAAACCCAGTGGGCGGCGTCGATTCGCGCCCAGGCACGCTTGCTGGCCAATAACTCCGAAGCGGCACTGGCCTTTCTCGACCAGCGCGAAGAAACACGTCTGTTAGCCTCTTTGGCGACCAATCCGGCGATCGTCTCCGGGCGGATTTTGCTCCCCGATGGCAAAACCTTCGCCCGCTACCAACGCGATCCTGCAATACCGTTTGCCCTGCCCGTCAAGGAGACTCCTGACGGTTTCCATGCCGATCACCTGCTGATCCGCGAACCAATCCACCTCCCCGGACAAAACCAGCCGCTGGGTCAAGTGGAATTACTTGCCTCACTTGAGCAGTATCACCAAACCATGCGCAGCACCCTGACTGAAACCAGTTTGCTGCTACTGCTGGCCCTGGTCGGCGCCATGCTGGTCACGCGCTATGTCGTCCGCAGCATCACCAAACCGATTGAACAACTTGATGCGCTGGCGCAAAAAGTCTCCCGTGAGGGATCGGTCGATGATCGCGTCGACATTGACAGCCATGACGAGCTGGGCAATCTTGGCCGGGGTTTTAACCGGATGCTGGATAGTCTCAAAGCCCGAGATGCCGAACTGGCGGGTTATCACGAGTCGCTTGAAAGCATGGTCACTGAGCGCACCCGTGAATTGCAGGCAGCCATTGCCGAAGCCCGCACGGCCAATCAGGCCAAATCGGATTTTCTCGCCCGCATGAGTCACGAAATCCGCACCCCGCTGAACGCTGTTACCGGCCTCAGCCGTCTGGTGCTCGACACAACATTGACAGCGCAGCAACGGGAATATCTGGAGCAGGTGCTGCAGTCCTCGAACGCCTTGCTCGAAATCATCAATAACATCCTGGATTACTCAAAAACCGAGGCCGGTCATCTGGCGCTGGAGACAAAAGCTTTTCCGCTTGCCGATGTTTTTCTTTCACTCGAAGCCCTCTTTGCCGCCAAGGCCCGCGCCCTGGGCATTACGCTCAGCATGCAGGCCGACGCCAGGCTCCCGCCCCAACTGGAAGGCGACGCCCTGCGTCTTGGTCAGGTACTGATCAACCTGGTTGGCAATGCGCTCAAATTCACCAGCGCCGGCGAAGTTACCGTTCATGCACGACAAATCGGCACCTTGCCGAATGGCCGAATCAATGTTGAATTTACCGTCCGCGATACCGGCATGGGCATCCCGGCAGATCAGCAAGATGGTCTTTTCGCGCCGTTTGCCCAAGCCGACAGCAGCATCACCCGGCGTTTCGGCGGCACCGGTCTGGGGCTGGCGATTTGTCGCCAACTGGTTCACTTGATGGGCGGGCAGATCAAAGTCAGCAGCGCACCGGGTGCCGGCAGCACCTTTACCTTCAACAGTCTTTTTGCTGTCGCCGCAGACACCCCGGCGCAGCCAAAGCTGACGGTCAACGCCAAAAATGGCACGAATTTTCCGCGCTGGGCCGGCGAGCGCATTCTGGTGGTTGAAGACATTGCCATCAACCGAACCATCGCAGTCGCCCTGCTGCAAAAAGTGGGCTTCAGCGTCGCCGTCGCCATTCATGGGCAAGAAGCCCTGGACAAACTTGAGCAGGAAAATTTTGCCCTGGTTCTGATGGACATCCAGATGCCGGTCATGGATGGTCTCGCCGCCACCCGAGCCATCCGCCAGATTCCGCACCTGCGCGAGTTGCCGATTATCGCCATGACCGCCCACGTCACGGCGGAGGATCAGCGACAAAGCAGCGCAGCCGGGATGAACGCGCACCTGACCAAGCCCATCGTCCCAAAAATACTTTACGACACCCTGGCGCTCTGGCTCCCACCGATGGCCGCAGCCCCAGTCGAACCCAACAACCATCCCGCGACACCGGATCAGCCGCTGCCCGAGCTACCTGGCATTGATGCCGCCGCCGGCCTGGTTTTACACATGAACCGTCAGGATTTTTACCTCAAGTCACTGCACGCCTTCCGCCAGGACTTTGCCCAAACCACGCAGCTCATACGCGAGGCACTGGCCGCGAGCCAGCCACAAGAAGCACGCCGTCTGGCGCACTCCCTCAAATCCGTCGCCGGCTCACTCGGTGCCACCGCGCTGGCAGAACAGGCCCGCCGCCTTGAACATGCGCTGGCCAGCAACAGCACCAATAGCGGGTTGCTTGACGAGATAGACAAGACACTCAGTGAACTAATTGCGGGCTTGCGCCAGATTCCCCAGCCAGCGGTCGCCGAAATCAGCGTGAAGACCGCCAATCTTGATGACCTCAAGACGCTTATGGCGACGCTTGAAGACCTGCTGCGCCAGGCCGATGCGCGCGCCGACAGCACCTTTATGCAACTGCATCAGGCGATCAGCGCCGACCCGGCCTTGAAAGAGCGTTGTGCCGCGCCGCTTGGCAAAATCTGCCGTCTGATTGAAGATGTCGAATATGCTGAGGCATTGATCGTACTCGGCGCATTGCGCGAGTGTCTCAAGGAACCCAATTCATGAACCAGAAACAAACCGTCCTGGTCGTTGATGACGAAAAGCAGAATCGTGACCGACTGACAGAATTGCTACAGCCGGAAAACCGCGTCGTACTCGCCAAAAACGGCCAGCAGGCGCTTGACCGGGTGGCCGATCAACATCCCGACCTGATCCTGCTTGACATCATGATGCCGGATATCGACGGCCATCAAGTCATTCAGATTCTCAAGCACGACGATGCCACGCGGCAGATTCCGGTAATCTTCATTTCAGCCCTCGACTCCCCCGCCGACGAAGAACGCGGCCTTGATCTCGGTGCGGTCGATTACATTACCAAACCTTTTCACCCCTCCATCGTGCGCAAGCGGGTGCGCAACCATCTGCTGTCGGTGCACCACCGCAACTTGCTGGAAGAACTGGCGCTGATCGACAGCCTGACCGAAATTGCCAACCGGCGGCGCTACAACGAAAAGCTGGAAAACGAGTGGCGCCGTGCCGCTCGCGCCAATCAAGCACTTTCACTGGCGATCATAGACGTGGATTATTTCAAGGCATACAACGATCACCGAGGCCACGCAGATGGGGATGTCGTGCTGCGCCAGATCGCTCAAACCATTAGTCGCCTGGCACGCCGACCCGGCGACCTTGCGGCGCGTTATGGCGGCGAGGAATTTGTCTTGCTGCTGCCCGGCACCGATGCGCCCGCGGCTAATCGAATAGCTCAGGAAATCCTGGATGCCGTTATTGCGTTACAAATACCGCACCCCGCTTCGCCGGTTTCAAATTGGGTGACTGTCAGCGTTGGTGGGCGCACCGTCTTTCCGAATGGCGCCGATATTGATCCGGAATTTTTCAAATCAACTGACTCAGCGCTATATCTGGCCAAAGCCAGTGGCCGCAACCGTGTTGTTTGGCGTTAGCCAGGGGTTCCGCTCGCTTTATCAAGCGCAGCAGGATCCGGCGACAAATCTTCCCACAAACACACCGGCTGACTACTCATGTGATTGAGGCAGGTTTTGCTGGTTTCACTCACCAGGCATTCGCCTTCGCAATCCTGAGCTACCACCACCACTTTCAATTCATCATCCACTATCCGTTCGCCATCCCAAAAACTGCAAGTCGCACAGACCTGCACTTCTGTCGGCAAAATCATCTTTTCAGCCATATTCGTCCCCAAGTCATTCCCCTGTTGCCAGTGTAGATAAGAGTTTAGCCGCTTCGAGAAGTTCCGGGTATTTCGCTGGCTATAATGTATTTTTGCCCAGCTCAAGAAAAATCATGGATATCAAGAATTACATGCAGACCATAGGCCGTCAGGCGCGCATTGCTTCACGGCGCACGGCGATGGCAAGCACTGCCGAAAAGAACACCGCCCTGCTCGCCATCGCCGCCGCCATCCGCCGCGAAAGCGCCGCGCTGGTTGCCGCCAACCAGGAAGACCTCGCCGCTGCGCGTGCTGCCGGCCTTGAAACCGCCATGCTCGACCGCCTGACACTTTCCGCCAAAGGCGTCGAAAGCATGGCCGAGGGCGTCGAGCAAGTCGCCAAACTGCCGGATCCAATTGGCGAAATGGGTGAGTTCAAATTTCGCCCGTCCGGCATTCAGGTCGGCAAAATGCGCGTGCCACTCGGCGTCATCGGCATCATTTACGAAGCGCGGCCCAACGTTACCGCTGACGCCGCTGCGTTGTGCCTGAAATCCGGCAACGCCGCCATCCTGCGCGGCGGCTCCGAAGCGATCCGCTCCAACCGCGCGATTGCGGCGCTGATTCAGGAAGGCTTGCAAGCCGCCGGGTTGCCCGCCGAATGTGTGCAGGTCATCGACACCACCGACCGCGCTGCGGTGGGCGAGTTGATCACCATGCGTGAATTTGTTGACGTCATCGTGCCGCGTGGCGGCAAGGGCCTGATCGCCCGCCTGCTGGCCGAATCCCGCGTGCCTATGATCCAGCATCTCGATGGCAACTGCCACGTTTACATTGACGACGAAGCCGATGCCGCCAAGGCGTTGAAGATTGTCGAAAACGCCAAAACCCAGCGCTACGGCACCTGCAACACCGCTGAATCCTTGCTCATCGCCCGCTCGGTCGCCGCCGCCCAGTTGCCGGACATCACCGCCATGCTCACCAGCAAGGGCGTCGAAATCCGTGGCTGCGCCGAAACCCAGGCGCTGGTGCCGAACGCCGTCGCCGCAACAGAAGAGGACTACTACACCGAATTTCTGGCGCCGATTATTTCAGTCAAAGTGGTTGCCGGTATCGACGAAGCCATCGAGCACATCAACCAATATTCATCGCACCACACCGAAGCCATCGTCACCGACAATCACCCAAAGGCCATGCGCTTCCTGCGCGAAGTGGATTCAGCCTCGGTCATGATCAATGCTTCGACACGCTTTGCCGATGGATTTGAATACGGCCTGGGCGCTGAAATCGGCATCTCGACCGACAAAATTCACGCCCGTGGCCCAGTGGGACTGGAAGGCCTGACCAGCCAGAAGTGGATCGTTCTTGGGGATGGGCATGTCCGTGGCTAAACCGTCCTTCAACTGGGAAGACCCCTTTCTGCTCGACAGCCAGCTGGCCGCCGATGAGCGCCAGGTGCGCAATGCCGCCCGTGATTTTGCGCAGAAGGCGCTCAAACCGCGCATTCTCGACGCCTTCCGCAACGCAACCACCGACCCGGCCATTTATCGTGAAATGGGGGAAATGGGCTTGCTTGGCGCGACGTTGCCGCCGCAATACGGTGGAGCCGGGCTGAATTACGTTTCCTATGGTCTGATCGCCCGCGAAGTCGAATATGTAGACTCAGCCTACCGTACGTTATTGAGCGTGCAGTCCTCGCTGACCATGGTGCCGATTTACGAATTCGGCGCCGAAGAGCAAAAGCAAAAATACCTGCCCAAACTTGGCAAGGGCGAATTGATCGGCTGCTTTGGCCTGACCGAACCCGATTCCGGCTCCGACCCGGCCAGCGCCACCACCCGCGCCCGTAGCGTCGCTGGCGGCTGGAAGATTTCCGGCTGCAAGCGCTGGATCACCAATTCCCCCATCGCCGATATTTTCATCGTCTGGGCCAAGGATGATGAGGGCGCTTTGCGCGGCTTCATTCTGGAAAAGGGCATGGCCGGATTATCGGCGCCGGTTATCCACGGCAAGGTTGGCATGCGCGCATCGATCACCGGCGATATTGTCATGGATGAGGTGTTTGTTCCGACTGAAAACCAGCTGCCCAAAGCCAGCGGTTTGAAAGGCCCGTTCACCTGCCTCAACTCGGCACGCTACGGCATTTCCTGGGGCGCGCTGGGCGCGGCTGAAGCCTGCTGGCACACGGCCAGGCAATACACGCTGGAGCGCAAGCAGTTCGACCGCCCACTGGCGGCCAATCAGTTGATTCAGAAAAAACTGGTCGACATGCAGACCGAAATCGCCTTCGGCATCCAGGGTGCGCTGCGCCTCGGTCGGATGATGGACGACGGCAGCGCTACGCCCGAACTCATTTCCATGCTGAAGCGCAATTCCTGCGGCAAGGCGCTGGATATTGCCCGCAACGCCCGCGACATGCTGGGCGGTAACGGCATTTCGGACGAATTCGGCATCATCCGCCACCTCGTCAATCTGGAAGTCGTGAACACCTACGAAGGCACGCACGACGTTCACGCCCTCATTCTCGGGCGGGCGCAGACGGGGATTTCTGCCTTTTGATTTTTGGCCTGTTTTCGCCGTTGACCGCAAGATTGGAGAAAAAATGAACGCGCCAAAAATTTATCAGGCGATTATTGCCGCCCCCGGCTTTGCCCTCGGCATTCAATGCGACGACGACGAAATCAGCGCCATCGACTTTCTTGAGCCACGCGCCGAGCAGGCCGCGGTCAGCCCGCTCGCCGCCGAAGCCGAGCGTCAGTTGCGGGCCTACCTGACAGACCCGGCTTTTATTTTTGCCTTGCCGCTGCGCCCGGTTGGCACGCCTTTTCAGCGCCGGGTGTGGGCACAGATTTCCGCCATTCCCAGCGGCCAGACCGACTCTTACGGTCAACTGGCAAAAAACCTCAAAAATGCCGCCCGCGCCGTCGGTCAGGCCTGCGGCGCCAACCATTACCCGGTGGTGATCCCTTGCCATCGCGTCATTGCCACGAGCGGAACCGGTGACAAAAAACTCGGTGGCTTTGCCCGTGCGCGTGGCGGCTTCCTGCTTGAAGTCAAGCGCTGGCTACTCCAGCACGAAGGCCACGAACTTGCCCGCCAGCCCAGCTGATCTCGTCGAAATAGACAACTTCTGCGACGCGCTCTGGCTCGCAGACGGCCTGGCCAAAGCAACACTCGACAGCTACCGCTCCGACCTGGGCCGCCTGGCACTGTGGCTGGCCGACAATGGCAGCGAACCCTTGCTCGACACCACGGCCAGTACTCTGGCCGCCTTCATCGCCCACCTCTCGCAGCAAACCCGCGCCAGCTCACAAGCACGCTATTTATCGACCCTGCGCCGTTTTTACCGCTGGCAACTCGGGCGCGGCAGGATATTTATTGACCCCACACTTAAACTGGCCAACCCGGCGCGCCCCTCGCGGCTACCCAAAGTCATGTCGGAAAAGCAAGTCGACCATCTACTCGCCGCACCGGATCTTGACACCCCACTCGGACTGCGCGACCGGGCCATGCTGGAAACGCTCTACGCCAGCGGCCTGCGCGTCTCCGAGCTGGTCAATCTGCAAATTCACGAACTCAGCTTCAACGACAGCGTATTGCGTGCACTCGGCAAAGGCAGCAAGGAGCGCCTGGTACCGCTAGGAGAACAGGCCATCGACTGGCTCAGCCGCTACCTCAACGAAGCCCGCCCGGAAATTCTCAAAGGCCAGCAAAGCGAAGCGCTATTCGTCACCGCGCGCGGCGGCGCCATGACCCGCCAGGCGTTCTGGCAGCTGATCAAGCGCTACGCCCTGCAGGCCGGTATCGCCCCGGCCAAGCTTTCGCCACATGTTCTGCGCCACGCCTTCGCCACCCACTTGCTCAACCACGGCGCCGACTTGCGTGTCGTCCAGTTGCTGCTCGGCCACGCCGACATTTCAACAACGCAGATTTACACCCACGTTGCCCGCGAACGTCTGAAAGCGCTGCACAAAGATCACCATCCGCGTGGATAGCATTGAACCTGCAAAAATCCTGCGCTTTAATCTAAACTATTCACTCGCAAGCAAATCTACCGGGACGCTGATGTACACCACGCCTTTTGAACGGATCAAAACACTGGTCAACAATATTCAGAAGCTTGAAGACAAGCTGATGAACACGGGCTTTCTTCCCATGTCCGAACAGCAAAAAATCCATACCGAGATCAAGAAGCTCAAGGAAGAAATGGAAAAGCTTGAGCGTCGGACGCGAAAATAGTTCACCAACGACATGGCTGACCACGCCCCGGAAACCCCTGCAACCAAGTTTCTCAAGAACCACAAGATTGCGTTTTCGACGCACCTTTACGCCTACGAAGAACACGGCGGCACCAAGGTTTCTGCCCGAGAACTCAATGTCGACGAACACGCCGTCGTCAAAACCCTGGTTTTTGAAGACGAAAATACCAAGCCGCTGATCGTCCTGATGCACGGTGACTGCAAAGTATCGACCAAAGAACTGGCGCGGCAAATCGGCTGCAAAAAGGTCGAGCCGTGCAAGCCGGAAGTCGCCAATCGCCACACCGGCTTTTTAGTCGGCGGCACCAGCCCCTTCGGCACCAAAAAGCAGATGCCGATTTATCTCGAAAAATCCATCCTGGATTTGCCGCTGATTTACATCAACGGGGGAAAACGCGGCTTTCTGGTCGGCGTCCATCCGCACGACATCGTGCACGTGATGCAACCTAAAATGGTACAGGCGGCGCTGATTAAATAGCCCGCTCGATAATCACCCCAACGCGTTTAACCCCGGGCATCATGCCCAGCTTGGCAATCGAAACCCGTACCCAATGCACGGCAAAGGTTTTCAGCAGGTAATTGGCCACATGCTCGGCCAGGGCTTCCAGCAAATTGAAATGGCTGGATGACAAGTCACCCCGCAGGCGCTCGACCACCACTGAATAATCGACGGTATCGCGAATATCGTCGCTGGCCCCGGCTGATACGGTCGACACGCCAATTTGCAATGAAATTTCAACCGTCTGGGGCATGGCTTTTTCACGCGGGTAGATGCCTATCCACGTTTCTGCGCGCAGTTCTTCGATGAAAATAATGTCCATACGGGGTTAATGGCCTTGGCGGTGTAAAATCCGCCGCGATTGTACTCCAGCGACCTTGAGCCCCAATGCAAACCGCCCTTGCCATCCTCACCGCTTACCTGCTCGGCTCAGTGCCTTTTGCGATGATTTCGTCGAAGCTTTTCGGGCTGGCTGATCCGCGTACCTATGGTTCAGGCAACCCGGGCGCCACTAACGTACTGCGCAGCGGCAACAAAAAAGCGGCCTTGTTTACGCTGATCGGCGATGGTTTCAAAGGCTGGCTGGCAGTCTTCATTGCCCAGCGTCTGGGCTTTTCAGCAACCGTCGTTGGACTGATGGCGCTGGCCGTTTTTCTTGGTCACCTTTACCCGATTTTCCTCAAATTCAAAGGCGGCAAGGGTGTCGCCACGGCAGCAGGAGTTTTGCTCGCCATTGATCCAGTGCTCGGCCTTGCCGTCGCTGCCACCTGGCTGCTGGTCGCATATATTTCTCGCTACTCATCATTGGCGGCCGTCCTGGCGGCCGGGTTGGCGCCGTTTTACTCGGCCCTGATGCATGGCGTCGGCGGGCAGATTGTCGTTGTCAGCTTCATTGCCATGGCGCTGGTGGGCAAGCATTGGCAGAACATCCAACGCCTGGTTGCTGGCCAGGAATCCAGAATCGGCGGCAAGAAAAAACGCTGAATCTGCAATTTAAAGGAATTAAAGTGACGCGCTTCAATCTCCTGAATTTTTGCCTGAGCCTGCTGCTCATGCTACCCATCAGCCTGCGGGCCGAGGATCCGGTTTTTCATATTGGCGTTGCACCACACACCAGCGCCCGCGTCATTCTCGAGATGTACCAGCCGCTGCGTAAGGCGCTGGAAAAATCACTGGGCCAGCCAGTGGTGATCGAAACCGCGCCTGACTTTACCGAATTTGGCCGCCGCGCATTGCGCCAGGCCTACGACATCGCCATCACCACCGGCCATCAAGCGCGGATTTACGAAGTTGATGGTGGCTATTTGCCGCTAATCACTTATCAAGCTGAATTCAAGGCTGTCGCACTGGTGGCCAAAAATGGCCCCTACCGCAGCCCGGCGGATCTCAAGGGAACGACACCACTTGGGCTGTCGCCATCATCACTGGTTACCTTGTGGGGCCTGCACTGGTTGCGCAATAACCATCTCGGTGACCTGCCGATCAAATATGTTTCAGCCGCTGACAGCGTCAGCAATCAGGTTTTGGCGGGGGCGGCCAGTGTCGCTTTCACCTCACTGGCTAATTTCCAGAAGCTGCCAGCCGAGCAGCAGCAAGCCCTGAGCATTCTCGCCGAAAGCGAGCCCATGGCGGGTCGTGTGTATATGCTCAACCAGCGCCGCAGTAGCCAATTCAAGACGATTGAGCGCGCCATTGAGGATTTTGGCCGGTCGTCGGCAGGCCAGCGCTATCTCAGCCAAAACAAGCTGGAAGCCTATCGCCCACTGCGCCCGGGAGAGCTTGAGTCAATGGAAGCTTACGCCAGCGAAATCCGCCCATTGCTCAAATCCAGATGAAATTTACCTCGCCCCTGCGCTCAGTTCGGGGACGTCTGCTTATTGTTGCAGTGCTGGTTGAGGCACTGATGCTGAGCTTGCTGGTTGCCAACAGCCTGCGCCTGCTGACCACGCACATGGTCAGTCAGGCACGCAGCCACGCCGAGCAGATTTCTCCGATCCTGATTGCCGCCATTGTTGCCCCGCTGGCGCAGCGCGATTTCGCCACCGTACAAGCCGTGCTCGACGAAAGCCGGGCAGTCAAAGGCATTGACTATCTGGTGCTGACCGAAATCGGTGGTCAGCGCATTGCCGCCAGCGGCTGGCCAGAGAACCGGGTTCTGCCACAGCCGGATCGACAATTCGAGCTGTTCGGCAGCCAGGGAGAGAAACCGCGCCACGATGTCATGGTGCCCGTCGTGGCTTACGGCCAGCCGATGGGGCAACTGCATTTCGGCCTCGATTTATCGCAAATTCGCGCGGCGCACGGCGATCTATTTAATCAGGGCGTCCTCATCGCCTTGCTCGAAATCGTCTTTTCTGCTGGCCTGATGGGCCTGCTGGGCTATTTCCTGACCCGCCACCTCAGCGCCCTGACGCGTGCCAGCCGAGCGGTCGCTGCCGGCAACCTGACACCACCGCCAGTGGCCGAGGGGGATGATGATATCGGTCAACTCGGTGCCGCCTTC
Organism: Rhodocyclaceae bacterium; assembly: GCA_028687645.1. Taxonomy (GTDB): domain Bacteria; phylum Pseudomonadota; class Gammaproteobacteria; order Burkholderiales; family Rhodocyclaceae; genus Azonexus. The sequence continues at coordinate 15,316 of JAQTZQ010000018.1, forward strand.
AATGCCATGTCCCGCGCTGTCAGCGAGCGGGTTCAGGAACTGACCGCCGCCCGCGATGAAGAAAAACGCCTGGCGCAGGCTGCCGAAGCCGGAGCACAAGCCAAAACAGCCTTTTTGGCGACTATGAGCCACGAAATCAGAACGCCGATGAACGGCATTCTTGGCATGACCGAACTCACCCTGGCTACCGACCTGACCGAGGAACAGCGCGAGAATCTCACCTGGGTCAAGGTCTCCGGCGAGAGCCTGATGCGTATCCTGAATGACATTCTCGACTTCTCCAAAATTGATGCCGGGCAACTCAACCTGGAACATATCCCTTTCCAGCTACCGGAAGTTCTCGACAGCGTGGTGGGCATTTACTCGGTCGATGCTGCCAATCATGGCCTGAAACTGAGCTGGCAAGCAAAAAATGCCATTCCGACGCACGTTTGCGGCGACCCGGTTCGCCTGCGGCAAATTATCTCCAACCTGATCTCCAATGCCATCAAATTTACCCGGCAGGGAGAAATCAGGATTTCGGTGCTGCACAATAAAAGCCCCAAACCGAATCACGCCAGCCTGGTTTTTACCGTTGCAGATACTGGCATCGGTATTTCCGACGACAAACTGGAAGTCATTTTCCAGCCATTCGTTCAGGCTGAGAGCTCCACCACACGCCAATATGGGGGTACCGGGCTGGGTTTGGCCATTGTTAATCGCCTGGTTGAATTACTCGGCGGCCATCTTTGGGTCGAGAGCGAGATCGGCAAAGGGACACAGTTCCATTTTTCCATCGATATCGTGCTGGCAGAGCAGGCGCCGCTTGCGCAGCCAGTTGAAAAATCAATCCCGGCGTTGAGCGGCAGCGAAGAAAAAACCATCCTGCTGGTTGAAGACACGCCGGTGAATCAAAAAGTCGCCCTTAAACTGCTGGAAAAGGCAGGTTACAAGGCTATTCTGGCTGAAAATGGGGCGCTTGCGGTCGACCTGGTTTTTGGGCAGAAATTTGATCTCATTCTGATGGACATCCAGATGCCAGTGATGAATGGCCTGGAAGCAACACACCGGATTCGTCAATACGAAGCCGAGCAATCCAGCCCGCGCACGCCGATCATCGCCATGACCGCCAACGCCATGAGCACTGACCGCGACGAGTGTCTGGCCAGCGGCATGGACGATTTCATTGCCAAGCCCTTCCGTGCCGATGACATGCTGGCAACCATCCAGCGCCACCTCCAAGCCTTGAGCGACAATAGTCTAAGCAAATCAACAAAATAGTCTCAATCGATTAGATTAATCAAGCATCACCACCTACACTTCCTCCATCGGGCCAACAACGACCCGCTCAATATCGGAGGACAATATGATTTCCCGATTTATTCAGCGCATTATTGAAGACGATACCGCTTGGGAAATTTGTGTCGGCATTCTCGCGGCTCTCCCCGACAACCATTGAAACAACTGAAGGAGAAAACCATGTCAACAGAATCAAAGTGCCCGTTTTCAGGTGATGTCCGCAAACACACAGTCGCTGGCGCACCATCAAACGCGGACTGGTGGCCCAAGCAACTCAAGCTGAGCATCCTTCACCAGCATTCAGCCAAGTCCGACCCCATGGGCGAAGCGTTCAACTACGCCGAGGCCTTCAAGAGCCTCGATCTGGAGACGCTCGCCAAAGATATTGAAGCCGTGTTGACCGATTCGCAGGACTGGTGGCCGGCGGACTTTGGTCACTACGGGCCCTTATTTGTTCGCATGGCCTGGCACAGCGCCGGCACTTACCGGGTCAGCGATGGTCGCGGCGGCGCCGGCACCGGCAATCAGCGTTTTGCACCGCTGAACAGTTGGCCGGACAACGTCAATCTCGACAAGGCCCGGCGCCTGCTGTGGCCGGTCAAGCAAAAATATGGCCGCAAAATTTCCTGGGCGGATCTGATGATCCTCGCCGGCAACGTTGCGCTGGAGTCGATGGGCTTCAAAACCTTCGGCTTCGCCGGTGGACGTCAGGATATCTGGGAGCCAGAAGAAGATGTGTACTGGGGTGCCGAGAAAACCTGGCTGGCGGATCAACGCTACTCCGCTGAGCGCGAGCTGGAAAATCCACTGGGTGCCGTACAGATGGGACTAATTTACGTTAATCCGGAAGGACCAAACGGCAACCCCGACCCGCTCGCTGCAGCGCGCGACATTCGCGAAACCTTCGCCCGCATGGCAATGAACGATGAAGAAACGGTAGCACTCATCGCCGGCGGTCACACCTTCGGCAAAACTCATGGTGCCGGCGATGCGGCGCTGGTCGGGCCGGAGCCGGAAGCGGAAAACATTGAGGCCCAAGGCCTGGGCTGGCAGAGCAGTTTTGGCAGCGGCAAAGGCGGCGACACCATTTCCAGCGGTCTGGAAGTGACATGGACAACCACGCCGACGAGATGGAGCAACAACTTCTTCTGGAACCTTTTGGGCTACGACTGGGAGCTGACCAAGAGCCCCGCCGGTGCCCATCAGTGGACACCCAAGCACGGCATGGGTGCCGGTACGGTGCCGGACGCCCACGATCCGTCCAAGCGCCATGCGCCGGCCATGCTGACGACCGATCTGGCGCTGCGCTTTGACCCGGCTTACGAAAAAATCTCCCGGCGTTTTATGGAGAATCCCGACCAGTTCGCCGACGCCTTTGCCCGCGCCTGGTTCAAGTTGACGCACCGTGACATGGGACCGCGTGCCCGCTATCTCGGCTCACGGGTGCCACAGGAAGCATTGATCTGGCAAGACCCGATTCCTGTGGTCGATCATGAACTGATCGACGCGTTGGAGATTGCAGCACTCAAGGCCACCATCCTCGCCAGCGGGCTCTCCATCTCGCAACTGGTAACGACCGCCTGGGCGTCTGCTGCAACATTTCGTGGCAGCGACAAACGTGGCGGCGCCAATGGCGCGAGAATCCGCCTGGCGCCGCAGAAAGATTGGGATGCCAATCAGCCGGCTGAACTGGCCCAAGTGCTCACGCGGCTGGAAGCCATCCAGCAAGACTTTAACGAGGCCCAGACCGGCGGCAAGAAGGTATCGCTGGCCGACCTGATCGTGCTGGGTGGCTGCGCCGCCGTCGAGGCCGGGGCGCTCAAGGCGGGGCAAAAGATCACCGTGCCTTTCTCTCCCGGACGCATGGACGCCACGCAGGAGCAAACCGATGAGCTCTCGTTCGCTGTACTCGAACCAAGCGCCGATGGGTTCCGCAATTACGCCCGTAGCGGTCGGGAAGATTTTGCTGCCGAGATGTTGGTCGATAAAGCACAATTGTTGACCCTGACCGCTCCCGAAATGACGGTACTAATCGGTGGGATGCGGGCGCTGAATGCGAATTTTGATCATTCCGCCCATGGCGTATTCACCAAGCGCCCCGAGACGCTGAGCAATGACTTCTTTGTCAATCTCCTCGATATGAGTACGAAGTGGCAAAAATCGACAATCCACGCCGGCGTGTTTGAGGGTTGCGATCGGGCGACAGGCGAGCAGAAGTGGACTTGCACGGTGGTCGATCTCGTCTTCGGTTCCAACTCGCAGCTCCGCGCCCTGGCCGAGGTTTATGCCAGCAGCGATGCGCAAGGGATGTTCGTCCGTGATTTCGTAGCCGCCTGGAACAAGGTGATGAATCTTGATCGCTACGATTTGCTTTGATCGGTACGCATTGGCCTGATTGCTACAGCACCAGGCACGGTCAACCGTGAATTTGCCCTGATTTTTACGTGCAGCCCTTGGTGGACATTTCCATCAAGGGCCAGCGCGGCTGAATCGCAAATTGCCCCGCCTCCTTTGCTGGCGTTCCCGACTGCAAACGCAGGCAACCGGCCAGCGCAATCATCGCCCCGTTGTCGGTACAAAACTCCAGCTCAGGGTAATAAACGCGGAAGTGCTTACGTTTTGCCTCGTTATTCAGCGTTGACCGTAACTGCTGGTTGGCACCGACGCCGCCCGCTACCACCAGTTGCTTCAAGCCCGTTTGCTTGAGCGCCATCAGCGATTTCTTCAGCAGTACCTCAACCATGGCCTCCTGAAACGCCCGCGCCGCATTGGCTTTGAATTCGTCACTCAAATCATCGCCCTGCTCACGCACCAGCATCAGTACCGCCGTTTTCAAGCCGGAAAAACTGAAGTTGAGATCGCCGGAATGCAACATCGGGCGCGGTAATTTATAAACCTCCGGCTTGCCCTGCACCGCCAGTTTCGACAATAAAGCCCCGCCCGGATAAGGCAGACCAAGTAACTTGCCGCTCTTGTCAAACGCCTCGCCCGCCGCATCATCCAGCGTTTCACCAAGCAGTTCATACTCACCGACACCGTCGACGCGCATCAACTGCGTATGGCCACCAGAAACCAGCAAGGCGACAAACGGGAAAGTCGGCGGATCACTGGAAAGCAGCGGCGACAACAAATGCCCCTCAAGGTGATGCACCGGAATCGTCGGCTTATCCAGCGCCAGCGCCAACGCTTCGGCAAAAGCACAACCGACCAGCAGCGCCCCGGCCAAACCGGGGCCGCGCGTGTAGGCCACCGCACCCACATCAGTCAACGAGCGCCCGGCTTTGCTCAGTGCCTCGCGCAACAGCGGCACCACACGCCGGATATGGTCGCGCGACGCGAGTTCCGGCACCACACCGCCGTACTCGGCGTGCATCGCCACCTGCGAATAAAGCGCGTGCGACAACAGTCCGGCAGCACTGTCGTAGAGCGCAATACCAGTTTCGTCGCAGGAGGATTCAATACCAAGCACCAACATAGGCGCGCATTTTAACACTTGGTTTGAAAAGGTTTTTTGGCATATACTACTTGGCTTTCCGCAATCCAGCGGATACCACTAATTTACAAATTTGCGCGCACTGCCTTTTACTTGACCTGGCAGGCGCCTTACGGAAGGGGGTGATTTATATGCCGAACATTCGTGTCAAGGAAAATGAGCCGTTCGAAGTTGCTATTCGTCGTTTCAAGCGCACAGTTGAAAAAACTGGCCTGTTGACCGAGCTGCGCGCCCGTGAGTTTTACGAAAAACCCACTGCCGAGCGTAAGCGTAAGGCTGCAGCAGCTGTCAAACGTCAGCACAAGCGCCTCCGTAGCCTGACCCTGCCGCCGAAACTTTACTAATCCAGTAAATTTCGCCGCACCAGAAGAGCCGCCCGCCCAACAGCCGGCGGCTCTTTGTTTTAAGAAAGCCGAAAATGAGCCTCAAAGCCCGCATTACCGACGACATGAAAACGGCCATGAAGGCCAAGGAAACCGCCAAGCTGGGCGCCATTCGCCTGCTGCTCGCCGCCCTCAAGCAAAAAGAAGTCGATGAGCGTGTCGAACTCGACGATAACGCCGTCATCGCGATCATTGAAAAGCTGACCAAACAACGTAAAGACAGCTTTACCCAGTACGAAGCCGCTGGCCGTCAGGAACTGGCCGATGCCGAGAAATTTGAAATTGCCGTCCTCGGCGCCTACCTGCCGGAAAAAATGAGCACTGAAGAAACCAACGCCATCGTCCTCGCCGCCGCCGCCGAAATCGGTGCGAATGGTGAAAAACTCGGCCCAGCTGACATGGGCAAGCTAATGGCTGTGTTGAAACCACGTCTGGCTGGCAAAGCCGATATGGCAGAAGTGTCGAAGCTGGTTAAGGCAGCTCTACAGTAAAACAGTGATTGGTAATGGGTGATTGGGAAAACCAATTACCCCTCCCTAATTACCAATTACGCCTCACCAACCATGATTCCAGATAGCTTCATCCAGGATTTGCTGGCCCGGGTCGACATTGTCGAACTGGTGGATGGCTATGTGCCATTAAAAAAGGCAGGCGCCAACTACGCTGCCTGCTGCCCTTTCCACAACGAAAAATCGCCATCTTTTACCGTCAGCCCGACCAAGCAGTTTTATCACTGCTTCGGCTGCGGCGCGCATGGCACGGCGATTAGCTTCGTCATGGAATACCAGGGCATGGGCTTTGTCGATGCGATCAAGGAACTGGCCAGCAAGGCCGGCATGCAGGTGCCGGAGAGCGAAGGGCGCAGCTTCAACGACGAAAAGCCGGGTCAGACCCGTGCCCTGATCGAGATCATGGCGCGCGCTGCCCAGTATTACAAAGACCAACTCAAGGCCTCACCGCGCGCCGTCGACTACTGCAAAAAACGGGGCCTGACCGGCGAAGTGGCTGCTCGCTTCGGCATGGGTTACGCGCCCGATGGCTGGCAAAATCTGCAAGCCATCTTCAGCGATTACAACGCTGAAGAACTGAAAATCGCCGGCTTGGTTATCGAGAACGAAGCCGGTCGCCGTTACGACCGCTTCCGCGACCGCCTGATGATCCCGATCATCAACCCCAAGGGCGACATCATTGGTTTCGGTGGCCGCATCATCGATCAGGGCGAGCCGAAATACCTCAACTCCCCCGAAACCCCGCTCTTTGAAAAAGGCCGCGAAGTCTTCGGCCTGCCGCAAGCCCGTCAGGCGCTGCGCGACACCAATACTGCGATCGTCACCGAAGGCTACATGGACGTCATCGCGCTGGCGCAAAACGGCGTCGGCAATGCCGTTGCCACGCTCGGCACAGCAACCACGGCCACTCATGTAAACAAGCTCTTAAGGCAGGTTGACCGTATCGTTTTCTGCTTTGATGGCGACAATGCCGGGCGCAAGGCCGCCTGGCGCGCTCTGGAAAACTCACTGGAAGCCCTTGCCGACAATAAGCGGCTCGGCTTCATCTTCCTGCCACAGGATGACGATCCGGACAGCTATATCCGCGCCCACGGCAAGGAAGAATTTGAGCGACAGGTCAAGCAGGCAATGCCGCTCTCCGATTTCTTGTTGCGCGAACTGGCCCAACGCTGCGACCTGACCAGCTCCGAAGGCAAGGCGCAGTTGATCTACGAAGCCAAGCCGCTACTGCTCAAACTGCCGACGCCGCTGCTACGCCTGCAACTGGTCAAGCGCCTCGCCGAAGCCAGCGGCTTTGCCCAAAGCGAAGTCGAGCGCTTGTGCGAGCTCAAATCCTACATTCCTGCCGCACCGCCCAAGGCGAGCCGAACCGCCCCCTCGCTGACCCGCAACCTGCTGCGCATCGTCCTCCATATGCCGCAACTGGCCGCCAAACTGCCTATTGAATTACTGCCCGATACCCCAGAACGCGCTGCGCTTGTCCGCTTGCACGATCTAGTCAGCGCCAACCGCGAAAGCTCAAGCTACGCTGGATTGCGCGAGCAATTGCGCGGCCTGCCGGAGGAATCGCTCATCGAAAATGCCGCTTCGGAACTTCTCGGTCAGCCCTTTGACGAAGGTGAAGCTGAGCAAGAGTTTGACGACACACTCAACCGCCTGCAAGAAAGCGGGCAAAAGCGTGACTTCGCCAAACTTCAGCTCAAGGCTCAACAATTTGGCGTCGCCGGACTGAGCGCCGAAGAAAAATCGGCTTACATCGCCCAATTGACCAAGCTTGGCAGGCACGGCCAAACGCCGGCATAAATCATGCCGAATTGTAGTAAAATCTGAGGTTGTCCGAATTTCAAGGAACCGCATTCATGGTCAAGGCAAACGAAACCGCCACGGAAGCCCCGGCAGAAGCCGCCAAAGAAGCAGCCCCCAAACCGCGCTTGAGCAAGGCCAAGGAGCGTGCTGCTGAAAAGGCGATACTTCAGGGCGCGATGGCTGAAAAGCCAGAACCCCTGGATGCCGAGGCACGCAAAACGCGGCTCAAGGCACTCATCAAGCTAGGCAAGGATCGGGGCTACCTGACGTACGCCGAAATTAACGATCACTTGCCCGATGATGTGGTCGACGCCGAGAGTATCGAAGCCATCATCTCCACCTTCAGCGACATGAGCATCAAGGTCTTCGACGAAGCACCTGCCGCCGAAGAAATGCTGATGTCCGACACTGCTGCTGCCGCCAACGACGATGACGATGTCGAAGAGCAAGCCGAGCAGGCGCTGTCCACCGTTGACTCCGAGTTCGGTCGCACGACCGACCCGGTGCGTATGTACATGCGCGAAATGGGCACAGTGGAACTACTCACGCGCGAGGGCGAAATTGAGATCGCCAAACGCATCGAAGACGGCCTTAAGCACATGGTGCAAGCCATCTCTGCCTGCCCGACGACCATTACCGAGATTCTGGAACTCGTTGCCAAAGTTGAAAGCGAAGAAATCCGCATCGACGAGTTGGTCGATGGCGTCATTGATCCCAATGCCGTTGAAGCTGCCCCCATCGCCGGCTTGCCGGAAGAGCTCAGCGACGACGAAGAAGACGAAGATGAAGACGGTGAAGATGACGGTGGCGCCGGCGCCGTATCTGCCTCGCTCTTGCAGCTCAAAACCGAGGCTCTTGAGCGCTTTGCCATCATTAAAGACATCCACGCCAAGATGCAAAAAGCGCTGCAGAGCAAAGGCCCGCATGACAAGGCCTACCTCAAGCTGCAGCAGCAAATTTCTGACGAATTGCTCAATATCCGTTTCACCTCTCGCTCCATCGAGCGCCTGTGCGACAGCGTTCGCGCCATGGTCGACAAAGTGCGTGGTTCGGAAAGAAAAATCCAGCAAATCTGTGTTGACCGCGTCAAAATGCCGCGCCCTCACTTCATCGCCTCCTTCCCCGGTAACGAAGTCAATCTTGAATGGTCCGATGGTGAAATTGCTGCCGCGCCCAAAACCTACGTCGCCATCCTGACCCGCAACGGTCCGGCGATCAAGGAAGAACAAAAGAAGCTGCTCGCTCTGCAAGAGCACATCGGCATCCCGCTTAGCGATCTGAAGCTGATCAACAAGCGGATGTCCACCGGCGAAGCCAAAGCCCGTCGCGCCAAGCGCGAAATGACCGAAGCAAACCTCCGCCTGGTTATCTCGATTGCCAAAAAATACACCAACCGTGGCCTGCAATTCCTTGATTTGATTCAGGAAGGTAACATTGGCCTGATGAAGGCGGTTGATAAATTCGAATATCGTCGCGGCTACAAATTCTCGACCTACGCCACCTGGTGGATTCGTCAGGCGATTACCCGCTCGATTGCCGACCAGGCACGGACCATCCGTATTCCGGTACACATGATCGAAACGATCAACAAAATGAACCGGATCAGTCGCCAGATTCTGCAGGAAACGGGTGCCGAACCCGATCCCGCGACGCTGGCCAAAAAAATGGAGATGCCGGAAGACAAGATTCGCAAGATCATGAAAATTTCCAAGGAGCCCATCTCCATGGAAACCCCGATCGGCGACGACGACGACTCCCATCTCGGCGACTTCATCGAAGACTCCGGCACTTTGGCGCCTGCCGATGCTGCGATGTATTCCAGCCTGCGTGGCGTCACCAAGGAAATCCTCGACTCACTCACCACTCGCGAAGCCAAGGTCTTGCGTATGCGTTTCGGCATCGAAATGAACACCGATCACACGCTGGAAGAAGTCGGCAAACAATTCGACGTCACCCGCGAGCGCATCCGCCAGATTGAAGCCAAAGCGCTACGTAAACTGCGTCACCCAAGCCGCTCCGACAAACTACGCAGCTTCGTCGACACTAACGGCAGCTAAGCTTTCGGGCCCGTAGCTCAGTTGGTTAGAGCAGAGGACTCATAATCCTTTGGTCCACGGTTCAAGTCCGTGCGGGCCCACCAAAAAATGAGGGCTTGGAAAGAAATTTCCAAGCCCTTTTTATTTGCTGATCCGTTTTACCAATCATTGCGGTCGACGGCTAAAACGCATCGATTTCTTCATCACCATTCCGCGAAATGGTGTGCCATGGGATAATTGGTGGGTACTTTGCTTTGGTTTTCGCGCCCGGCAGATTCATGATTGCTCGATTTGCGCCGCCACAAATGAAAAAGCCCGGTTGTTTAAACCGGGCTAAGTCATTGAATCTAGTGGTGGTGATGGGCAGAATTGAACTGCCGACCTGTGGGTTATGAATCCACCGCTCTAACCAACTGAGCTACATCACCACGCGAGGGCGCGAATTATATTTGCCGGAGTCCAGACAGTCAATGAAATCATTATCTTGCGCTATGTTGAAATGCCTATTTACGCTTTAGTCCTCGCCCTGTTCTGCCTGGCCTCTCCGCTGGCCAGCGCCCAGGGTTCGCCGCTGGCGCCGATGGCTCGTCCTTTTCCTGCGGGCGCAACCAAAGGCGTATTAACACCGCCGGTTGGGCTGCAAGTACAAATTGACGGCAAGATTTATAATGCTGCCAGCGGTTTGCAGATTCGCAATACGCGCAATTTGATTGTGATGCCCAACACGCTTCTAGGCGAAATGCCCATCCGTTATCAGTTCGACCAAACCGGCAAGGTTTGGCGCATCTGGATTCTCACACCGGCCGAGCAGGCCGTCATCGACCCCAAGAAATAATCCATGGTTAAAAAACTCTTCATCCGCACTTTTGGGTGCCAGATGAACGAGTACGATTCGGACAAAATGGCCGACGTGCTCAATGCTGCTGAAGGCGTTGTCAAAACTGACAACGTGGAAGAAGCGGACATCATTCTGTTCAACACCTGTTCGGTGCGCGAGAAGGCGCAGGAGAAGGTATTTCACGATCTTGGCCGGGTGCGGCATCTGAAAAAGCTGAATCCCGATCTCGTCATCGGCGTCGGCGGCTGCGTCGCCAGCCAGGAGGGCGAGGCGATTATTGCTCGCGCGCCTTATGTCGATATCGTCTTCGGGCCACAGACCCTGCATCGCTTGCCGCAGTTGATTGCCGAGCGCAAAAGCAAGGGCAAGGCGGCGGTCGACATTTCATTTCCGGAGATCGAGAAATTCGACGCCATGCCACCGGCGGAAGTGAAAGGCGCTTCGGCCTTTGTCTCGATCATGGAAGGCTGCTCAAAATTTTGCACCTTCTGTATCGTGCCCTACACCCGGGGCGGCGAGGTTTCGCGGCCATTTGAAGACATCCTGACCGAAGTGGCCGGACTGGCCGCCAATGGGGTGGGCGAGATTACGATGTTGGGCCAGAACGTCAACGCCTATCGCGGTGATATGCCGGGAACGGAAGAAAAGGCGGATCTGGCGCTGTTGATCGAATACATTGCCGAGATTCCCGGCGTCGAGCGCATTCGCTACACAACCTCGCACCCGCGCGAAATGTCGCAGCGCCTGATTGATGTTTATGCCACCGTGCCGAAGCTGGTTTCGCATTTGCATCTGCCGGTACAGGCCGGCGCCGACCGCGTGCTGGCGGCGATGAAGCGCGGCTACACGGTGCTTGAATACAAGTCGATCATCCGCAAACTGCGCGCCGTTCGACCGGACATTTCGTTGTCCTCCGACTTCATTGTCGGCTTCCCTGGCGAAACTGATGAGGACTTTGAGAAGACCATGAAGTTGATCGACGATGTCGGCTTCGATAACTCCTTCTCCTTTGTTTATAGCCCGCGCCCCGGCACGCCAGCGGTTGAGATGGAGGACACCACGCCGCCCGCCGTCAAGTCAGCACGCTTGAGCCGCCTGCAAAAGCGGATTGAGGAACAGGCGCAGGTCATCAGCCAGGCAATGGTCGGCGGCATTCAGCGCGTGCTGGTGGAAGGTGTTTCCCGGAAAGATGTCCATGAACTTGCCGGGCGTACCGACAACAACCGCATCGTCAATTTCGCTGGCAACCCACGCTTGATCAACACCTTTGTCGATGTGCACATCACGTCGGCGCTGCCGCACAGCCTGAGAGGCGAAATTGTCATCCGAGAAGACTAAGGTAGCGCCGAAGACCAAACCGGTGGAAATTGCGTTAGCGCCGGTCGACAACGTTTTGCTGGCCAATTTGTGCGGTCCGCTGGATGAAAACATCCGGCAGATTGAAACTGGTTTTGATGTCACCATCCGCCGGCGCAACGAGCGCTTTTCAATTTTGGGCGAAAAAGCACAGTTGACCGCAGATGCCATTCGCCACTTTTACGGCATGGCGCGCGGCACACTGTCGGTGGATGAAATCCAGCTTGGCTTGATCGAATTTACCAACGCCCCGGTACGACGTATTTCGCGCAAGGCCGAAGGCCCTATCGACGGGCCGCAGCTGATCACCCGCAAGACCGAACTGCATGGCCGCACGCCGCGCCAAGTGGCTTATCTCAAGGCGATTCAGGAACACGACATCACTTTTGGCATTGGCCCCGCCGGCACTGGCAAAACCTATCTGGCCGTCGCCAGCGCGGTCGATGCTTTTGAGCGCGATATGGTCGAGCGCATCATCCTGACCCGCCCCGCAGTTGAAGCCGGCGAACGCCTTGGCTTTCTGCCTGGCGATTTGACGCAAAAAATCGACCCTTATCTGCGCCCTTTATATGATGCGCTGTACGACCTGATGGGCAGCGAGCGGGTCAGCAAGCTCTACGAAAAGCACGCCATTGAAATCGCCCCACTGGCTTTCATGCGCGGCCGCACGCTGAACCACGCCTTCATCATTCTCGACGAGGCGCAGAACACCACGCCAGAGCAGATGAAGATGTTCCTGACGCGCATCGGCATCGGCGCCAAGTGTGTCGTCACCGGTGATTTGACACAAATTGACCTGCCCAAGGGGCACAAGAGCGGCCTGCGCGAAGCGCGCGACATCCTCAAGGATGTGCGCGGCCTGGCTTTTACCGAATTTTTAAAGGAAGACGTGGTGCGCCACCCGTTGGTCGCCCGCATCGTTGCCGCCTATGAAACCAAAGACAAGCAAGCGACTTAATCTCTCCGTGCAATATGCCTGTAATAAAGCGGGCTTACCCTTGCGCGCTGATTTCGTGCGCTGGGCACGCGCGGCGTTGAGCGGTGGTGGTGAAATCACCATCCGTCTGGTTGAAGCAGACGAGGGTCAGGCGCTTAACAAGGAATATCGCGGCAAGGAGTATGCAACCAACGTGTTGTCCTTTCCTTACGATAGCGAGCCGGTGGTGATTGGCGATCTGGTGATCTGCCCGAGTGTGGTCGCCAACGAGGCCGCCGAGCAAAACAAGGCGCTGGCCGCCCATTACGCGCACCTGACGGTGCATGGTATGCTGCATTTACAAGGCTGGGATCACGCCAACGACGCTGATGCCGAAGCCATGGAAAACGAAGAAAAGGGGATTCTTGCCGCCTTGGGTTACGCTGACCCGTATGCGGTTTAAACATTATGGATAGTGATAGTAAACCGAGTTTTATCGAACGTCTGACCTCCCTGCTGCTGCGCGAACCTGAAGACCGCGAGCAGTTGCTGACCGTACTTTACGGCGCTTACGAGCGCAACCTGATGGACGCCGACGCGCTGACCATCATCGAAGGCGCCCTCGCCGCCTCCGACACCCGCGTCACCGACGTGATGATTCCCCGGGCGCAAATGGGCGTCATTGATGTGGATGACCCGCTGAGCGAAATCGTCCCCATTGTCATTGAAGCCGCCCACTCGCGCTTTCCGGTGATTGATGGCGACCGCGACAAGGTGCTCGGCATTCTGCTCGCCAAGGATTTGCTGCGCATCCAGATCGAAAAGAATTTTGACCTGCGCGACTGGCTGCGGCCCGCCGTTTTCATCCCGGAATCCAAGCGCCTCAACGTGCTGCTGCGCGAATTCCGCGTCTCACGCAACCACATGGCCATCGTCGTCAATGAATATGGCGGCGTTGCCGGTCTGGTCACCATCGAAGACGTGCTGGAACAGATCGTTGGCGATATCGAAGACGAATACGATTTCGACGAAGCGCACGACAATATCCGCCTCGATTCCACTGGCCGTTACCGCGTCAAGGCGCGGACCGAAATCGTGGACTTCAACACCGCCTTTTCGACCAAATTCTCCGACGAGGAATTCGACACCGTCGGCGGGCTGGTGCTGCGCCACCTGGGGCGCGTGCCGAAACGCAATGAAGTCATGGATATCGACGGCGTCCGCTTCCAGGTGCTACGCGCTGATAGCCGCCGGCTCTACACCCTGCTCGTCACCCCGCCGCCAAAACCCCAACCCGGTGCCGAAGACTTCAATTCTTAAAAAGCGCGCCGTGCCTTACCTGATTGCCGCCGCCAGCGGGGCTGTCGGCGTTCTGTGTTTTGCGCCTTTTGGCCTATTCTGGCTGGCACCGCTGATCTGGCTCGGCCTTTTTTACGGCTGGCTCAAGGCCTCGGGTCCCCGGCAAGCCTTGTTCATCGGCCTGAGTTTTGGGCTAGGCTTCTTCCTCACTGGGGTTTCCTGGGTTTATGTCAGCCTCTCGGTCTTCGGCGGCATGCCGTGGTGGTTGGCCGGGGTGGGAGCTTTCCTGTTTTGTGCGGTGATGGCCCTATTTCCCATGCTCGCCGGCTGGGCATTCAAACGCTGGCAACCGGCTGCTTTCTGGCAACAGGCACTGCTCTTTGCCGCCTTGATTACCACGGTCGACTGGCTAAGAAGCTGGATTTTTACCGGCTTCCCGTGGCTCGCCGTCGGCTATTCGCAAGCAACACCCAGCCCTCTGGCCGGTTTTGCACCTTTGCTCGGCGTGCACGGCCTGAGCCTGCTACTCGCTTTAAGCGCGGCATTACTCCTGCGCTGGCGCATCGGCCTGCCGTTTTTGGCTTTAATCAGCGCAGCCGGTTTGGGGCTTAGCCAGGTCGCGTGGACCACGCCGGTTGGCCAGCCAATCAGCGTCGCGCTGATTCAGGGCAACGTGCCGCAGGAAATGAAATTCCGCCCGGAAGCCTTCATTCGCACGCTCGAACTTTATCGCTCGCTAATCGAAGAAAACCCGGCGCAGTTGATCGTTTTGCCAGAAACAGCGATCCCGGCCTTCTTTGATCAACTGCCACCAGATTACATTGACGCACTCAAATCAGCCGCGCAACGCCACGGCGGTGACATCATCCTCGGCACCCTGACCGGCAACGGCGAACATTACTTCAATAGCGCCATCAGCCTGGGGCAATCGCCCTTGCAGGTTTACAGCAAAAGCCATCTGGTACCCTTTGGCGAGATGATCCCGCCGGGGTTCTCGTGGTTCATGGACTTCGCCAGCATCCCCATGTCGTCCTTCTCGCGCGGGCCGGAAACGCAGCCCCCACTCGCCGTGGCCGGGCAAAGTGTTGCGGTCAACATCTGTTATGAGGATGTTTTTGGCGAAGAAATCATCCGTTCTCTGCCCGCTGCCGGCATCCTCGCCAACCTCTCCAACACCGCCTGGTTTGGCCGCTCGCTGGCACAACCACAACACCTGCAAATCGCCCAGATGCGCGCCGCCGAAACCGGCAGGCCGATGCTGCGCGCAACCAATACCGGGATGACGGCGATCATCGGGGCGGATGGCAAGATTCAGGCCGTACTGGAGGCATTCACGACCGGTGTTTTGCGTGGTCAAGTCCAAGCTCACGAAGGTTCGACACCTTACGCAAGATTTGGCAACCGGCTGGCGCTGGGGTTGATGCTGCTACTTGGGGCACTTGGCCTGATGAACAAAAAAACGGGTAGAGTCTGAGTCCACCGCACTGTGGGGCAAGGGTAGCAAAATTTGCATGATTTTCGCCGTTGACCGTAGAAGAAGGAACTGGGCACTCAAGCTCTCTCCCCATGAGAAAACAAGCGCCTACTAATCGATTAATATGCGACAGCGACTCTGATGTGCTTACCACCAGACATCGGTTCTCCCTGATTTGTTTAGCCGAGTCCTGCACAAAAACTTGAAGCCATCCTCAATCTTCCTCATTTCACTGCTCAGTCTATTGGGTGTATTCCAACTGGGCTCTCTGTCTGCTGTGCGTGCAGGCGAGCAGCTTGCGCCAACTATCGAGTTTTCTACCGCAGAGAAGGCCTACATCGAGAAAACTGGCGGCATCCGTATGTGTGTCGATCCCGACTGGGCGCCGTTCGAGCGAATCAATGAAAAGGGTCAGCATGAGGGGATTTCCGCAGATCTGATCCAACTCGTGGCGCAACGGGTTGGCCTGAAAATCACCCTTTACCCGGTCAAAAACTGGGATGAAAGTCTGGCTGCCTCGAAAGCGGGGCATTGCGAGATAATGAGTTTTCTTAACCAGACGCCAGCGCGGGATCAGTGGCTGATATTCACCGCACCTATGTTCTACGACCCCAACATCATTATCACCCGCGAAGAACACCCCTACATTGGCGACATCCGTGGCTTGCACGGCGAGACTGTTGCCCTGCCTCGCGGAACCATGGTTGAAGAGCGGATTCGCAAGACTTACCCAAACCTGAATGTCATCCCGACCGGCAGCGAGCCCGAATCAGTCGCACTGGTCTCGGAGCGTAAGGCAGACATGACAATTCGTTCGCTCATTGTCGCCGCGTATGCGATCAAGAAGGAAGGTCTTTTCAACCTGAAGATTTCAGGACAAATTCCTGAATTCACAAACGAACTGCGAATCGGTGTCCTCAAAGAAGAAGTTCTCCTGCGCGACATCCTCGACAAGGGCGTGAAAACGCTCAGCGCACAGGAACGCGAGGCCGTTTCCAACCGGCATGTATCAATCAAGGTTGAGCAGGGTGTCGATTACAGCTTGGCAGCAAAAGTGCTCGCCGGAGCTCTTCTTGTTTTACTGATCGCGACCTACTGGAACCGGAAGTTGAGCCGATTGAACAAGGAACTTAAGCGTCTTTCGGTCACTGACAAACTGACAGGCTTGTTCAACCGCCTGAAAATTGACATTGCGCTTGAAAGCGAGATCGCGCGCACCCAGCGTTTTGGCCAGCCATTCAGCCTGATCATTCTCGATATCGACCATTTTAAAAACGTTAATGACACCTTCGGCCACCAGGCTGGAGATCAAGCTTTGATCGCTGTTGCCTCGATTCTCACTAAAAATACGCGCGAAGTTGACATCGTCGGACGTTGGGGTGGTGAAGAATTTATTGTGATTTGCCCACAAACGGATGAGGCTGGAATCCTCAATCTGGCTGAAGGGCTGCGGCAAAAGGTTGAGGCTTACGATTTTCCGGTGGCCGGAAAAAAAACGGCGAGTTTTGGTGTCTCCACCTACTGCAACGGCGATCAACCCCGGGAAATTCTTCAGCGCGCTGACGAAGCACTCTATGTCGCCAAAAACAACGGTCGCAATCGGGTGGAAGTACTGCAACGCAAGCTTCAATGAGGCACATTTGGCAAAAGGCTTTTTTGTTTGTCGCCGCATCTGGTGCGTTATCGCCAGCGTATGGGAGCGACGTGGTAGCCAGTGGCGATTCAAATACAGGCCACATTTTTGGCTATATCAAAGCGATGTATGTCGCTGATGACAAAAAAGGGGGGCGACCAAACCAGAGTACACCTGGCTTTGGTGGCAAGCTCGGGGGTGAAACCTCAGAATACGCGGGTTTCAAGCTAAAAGGCGCTTGGTATGTCACAACCGATCTCGGTTTGCGCCACGAAGACCCGAGAAAAACTGATGCTTACATGTTTGATCTGGACAAAACACCGTATTCCCTGCTCGGTGAAATGCAGCTCAGCGGAAAACTCGGCAAAACTGAACTGATCTTCGGGCGCCAAGAATTTTTATCACCGATCATCAATACCTACGAATACCGGATTATCCCGAATCTTTTTGAAGCCTACACACTGATCAATCGCGATATTCCTGAAACGACTTTAACACTGGCCTACGTCGCCAAAATGTCGGGGCTTGATGGATTAGTCACTTTTTCAGAATTTCGCAGCATGTCACAACAGACATACACCTCGCTGCAAGTAGCGCCAGATGGCTCGCTGGACAATCAAGGCGGCGAGACAGTGGATATCTCAAAGATTGTCGGCCATCGAGGCGTTTTGGCTACCGGTATTGAATTTGGCAAGAATCCTCAGCTTCGGCTGTGGAATTACTTTAGTGCTGACACACTCAACACGGTGTATTTTGATGCCCGATTGAAGGCCCGACTCAACCAGGATTTTTCTTCGACAATTGAAGGCCAGGCCTATCGGGTTTTTGCGCTAGGCGGCTTTAGGGACTATCTGGCCCAGCGCGGCTTGAATGCGAGCTATGGCCTTTTGGGTGTCAAAGGTACGCTGGCGCATCAACCGAGCGGTATCAGCATCGGCCTCGCGCTCAACCACTTTACCGGCAACAAGAATACTGTCACTGCTTTTGGAAACTGGGGTGGCTACCCTGAATTTGTCACCATGCCCTATCTGTACGCCGAGAGTAAGGGCGCCTCGGCGATTGTCGGCAGTTACTTGTCAAGGGCAACCATCCTCTTCGACCTTGGCGTCTTTGGTTTCTCAGAGCAAAGTGTTCTCTTGGGCCATGCCCATATCAATATTGACGAAAGCATCCAGTCTGATAGCGATATCAAGGTAAACACCTTGCTTTACCGTGCTCAGATATCGTCCAAATTATCAGCTCGTGTGGCCATCGATGCCAGGCACTCAAAAAATTTGCGCTACGACAACGAGTTTATCGCGCTCGCCTTACGCTACGATTTTTGAAGTGCCGGGCTTAAACCAGCACATCGGGATGTCTGCTCGGTGAAACATTTCCAAATTTCACCCCATTCTCCCGGTTGACCGCAAGACTTCGAAATCAGCGGTCACCAAACCCACAATCAGCTTCGATGAGCCAGCCACCACGCCAAACCCTGTGCATTCAGCAGAGACATAGCCGCTGAATGACGCTCATCAGACGATCAATCTAGGCGGCATTTCGATAGCTGGCAATGGCACTTATTTCTTCAATGAATCACGGATTTCGCGCAGCAAGACCACATCCTCCGGCGTCGCCGGGGCTTCTGGCTCAGGTGCCGGGGCTTCAGGTTTGCGCAGGCGGTTCATTTGCTTGACCATCATGAAGATAATGAAAGCCAAAATGATGAAATTAACCAGAATGGTCAGGAAGTTTCCGTAGGCAAAAACACCAATGCCGGCCTTTTTGAGATCAGCGAGGGTCGTCAAGTTATTCGGATTATTACCCAGCACAACGAACAGGTTGGAGAAATCCAAATTCCCAACCAAGCGCCCAATCAGCGGCATGATCAGGTCACCGACGATGGAATCAACAATTTTGCCGAAAGCCCCACCGATGATGACACCAACGGCCAGATCCATCGCGTTGCCCTTGACGGCAAATTCCTTAAACTCATCAAGCATGCTCATAATTTTTCCCTGTAATGTATTGGAGTGCCCAAATCATCAATGACTCGGCGCTTAGCGTCAAGCCGCGCCAACTAAATTCAAGACGGCTTTACAAAAGCCTTACGCAAACGCGCCGCCGCCGCAATCAGTGTTTCTTCCTTCTTGGCGAAACAGAAGCGCACCACCCGGTCATCACGGCCATCGGCATAAAAAACAGAGACGGGAATCACCGCAACGCCGACTTCTCGCGTCATCCACTCGGCAAAGACGCGGTCGGGCAAGTCGGAAATTACCCGGTAACTGGCCAACTGAAAATAGGTGCCGCGACAGGGCAACAGCTCAAACGGCGTTTCTACCATCAACTTACGGAAGAAATCGCGCTTTTCTTCGTAAAACGCAGCCAGCCCTAAATGCCGGGTAGCGTCCTGCATGTACTCGGCCAAAGCCAGTTGTGATGGCGTGTGCACGGTAAACACGTTGAACTGATGCACCTTGCGAAACTCAGCCATCAGCGCCGCCGGGCCAACCACGTAGCCGATTTTCCAACCAGTGATGTGATAGGTCTTGCCGAAGCTGGAAACGACAATGCTGCGCTCGGCCAACTCGGCATGCCCGCAGACGCTAGCGTGGCGCTCGCCGTCAAAGACGATGTGCTCGTAGACTTCATCAGAAAGCACAACGATATTCGTCCCGCGCACCAATTCGGCCAGTTTTTCCAGGTCGACCGCAGTGAGCAGACTGCCGGTCGGATTGTGTGGCGAATTGATGATGATCATCCGCGTTTTTGGCGTGACCAGGCGCGCCACCTGCACCCAGTCCGGCGCGTAGTCGGGGAATTTCAGCTGGGCAAAAACCGCTGTACCGCCGACAGTTTCAATCGCTGGCACATAGGAGTCATAGACCGGCTCAAAGACAATCACCTCGTCGCCCGGTCGGACAAAGGCCGCAATCGCTGTAAAAATCGCCTGCGTCGCCCCGGCGGTAACCGTCACCTCGGACTCGGCATCAAAATGTGCCCCGTAGAGCGCCGCCACCTTATCGACAATCGCCTGACGCAACTCGGGCACCCCGGCCATCGGTGGATACTGATTTCGCCCCGTGCGCATATGGCGATGAACCGCATCAAACAAGACCGGCTCGGCCTGAAAATCCGGGAAGCCCTGCGACAGGTTAACCGCGCCGCATTCGGCTGCCATGCGCGACATGACGGTGAAAATGGTAGTGCCCATTTGGGGAAAACGGGAGTCGATCTGAATGGGTGTTTGCATCTTGCGGTCAACCGTCAAAAGAAGGCCAAATCATGCGCCAAGCCAGGCCGACCGACAAGTCTTCAACGCTGGCCGAGCAGGCCGAAGTGATAAGGGCAACTGGCTTGCAGATCAACGCTTTGGATGGCTTTGAAGCCGGCTTCCTGCATCCACGCCCGGCATTGTTCCGCTGTCGGTCGGATCTCCAGCGATGGGCCGCGAGGCGTAGCAATGTCGCTGCGCCAGTGGATCACCGAGAGCACACCGCCGGTGCCAAGCACGCGATGGGCTTCACGCAGCAAGACTACGGGGTTCTCCAGATGCAACAGGTTGAAAATCATCGCATGGCCTTGCGAAGCGGTTTTCAGCCCGGTGCCATCGACAACAACATCGCGGACTTCAGGCCGGATATTCTCATGTTGCTCGACATCCGCTTTTTGCCGTACTACCTCGACCATCTCCGGTTCGATGTCGAGGGCCGTGACAACACCCCGAGTTCGCCGAGCGGCCGGCAGGGTAAAAGTGCCAAAGCCGCAGCCAAACTCAACGATGTCGCCGTACGATCCACCCACTATCAGCAGTTGCTCAAGCGCCGCTTCCGGGTCGAAAAAAGTGGTCCAAAAGGCCTCATCCGGCATGCCACTTTCACGGCCTTTCATGCTTTTTCTCCAACCTTGCCTGAGACCTCGCTCATCCCAGCGCCTGCTCCAGATCGGCGATCAGGTCAGCCGCATCTTCAAGGCCGACGGACAAACGCAGCATGGCATCCGAGATACCGCGTCGTTGGCGTTCTTCCGCCGTCAATCCGTGATGCGTGGTCGTGCACGGTTGTGTCACCAAACTTTCGGCACCGCCCAGGCTTGGCGCCAAGGCAAATAGACGCAGACGATCGGCGACGCGAGTGGCATCTTCGCCCGTGCCCTTGATATCGATGCTGACCATGCCACCGAAGCCATGCATCTGTTCACAGGCCAGGGCATGACCGGGAAACGCCGGCAGCCCCGGATAATAGACACGGGCGATCTTCGAGTGCTTGAGCATGGCTTCCGCCACGGTCTGCGCCGTTGCGTTTTGTTGCTGCACACGGACAACTAAAGTGCGCAGACTGCGCGAAAGCAGCGAAGCCGTTTCCGGCGCGATCATCGAACCCAGATTCTTGCGCCAGTTCCAGACCGGCATCAGGTCGGCCTTGCTGCCCATCAGCGTGCCGGCGGTCAAATCACTGTGGCCGCCGAGATACTTGGTGGCGCTATGCACGACGAAATCCGCACCAAGTTCGAGCGGGCGCTGATTAACCGGCGAAGCGAAGGTGTTGTCCACCGCCACCTTGGCGCCATGAGCATGGGCAATCGCGGCGATGGCGCGGATGTCGAGCAGTTCCAGCGTCGGGTTCGTTGGCGTCTCGAAGAAAACCAGTTTGGCTCCCGCCGCCAGCAAAGCCTCCAATTGATCAATCTCGCTACCGAGAATCAAATGGGTCTTGATGCCAAGCAGCGGCAACTGGCTGGCCAGCAGTTCCAGCGTCCCGCCGTAGGCATCGCCGATACAAACGATGCCTTCGCGGCCATGCGTCAGGAACAGCGCTGTTTCCGCCGCCATCCCGGAACAGAAGGCCCAGGCCATTTCGGCATTTTCCAATCCTGCCAGCGTTTCCTC
>JAQTZQ010000019.1 GCA_028687645.1 Rhodocyclaceae bacterium
CGCGCAGCTTGATTGATCCTGGTGCCCCTATTTAGCGACTTGTCGCTTACCCCCGAGGCAGCAGCTGACGGATTGAAAAGAGCGCTTTGGATAAACACCCTGACCACTGAATGAATTTGAACCTCTCCATCCGTCCACTCTGTTCAGTCGTTTTGACTATGCGGATAATGCAATACAGAGCGTATGAAAATATCGTATCCACTCACTGCAGCAAGGTCATGGACGAGGACGATACGAATGGATGGTATAGGGCTTTAAAATCCGCTAATATCTCGGGCTTCACTTGGTATGGGTTGCATCGTACTTGGACAAGCTGGCACGCAATGAATGGCTCGCCACTTTAGATTTTTTAGGGGGTTGGGTAGATGCTCGTCGCTAACAATCGTTTTGTGCTATGCCCAACTGACCCCAAGCCACATTGCCAGCAGGGCAGAAAATTCGGGAATTACGTCATAGTCAAGACATAGTGATAATGAAAAACCGCATGAATAGAGGCATAGAGATGACAGAAGAACTGCTCCACAAGCACTTTCCTCCTTACGAACCCAAAAAGGGCGAGGAGTACATGAGCGCGAAGCAACTCGCGCATTTTCGCAAGATACTTGAGACACTCAAAAAGGAGTTGGGCGAAGATATCGACCGCACGGTTCACACCATGCAGGACGAGGCAACCGTCTTTGCCGATCCAAATGATCGCGCCAGTCAGGAAACTGATATCGCCATCGAACTGCGTAACCGCGACCGCGAACGCAAGCTGATCAAGAAGATTGATGAGACGCTGGCCAATATCGAGGGAGGCGACTACGGCTTCTGCAACAAATGTGGTGTTGAAATCGGCATTAAACGCCTTGAAGCGCGTCCAACCGCCACGCTCTGCATTGACTGCAAAACGCTGGATGAAATGAAAGAACGGCAGATGGCGAAGTAACTCGCCAGCCAAGCTGTTACGGTCAACGCTGAAAATACCGTAAAAATTAAAGGGCACCTCGCGGTGCCCTTTGCATTTGGTGGTGCCGAATTATTGCCGAATGCTTCCCGCTTGCGCGGGAAGCACTCCTACAAATTACTGCGGCTGAGCAGCTTCGGGGGCAGCAGCGCCCTCTTCTGCAGCAACTGCCTTCATCGACAGCTTGACGCGGCCACGGTCATCGGTCTCGAGAACCTTGACGCGTACAACCTGGCCTTCCTTGAGGTAGTCCTCGACCTTGGCAACACGCTCCTGAGCGATCTGGGAGATGTGCAGCAGGCCGTCCTTGCCCGGCAGCACGGAAACGATTGCACCGAAATCAAGAATCTTGAGCACGGTACCTTCGTAGATCTTGCCGATCTCGACTTCAGCCGTAATCGCATCAATACGCGCACGCGCAGCCGCAGCCGCTTCGCCACTGCTGGAGGCAATGGTAATGGTGCCGTCGTCCTGAATATCGATCGTGGTGCCGGTTTCTTCGGTCAGGGCGCGAATAACAGAGCCGCCCTTGCCGATGACGTCACGGATCTTCTCTGGATTAATCTTGAAGGTGTACAGACGCGGTGCGTAGGCCGACATTTCTTCACGCGGGCCGGCAGCGGCTTCCTGCATCAGGTTCAGGATATGGATGCGGGCATCCTTGGCCTGCGCCAGTGCAACCTGCATGATTTCCTTGGTGATGCCCTGGATCTTGATGTCCATCTGCAGCGCGGTGATACCAGCGGTTGAACCAGCCACCTTGAAGTCCATGTCGCCGAGGTGATCTTCATCACCCAGAATGTCGGTCAGAACGGCGAAACGATTGCCTTCCTTGATCAAACCCATAGCGATACCGGCAACGTGCGCGGTAAGCGGCACGCCGGCATCCAGAAGAGCCAGACAGCCGCCGCAAACGGAAGCCATTGAGGACGAACCGTTGGACTCGGTGATTTCGGACACCAGACGCATCGAGTAGGAGAAATCTTCCGGCTTCGGCAGCACGGCGAGCAGTGCACGCTTGGCCAGACGACCGTGACCGATTTCGCGACGCTTCGGCGTACCAACGCGACCACATTCGCCGGTGGCGTACGGGGGCATGTTGTAGTGCAGCATGAAGCGGTCGCGGTATTCACCAGCCAGCGCGTCAATGATCTGCTCGTCGCGGTTGGTGCCCAACGTGGCAACCGCCAGCGCCTGGGTTTCGCCACGGGTGAACAAGGCCGAGCCGTGGGTACGCGGCAGGACACCGGAACGCATGGTGATGGCACGAACGGTGCGGGTGTCACGACCATCGATACGCGGCGCGCCACTCAGGATGCGACCACGAACGATGGAAGCTTCGATTTCGTGGAACAGGTTGCCGACGGTATTTTCGTCCGGAGCACCCTCGCCCTGGCACAGGGCAGCAATGGCTTCAGCACGGATGACTTTGACGGCCTGGCTGCGCGTTTGCTTGACGGTGATGTTGTAGGCTTCTTCGAGCTTGGCGCTGACCAGAGCGGACAGGCTGGCAACCAGTGCTTCGTCTTTCGGTGCAGCTTGCCAATCCCATTCCGGCTTACCGGCTTCTTCAACCAGTTCGTTGATGGCATTGATCGCCTTGATGGATTCGGTATGACCGAAAACCACAGCGCCGAGCATGATTTCTTCGGACAGCTGCTGAGCTTCAGATTCGACCATCAGCACAGCGGAATCGGTGCCGGCAACTACCAG
This sequence comes from Rhodocyclaceae bacterium, assembly GCA_028687645.1. Lineage (GTDB taxonomy): Bacteria > Pseudomonadota > Gammaproteobacteria > Burkholderiales > Rhodocyclaceae > Azonexus. Next base: position 2,660 of record JAQTZQ010000019.1, read on the forward strand.
ATCCAACTGGCTGGTTTTAAGCTGGCTAAGCGTCGGGCACAGCACGTACTGGCCATCGATATAACCAACGCGGGCAGCACCGATCGGGCCATTGAACGGCACGCCGGAGATCGCCAGCGCAGCAGAAGCACCGATCAGTGCAGGAATATCAGAATCGATTTCCGGGTTCAGGGACATCACGGTAGCGATGACCTGAACTTCATTGTAGAAACCATCCGGGAACAGCGGACGAATCGGACGGTCGATCAGGCGGCAGGTCAGCGTTTCCTTCTCGGAAGGACGGCCTTCGCGCTTGAAGAAACCACCGGGGATACGGCCAGCGGCGTAGGTTTTTTCCTGATAATCAACGGTCAGCGGAAAGAAATCCTGGCCCGGCTTGGCGCTTTTTGCAGCAACCACGGTCACCAGAACAACGGTCTCTTCCATCGAGACCAGAACAGCACCGCCAGCCTGACGAGCAACTTCGCCAGTTTCGATGGTGACGGTATGCGCACCGTAGGCAAATGATTTTTTAACGACGTTAAACATAATTCCCTTTCACACTCAACAATTTAGCTTCAACACACAACACAACAACAAAATGAAAAAAGCGGCCGGGAAATATCCGGGCCGCTCTTTCGGGGGCTTTGGTCTAAATTACTTCCGCAGACCAAGGCGGGTAATCAGGGTACGGTAAGCATCAAGGTTCTTGCCCTTGAGGTAATCCAGCAATTTACGACGCTGGTTAACCATGCGCAGCAGGCCACGACGTGAGTGGTGATCCTTTTTGTGCTCTTTGAAGTGCGGGGTCAGGTCGTTGATACGGGCGGTCAACAAGGCAACTTGAACTTCCGGAGAACCGGTATCGCCCTTGGCGCGCTGGAAATCGGCGACGACGCCGGCTTTGACTTCGGCTGTAAATGCCATTTCAAACTCTCTTTCATTGTAAAAGCGCAGCCCCAGTTTGATAGAGCCAGCGCCAAGTTAAAGTATTTTTTTCTTCCGTTGGCGACGGAAAGGATGGGATTATAACTGCTTAAAGCGCTAATTGCACCAGCCGTTTTGGCCAGAGGCGACCATCCGAACCTGGCTCACCCACACCAATCAGACGCTCATCGGCATAAACCCGAATTTTCCCGCTATATCCATCTGGCAGATCAATCGGATTGCCATGCCGGAAACGCTCGGCAGCTTCGCCCTCAACCGCCAAAATTGGCAAGCTCAGCAACAAGGCATCGACCGGCTGCAGGCGTGCCAGACGCTGGGTTTCGTCAAGCGCTTCCAATTCGGCCAGCGTCACCGTATTGGCCAGCGTCAGGTCAGCCACAACCGTCCGGCGCAAACCGATCAGATGCGCGCCGCAACCCAGTGCATTGCCGATATCTGCAGCCAGGACACGAATGTAGGTGCCCTTGCTACACGCCACACGGATACTCAGGGTATCGCCGGCAAAATCGAGGAAATCGATGGCATGGATTGTTACCGCCCTCGCCTCGCGCTCGACGACGATGCCCTGACGCGCCAGTTCATAAAGTGGCCGCCCGTCGCGTTTAAGCGCGGAATGCATCGGCGGCGTCTGGAGAATAGCGCCGGTGAATTGCGGCAAGACGCGAAAAATATCCTCCTTTTCGACGTTGACCGTAAGAGTTTCAATAACCTTGCCTTCAGCATCGCCAGAATCGGTTGTTACACCCAGTTTGACCAGTGCCTCATAGGTCTTATCGGCATTCAGCAGATCAGCTGAAAACTTGGTGGCTTCACCAAAACACAGCGGCAACAAGCCGGTTGCCATTGGATCAAGGGTGCCGGTATGGCCGCCCTTCGCCGCTGAAAACAGGCGACGTGCCTTTTGCAAGGCATCGTTCGAGGTTAAACCAATCGGTTTGTCGAGCAGCAAAACGCCATCGACCTGTTTCCAGGTCTTTTTAACTTGCATGACGTGCTTAGTCTTCCGGCGTCAGATCGCTCAAGGCATTGGCCTGAGCAATCAGTTGCGACATGCTGGCACCGTGCTCCAGCGAGTTGTCGAATACAAAATGCAACTCAGGCAGAGTATGAATGTGAATTCGACGCCCCAATTCACGACGCAAGAAACCCGAGGCCCGTTTGAGACCGGTCTGAATTTCTTCCAGATGCTCCGATTGCAGCGTCGTAAAAAATACTTTGGCGTGCGCATAATCCGGTGTCAGCTGAACATCAGTCAAACTGATCATGCCCACACGCGGATCCTTCAACTCGGTACGAATCAGATCGGCGAGGTCGCGGCGTATTTGCTCCGCGACCCGATCACTACGCTGAAAACCTTTTTTCTTCATTACAGCGAGCGTGCCACTTCCTGGATTTCGTAAACTTCAAGCTGATCGCCTTCCTGGATGTCGTTGTTGTTCTTGAGCGACATACCGAATTCGAAGTTGCTGCGCACTTCCTTGACGTCATCCTTGAAGCGCTTGAGTGAATCAAGCTCACCATCCCACATGACCACATGGTTGCGCAACAGACGAACCCGCGAGGCGCGCTTGATAATGCCTTCGAGCATGTAGCAACCGGCAATCGCACCGACCTTGGAGTTGTGGAAAACCTGGCGAATCTCGACCATCCCCGTCACATGCTCACGCTTCTCAGGCGACAACATGCCGGATAGCGCCGCCTTGACTTCATCAACCGCATCGTAAATCACGTTGTAGTAACGGATATCGACACCGAAGGTTTCGGCCAACTTGCGTGAGCCCGCATCGGCACGGGTATTGAAGCCGATGATGACAGCACCTGAAGCCTGCGCCAGATTGACGTCGGATTCGCTGATCGCGCCAACCGCACCGTGGATAACGTTGACCCGGACTTCTTCGTTGGCCAGCTTGGACAGCGTCTGAACCAGCGCTTCCTGGGAACCTTGGACGTCGGCCTTGACGATAAGCGCCAGGGTTTTGACTTCGCCCTCTTCCATCTGCTGGAACATGTTTTCGAGCTTGGCTGCCTGCTGCTTGGCCAGTTTGACATCACGGAACTTGCCTTGACGGAACAACGCGATTTCACGCGCTTTCTTGTCATCGGCAAGAACGATAGCCTCTTCACCCGCCGCCGGTACATCAGACAAGCCGAGAATTTCGACCGGAATGGATGGCCCCGCTTCATCAATCGGCTTGCCGTTTTCATCCAGCATGGCACGAACACGGCCAGAAACCTGACCCGCCAGAATAATGTCGCCACGGCGCAAAGTGCCGGACTGCACCAGCATAGTTGCCACCGCACCACGGCCCTTGTCGAGACGTGCTTCGATGATCAAACCCTTGGCCGGTGCATTAACTTGGGCCTTCAGTTCAAGAATTTCAGCTTGAAGTAGCAACTGCTCAAGCAATTCGTCGATACCCGTGCCCTTTTTGGCAGAAACCGGAATAAAGGGAGAATCACCGCCGTACTGCTCCGGAATGACGCCTTCGGCGACCAGTTCCTGGGTAACCCGATCCATATTGGCATCCGGCTTGTCCATCTTGTTGACTGCAACGACCAAGGGCACACCGGCCGCCTTGGCGTGATGGATTGCCTCTTTGGTCTGTGGCATCACGCCGTCGTCGGCAGCAACCACCAGAATAACAATGTCAGTCGCCTTGGCACCGCGAGCACGCATTGCCGTAAAGGCTTCGTGACCCGGGGTATCGAGGAAGGTCACCATGCCACGATCAGTTTCGACGTGGTAGGCACCGATGTGCTGGGTAATACCGCCGGCTTCGCCAGCTGCCACCTTGGCACGACGAATGTAGTCAAGCAGCGAGGTCTTGCCGTGGTCGACGTGGCCCATGACGGTAACGACTGGCGCACGCGACAAGAATGGAATGTCCTTGTGCTCACCACCCTGAGTGACCTCAAGGAAGGCATCTGGATCATCCAGTTTGGCGGCGACTGGCGTATGGCCCATCTCCTCGACCACAATCATGGCCGTTTCCTGGTCCAGGACCTGGTTGATGGTCACCATCGAACCCATTTTCATCATTGCCTTGATGACTTCAATGGCCTTGACGGCCATCTTGTGCGCCAGATCGGTAACGGAAATGGTTTCCGGCACGTGCACTTCGCGCACCATCGGTTCGGTCGGTGCCTGGAAACTGCCCTGACCATCATCCGACTTGCTGCTGCCACCGTGTTTTTTGTGCCCTTTGTGTCCTGATTTCCAGGAACTGCCAGTATCGGAAGAGCGCGTCTTGATACCCGGCTTTTTCTTGCCATCATCGGCACGAGCGTTAGCAGCGCCTTTTTTGGCCTCTTTACCCGGCGCATCCGCCTTTTTGTGCAGCGTTCCTTTTTCAGCCGGTGCGGGAGCAAGCGCCTTGGCGGCCTGAGCGGCGGCGGTCTGCTTGGCCAATTCGGCGACGGCGGCCTCCGCTTCGCGGCGGCGCGCCTGAGTCAGTTCGCGCTCCTGCTTTTCCCGCATTTCGCGCGCCTGGTGCTCAAGCAATGCGTGGTGGCGACGATCATCTTCGTCACGGAATTGACGCCCACCACTGACTGGAGCAGCTGCCTTTGGCGCGTCGACCACAACTTCCGCCACCGTTTCGACAATTTCCACAGGAGCTTCAACCACCACAACCGGCGGCAATTCAACCGGCGGGGCTTCAACAACGATCGGTTCCGGCTCAACGACCACGGGAATCTCTACTACTGGCTCAGGCTCGACGACCACCGGTACTTCGATAACCGGCTCAAGCGGCAACTCGACAACTTGCTCCTGACCAGGCTCGCGTTTGACTAAAACGCGTTTTTTGCGCACTTCAACCTGTACGGTACGGGCACGACCTTGCGAATCCGTTGCCTTGATTTCGCTTGTCTGTTTACGCGTCAGGGTAATTTTAGTCTTGGACTCATCACCGTGCGCACGACGCAAATAATCAAGCAAACGGGCCTTATCCTGATCATTCAGGACATCGTTGTCACCCTGCTTGCCAACACCGGCCTTGCCCAATTGCTCAAGCAGGGCCGAAACCGGCATTTTCAGTTCAACGGCAAATTGTGAAACAGTTGTTGCGGACATTCTTTACTACCTCCCGCTCACTCGAACCAGTGAGCCCGTGCCTTCAGAATAAGTTCTTTGGCACGCTCGTCGTCAATGCCGGTCATTTCGGTCAGTTCATCTATCGCCAACTCAGCGAGTTCTTCGCGGTTTTTAACACCATGCCCTGCCAGTTTTGCAGCCAGCTCCTTGCTCATTCCCTCAAGACTGATCAGATCTTCGTCGACCGATTCAAGCTGCTCTTCAGTGGCGATCGCCTCAGTCAGCAATATGTTACGTGCACGATTACGCAATTCGTTGACCGTCTCTTCATCCAGACCGTCAATTTCAAGCATTTCGGCGAGCGGCACATAAGCCACTTCTTCCAGCGTCGAGAAACCTTCCTCGATCAGCAAATCGGCCAACTCTTCGTCGATATCAAGTTTCTCAACAAAGACCTGACGAGTCACTGTGTGCTCGGCATCCGACTTCTTGGCTGACTCATCCTGAGTCATCAGGTTGATCGTCCAGCCGGTCAGCTCGGAAGCCAGGCGCACGTTTTGCCCATTACGACCAATGGCAATGGCCAGGTTGTCTTCATCGACCACCACTTCCATGGCGTGTTTTTCTTCATCAACAATGATGGAAGAAACTTCGGCCGGAGACAGCGCGCCAATCACGAACTGGGCGGGATCAGCTGACCACAGCACGATATCGATATTCTCGCCACCGACTTCGTTACGCACGGCAGTAACGCGCGAACCGCGCAGACCGACGCAAGTACCAATCGGGTCAACACGCGGATCGTTGGATTTGACGGCAATCTTGGCGCGCAGACCTGGGTCGCGGGCACAGGCTTTCAATTCCATCAGGCCATCAGAAATTTCCGGCACTTCGATATCGAAGAGGCGAATGATGAATTCAGGTGCAGTACGCGACAGAATGATCTGCGGGCCACGGGCATTGCGATCAATGCGCAACATGAAAGCGCGAACACGGTCGCCAACACGCAGATTTTCCTTAGGGATCATCTGGTCACGCGGCAACAAAGCCTCGATCTTGCCAGCCTCAACAATGGCGTTGCCACGCTCCATGCGCTTGATGGTGCCGAAAACGACGCTCTCTTTGCGATCCAGGAAGTCGGTGAGAATCTGCTCACGCTCAGCGTCACGGATTTTTTGCAGAATCACCTGCTTGGCGGCCTGAGCACCGATACGACCGAAATCGATCGGTTCTTGTGGCTCCTCGAGGGTGTCGCCACACTCGATTTCTGGATCATCCTTCTGCGCTTCGGAGAGCGGCTTCTCCATGTATTCATTAACGTATTCGTTATCAGGCACCACCTGCCAACGACGAAAGGACTCGTAAACGCCGCTCGTGCGGTCAATCGAGACCCGAACATCAGCCTCGTCGTGGATACGCTTTTTGGTCGCTGAAGCGAGCGCCAATTCGAGGGCGCTGAAAACAATGTCTTTGGTGACATTCTTTTCGCGCGCCAGCGCATCGACCAGCAGCAAAATTTCACGGCTCATGAGCTAAAACCTCCTAGTCCTTCAGTCGAATCTCGGCACTAGGCGTGCCTTTTCGATATTATTAAATTCAAGTTCCACATCATCTTTTTCTAGCCGCAGTCCGACTTTGCCGTCTTTGAGGCCGAGCAACTCGCCTTGAAAATTACGGCGCCCTGCATGGGGAATGCGTAGCTTGAGCTGGATATCCTGACCGGCAAAGCGCTCAAAATCTTCAGCCTTTTTGACCACACGATCCATACCCGGAGAAGAAATCTCAAGGCGATCAAAATCGATATTTTCGACCTCAAAAAGGCGCGTCAGCTGATTGGAAACCTTGGCGCAGTCTTCGACATCGACACCACTTTCCTTGCTTCGGTCATCAATGAAGACACGAATCGTACGACCGCGCGGCGACATCTCGACATCGACGAGTTCATAACCAAGACCGACAACGGTCGTTTCAAGCAGCGTGTTTAAATCCATAGCCACAAATAAAAAATGGGCGAAACGCCCACTACAATAAAAAAGATGCCCCGCCAGAAACGACGAGAGGAACAAACCCGTGAATTATAACGGATTTATTCCCCCCGGTAAATGCGCGCAAAGCGCTTTATGTACTCTCGCCGGTAGCGTTGGCCGCTCTGATCGATTTTTCCAGTTCGCGCATGAAGGCTTTGACTTCTTCTTCAGCCAGCTCTTTGGTCATCCCGCGCTTGAGTTGCGGCGGCAAACCAATCGGCCCGTAACGAACGCGAATCAGGCGACTGACCGTGCAGCCAACCGCTTCAAACATGCGGCGCACCTCACGATTACGACCTTCAAAGAGGGCAACGCGATACCAGTGATTGGCGCCTTCACCGCCGCCATCTTCAAAACGCGCAAAACTGGCGATACCGTCTTCCAGCTCAACCCCTCGGGTTAATTGTTGCTGTGCATCCAGCGTCACTTCGCCCAGGACGCGCACCGCGTATTCACGCACGAGCTGCGAGCTCGGGTGCATCAGCTTATTGGCCAGCTCACCCGACGTCGTAAAAATCAGCAAACCGGAGGTATTGAAGTCAAGACGCCCGACATTGATCCAGCGCCCACCACGCACTCGCGGCAAGGCGGAAAATACTGAGGGACGGCCATCTGGATCATCACGCGAGACGATTTCACCTTCCGGCTTGTGGTACATCAGGACGCGCGGCGTGCGGGTACTGACGAATCGCGTGTTGATCAGGCGACCACCGATCTTGACCTTGTCGCTCGGCACGACCGATTGACCGATAGTGGCAACAACCCCATTGATCGTGATGCGACCGGCAATAATCCACTCTTCCATTTCGCGTCGTGAACCAACCCCGGCTTGCGCCAGAACTTTCTGCAAACGCTCCGGTTCGGCTTCGATAATCGGCTTGCCGTTACGCCCGATATTGCCACGATTGGCGCGACCAGTTTGCGGCTTGGGCGCCCGCCGTGAAGGCTTGGCACTTACCGGCGCGGAGGTTTCGGTGACCTCTTCTACCCGTTGGCGCGCACCACGACCACGCGGTGCCGAATCATTACGGTCAACGCTGTTTTCCGGGCGTTTTTTTTCAAAACCGCCCTCAGCCCTGGCGGGCGATTGGCGAAGTGGTGTTCGTTTAGTTTTCATAATTCAGCTCCAGTGTCTGGCTGATTTGTTCGAGCGGCGGCAGTTCACTGACGCTGCGCAGGCCCAGATCATCAAGAAATTGTTTGGTCGTGGCAAAAAGCGCCGGCCGACCGGGTGTTTCGCGATGCCCAACGACATCGATCCAGCCACGCTCTTCGAGCGTTTTAACGACATTTGTATTGACTGCAACGCCACGAATTTCCTCAATATCACCGCGTGTTACCGGTTGGCGGTACGCGATGATAGCCAAGGTTTCGAGCATTGCCCGAGAATATTTTGGCGGTTTTTCCGGGTTAAGACGCTCAAGATAAGGCAAATATTCGGCCCGTGTGCGAAAACGCCAGCCGGAAGCCAATTGAATCAATTCCACCGGACGCGCCGCCCAATCGTCACGCAGCTCATCCAGTAATTTACGCACAACATCCGTCGACAATTCCTTGTCGAACATCTTGCGCAGTTCGAGCGGCGTCATCGGCTCATGCGCAGCGAGCAAAGCTGCTTCAAGCACTTTCTTGACTTGGCTCGCTTCCACCTTGATGCACTCTCACATAAATCGGCTGAAAAGCCTCGGTTTGGGTAAATTCGACCAGTTTTTCACGCGCCAACTCCAGCATGGCGAGAAAATGCACCACCAACCCCGGCGCACCCATTTCCGGGTCAAACATCGTTTCAAACTGAACAAAACCACCGCGTTCCTGCAAAAGACGCAGGATGATGCCCATATGCTCGCGCACTGACAACTCTTCGCGACCAATTTTATGGTTTTTGTTCAGTCTCGCCTGACGGAAAATTCCCTCCCAGGCATCTTTCAAATCGGCTACCGAAACATCGGGGTGCCGAATATAAAGTGACTTTTCTACCAGCGTCTCAACCCAGAAAAATTCACGTTCTGCCTGCGGCATGGCGTTCAGCTTTTGGCCAGCGAGCTTGATCTGCTCGTATTCCATCAAACGACGCACCAGCTCAGCGCGTGGATCCTCTGCCTCGTCGTCGGCGCCCACTTTGGTGCGTGGTAGCAACATGCGCGACTTGATTTCGATCAGCATCGCCGCCATCACCAAATATTCGGCGGCCAGTTCGAGATTGCTGGCCTGCATGCTGTCGATGTAATCAAGATATTGCCGGGTCAGCGGCGCCATCGGGATGTCGAGAATATCGACGTTGGCCTTACGAATCAGATAGAGCAGGAGGTCAAGCGGCCCTTCGAAAGCGTCGAGCATGATCTCCAGGGCATCCGGCGGGATGTAGAGATCCTGCGGCAGATGCTCCATCGCCGCACCATAAATGCGGGCAACTGGCGTAAAAAGCTCGGTCTGAGGTACGTCGATTAGCACTTCCATCAGCAACCGACTTTAACGCTCGCCCACATCAGTGGTATTCCAGCCCCATCGACTCGCGCACATCGCGCATGGTTTCGCGCGCCAATTCGCGGGCTTTTTCACAGCCATCGGCAATGATATTTTTGACCAGTGTCGTATCGTCGAGATACATCTGGGCGCGTTCGCGCATCGGCGCCTGCTCGCGCAGGATGCCATCGATGACCGGTTGCTTGCACTCGATGCAACCAATGCCGGCACTGCGGCAACCTTGCTGCACCCATTCCTTGCAAGCGTCGTTGGAGTAAACCAAATGCAATTGCCAGACCGGGCACTTGGCCGGATCGCCCGGATCAGTGCGCCGCGCCCGGGCCGGATCCGTCGGCATGCTCTTGACCTTTTTGGCGACCGATTCCTCTGATTCGCGCATGGTGATCGTGTTGTTGTAGGACTTGGACATCTTGTGCCCATCCAGCCCCGGCATCTTCGATTCTTCGGTCAGCAGGTAACCCGGCTCGACCAGAATCATCTTGCCGGTACCTTCGAGGAAGCCGAACAAACGCTCACGGTCAACCGCTGAAAGGTGTTGAATTTCATTGAGCATGGCATGCGCCTGCTCGATGGCTTCCTTGTCGCCTTCCTGCTGGAAACGAACACGCAACTCTTCATACAAGCGCGCCTTCTTGCTACCCAAGCGCTTGACCGCTTCGCGCGCTTTGTCCTCGAAACCGGGTTCGCGGCCGTACATGTGGTTGAAGCGGCGCGCCAGTTCACGGGTGAATTCAACGTGCGGAATCTGATCTTCACCGACCGGCACCTTGTCGGCGCGGTAAATCAGGATGTCGGCGCTCATCAGCAGAGGATAGCCAAGGAAACCGTAGGTCGTCAGATCCTTGCCAGCCAGCTTTTCCTGCTGGTCCTTGTAGGTCGGCACGCGCTCCAACCAGCCGAGCGGGGTCATCATCGACATCAGCAGGTGAAGTTCAGCATGCTCCGGCACTTTGGACTGAATGAACAGGGTTGCCTGATTGGGATCGACACCGGCTGCCAGCCAGTCGATGACCATATCCCAGCTGGCCTGTTCGATACCCTGCGGGTTGTCGTAATGCGTGGTCAGCGCATGCCAATCGGCGACGAAAAACAGGCAAGGGTATTCATGCTGGAGTTTGATCCAGTTTTTGAGCACCCCGTGGTAATGGCCCAGATGGAGCGCACCGGTGGGGCGCATGCCGGAGAGAACACGTTCAGCGTACATAGTCGATCAATAAAGCCCAAAAATAGTTTCAATAGCCCGTGCCGCAAATATCACCAGCGGATTCATGATTTGCCCAAGAATGCCGGTGAATAACAAGACCAGCAAAATCGGAAAACCCCAGCGTTCAAGCTGGGCAAACTTCCATGCCAGTTGGTGCGGTAGCAGGCTGACGGCAATGCGGCCACCATCGAGTGGCGGCAAAGGTAACAGATTGAGAACCATCAGCACGCAATTGACCATGATGCCGATCTTGCTCATTTCAGAAAGCGGTAACGTGAAATCGTTGCTCGGCATCAACCAAGCCATTTTGAGCATCAAAGCCCAGAAAAAGGCCATGAACAGGTTGGCACCCGGCCCCGCCGCCGCCACCCAGAGCATGTCGCTCTTGGGATTGCGCAAACGACTGAAATCGACCGGCACCGGCTTGGCATAGCCAAAAAGAAAGGTGCCACCCGAAAACAACAAAATACTGGCTGGAATAACAATGGTGCCTAGCAGGTCAATATGACGGAGCGGATTCATGCTTATCCGACCCAATTGCCACGCGGTGGGATCACCGAAATGACGTGCGGCGTAACCGTGCGCGGCCTCATGCAAGGTAATCGCGAAGATGACGGGCAAAGCAGCGACGGCAATGGTCTGGATCAGGCTTTCTAACACGCTTAACCCAGCCCGAAGGGCGTCAAGGAACCGCGCCCGGCACGAATCAATTCGGGTGATGCCCCCGTCAGATCAATAACTGTCGTCGGTTCGGTACCGCAATGCCCGGCATCAAGAATGTATTCCAGCTGATCTTCCAGACGATCCTGAATTTCCCAACCCTCGGTCAGCGGCTCGTCATCACCCGGCAATTGCAACGTCGTGGTCAATAAAGGCTCATTCAATTCTTCCAGCAGCGCCAGCGCAACCGGATGATTGGGGACGCGCAGGCCAATGGTCTTGCGTTTGGGGTGTAATACGCGACGCGGTAACTCCTTGGTACCTTCGAGAATAAAGGTATAGCTGCCGGGTGTCGTTGCCTTAAGCAGGCGGTACTGTGAATTATCGACTCGGGCAAAATGGGCAATTTCCGAGAGATCGCGCACCATCAGGGTCAAGTGATGACGCTCATCCATCTGGCGAATCAGGCGAATACGATCCATTGCCTCCTTGTCGCCAAGATGGCAACCCAGGGCGTAACAAGAATCGGTCGGCAAGGCGACAATCGCGCCATTGCGAATAAACTCGGCCGCCTGCACCAGCAAACGCGGCTGCGGGGTATCGGGATGAATATTGACGACGCGTGCCATGTTTACCGTACCAAACGCCAGACTGGCTTTAAATCTTCAGGTAATTGGGGCAATTTACCTAGATCAACGTAACTTTCCTGCGGCCCATGAAAATCCGAGCCGCGTGAAGCATGAAACGCGTAATGCCGTGCCAACCGCGCAAAGTGCATGACATGATCGGGCGAATGACTACCGCAGGTGACTTCAATGCCCTGCCCGCCGACATCTTTGAAATCATCGAGAAACCGCCGCGATTCAGCACCTGACATTTTGTAACGCCCCGGGTGCGCAACTACGGCAACCCCTCCGGCACCAGTGATCCACCCCACTGCGTCTTCCAGCGTCGCCCAGCGATGATCGACATAGCCCGGTTTACCTGGTGTCAAGTAGTGCTGAAACAAACTGGACATGTCGCGGGCAATGCCAATGGAGACCATGTAGCGAGCAAAATGAGCGCGTGAAATCAGGCTCGGGTTGGTGGCATAACACAAGGCGCCTTCGTAAACCCCGGGGATATTGATCGCCGCCAAGGCATCACCCATACGTTTAGCACGCTCAATACGGCCAATCTTCAAAGCCTCCAGACCGTTCGACAAAATAGCGTGCTGTAAATCAAAACCAAGGCCAACGATGTGAATCGGCACGCCTTTCCATTCAATGGAAATTTCAACACCATTGACGAAAGCCATCCCGCATTCCTCAGCGACCTCTTTGGCCTCAGCCAAGCCGCCCAAATCGTCGTGATCTGTTAATGCCCAAAGGTCAACGCCGTTGGCAGCCGCACGCCTGGCAACCTCTTGCGGTGGCAAAAGACCATCAGAAACGGTGGAATGGCAATGAAAATCAAAATTAGCGGGGGTCACAGGCAGAAAAAGCGAAGCAAAGAAAGAGTTTATCACGAAGGCGTCCATCACCCGGACACCGTTGTGCGGTGCAGCAGGTTGCTTAGACTTGACCATCCCGTTATAGTGCCCCCCGTATTGTGGGAGAGCGCAGATAAAGTCTGCCGCCGAAGGCGCAATTTCACCCGAAAACGCTCAGGCAAAAGGACCACAGCACCGAAATGGCTTGCCATTTTGAAACTCTGGAGAGCGGCGTTTGCAGCGCCCACCGATGGGGCAAATCTCTCAGGTATCGAGGACATAACCACAACTGCGACTTCAGTTGTAGTTAAAAGACCCCATAACCACATTCCAGCTTGGCAATCACCCAGATTTTGCACATAAATTCTTGTAACTAAATGGCGTTGCGATTTACAATAAACAACAGCTTGAAAAATGACCGTTAACAGATGCCAACCTACCGTCTAACTCGATTCATCCGTCCCAACGGGGAGCGATACCCAATCCTCGTGGATCAGGACAACATCCCTGTCTTTTACCCCACGCTTTTTGCAACAGCGAAGATCAGGAACGCGGGATTTGCGGCCAACACGATGGATCAGTACCTTACCTCCATCAAGGTGCTACTACGCTGGAGTGACGAGAAAAGAATAGATCTTGTGAGCCGCATCCTTACCCAGCAGTTCCTGACAACGGGCGAACTTGATCAACTTGCGGACGAATGCGGAAAAAAGCGGCGTGCCGTGAAAACTGGAAATGTCGTTTCACTCAAGAAAGGTTGGCGTCGACCAACTCCACAGGTCGACCCCGCCACTAAGTACATTTACATCGGTCGTATCAGCGAGTATTTGAAATGGCTATCGGAAGCTTTACTTGCCAAGCGCTTAACGGCGGATGCCCAAGCCCAGATTGATCGCCTAGTTGAAAACATAGAGGCCAGGCGAGTCGCACCACGCGGTCGAAACCGCATTGATGATGAAGCTCCGAAAGGGATCACGCTTGAGCAAGAGGCGCGGCTGTTCCACATACTCCAACCGGAATCCCCATTAAATCCGTTTCACGATGCGGGCGTCCAGGTCAGGAACTACTTGATCGTCAAATTGCTACGACTGACCGGCATGCGTGGCGGGGAAATCCTGAACCTCAAGATCAAAGATATTGACTGGATCAAAAAGCAACTAAGAATCATCCGCAGGGCAGATACCAAGAAGGACAAGAGGAAGAAACAGGCCCTCTCGAAAACGCGGCAGCGCGCACTTCCGCTCACGGATAAAACATTGGCTGAAATCCGCTCGTACATTGTCGAGGTTCGTAAGCACATCCCGAACAGTGACAATTGTGAGTATTTGTTTGTGTCTCAAAAAAGCGGCCCGACGCAAGGCCAGTCACTCTCGCTATCAAGCATGCAGGAACTCTTTTCCGCCATCCGTAAAGCATATCCAGAACTCAACATGACAGCCCACGACCTACGTCATCGATGGAATGAGTCTTATAGCGATGCGATCGCCGCGCAAAATAGAATTGGATATCTTGAAGCTGAAAAATTGCGCAGCCTGCTTGCAGGATGGACGCCAAATAATTCTCAGATGGGCGCGGTCTATAACTCACGCCACATTCGCCGCAAGGCTCACGAAGCCATGCTGGCTACTCAAGAGCTCACCGAATTGCAGATTCGTGAGCGGCAAAAGCAAATAAGGGACTAGACAAACTATGAATGATTCTAGGCACTTGAATGTGATCCGCGATGCTCACGTATCCGACACGGGAAACAGTTCAAACCTCCCCGAAGAGTGGTGTGAATCTCTTGCCGGTGAAAAGTTCAATCTCAACGCCGACCGTTGGCAGTTGACGACCAAAAAATCGCTCAATGTCGGCCCACTGCGCAGTCTTCTGCATTCACCGACCCTTCGAGACAGTGGAATCCGCACGTTGGCACACCTCGCCAAAACGAAGTCTGTTGATCAATGTATAAATACCTCACTTCAGATGAGGCATTTGTTGCGGTTCTGGGATACACCTCTTGGCGACGAGATTCCCGTCGCCGCAATCACCAGTTTCCGCCACCATTCGCGCGAGAGCGACGGACACGATGCTAAGGTGTCTGGCCGCATCCGCCCTTTCTTGACGAAGTGGCATGAACTCGGTTATCCAGGGGTCTCCAAGGAACTGATCGAGCAGATGGCGGACTGGACGCTTAAAAACCAGGAAAGGGGTGCCCGCGCCAACCGACTCGACCCCAATGAAGGCCCCTTGATGCCGGACGAGGCACTGAGTTTCAAAGCGCTCGCATTATCGGCCTTCGAAAAGGGATCAATACCACTCGCGGATTACGCTAGCTTCCGCCTCGCCAGTTTGGGCTACCGCCGACCGGAGCAAATAGTCTCACTTAAATGCAAGGACATGGACGACTCCAGGCTCGAAACCCGCGAGCCAAATAGGCTTCCCGAGCGCATGCTACTCCTGATGGTCCCGCGCGTGAAAGGCGGGCGTTCCTGGCGCAAACATTTTCGCTCTATCCCCCTCTCCGTAGATTTGTGGAACCTGCTCGCCCTTCACCGTACAGAGGTAATCCGGCGCTTTGATGAGCTTCTGGCCTCGCTTGCGCTTAAACTCCAACAGCAGGAACTTAAATTTATCCACGACGAACTGGCACTATTCCCGGCGTGGATGCTAATCAAGAAATCGCTGCAAACCTTGGCGATGCTTATAGATGACGGAAAATACGGTGAGGCGGTCAATCACCTGCGCGACCTCGTGGTTTCGAGAACTTGGCACGCGGAGACTATAGTAGGTATCCGTGATCCCCTTGCTCGCATCGTTGCCGCCACACACGCCATCAATCGCAACAATGAACCCTTGAAAGTATTCCAGACTCGTTTCCGTTACACGGCAAACTTTGAAATGGAACGGCAGGGCTGCCCTCCCCCTGTTAGGGCGTGGAACTTGGACCACGAAACGACTGATTCACTAATCAGTTACCATACGAATGGACCCGACGCAGCTGCCCGATTGAGCAAAGCAACCGCCAATGGCATGTCGAAATATGTTCGGATGTTCCAAGGTAAAGTCGTCGACCGTGAGTCGGATGCAGAAGGGGGAAGCGACCCGGACGCTTCGCGCCTATTCATCCATGGCATGCATGAGGGAGCGACCTGTTCTGTCAAACGGGGTTGCGGCATGACGACCATCCCGCGTTGTTGCTATGCCGGATGTGCGCACTTCCAGCCATGGGTCGACGGCCCCCACGAGGCGCTGTTGGACGAACTGCTAGAAGAGCGCGAGTTACTCCTTAAATCTTTGCGCCCGTTGGAGGATCGCAAAATTATAGAGGCGAATGACGGACTCATCCTCGGCGTCGCCCAGGTGATCTGGCTGTGCGAGTCCCGTCGCCAGGAACTCATCGCCGAAGCGAAGCAAGCGGACGGTAAGAAACATCATAAAGGAGCACGAAAATGACCAACATGATGCTCCCTCATCTAAATATGGTTCTGCCTAATGCGGTGACGCAAAATCTCGCCATATTCATTGCCGAAGCAAAGGCCCTGACCATCTTCGGCAAAGATCTTGACTGGGACCACTGGAACTGGCCCGGGGTTGGCAACTTCACCGTAATGGGGAGCCGAAGATTTAGAAAGACTACGCAACATTCGGTTGTGCTCCTGCACCCGTCCTTCTTGGACTTCGCCAAAGCATATGTCCGCTACGCCGAAAGCGAAAATCCCAGCAAAAGCGCTCGTGCAATTAATCTGGCAGCACTGCGCGCGGTTGAGAGCGCCTTATTGATAGGAAATCTAGATGCCAATCCGGCAAACATCACGCTCGCCACTTTGAACCAGGCAGCGCAGATCGTGCGCACGCACTTTGCCTCAAAAGGTGTAGCGTACAGCGTTGGAGTAAGTCTCCATCTACTGGCCCGGGTAATGAGTCGTAAGGGGCTTACGCGCAACGATATCCGGTCATGGTCCAATCCGATTGCCGCTCCCGACCTTATAAATACCAAGCTTGGTGCCGAAGCCGACGCTCATCGCCAAAAGCGACTTCCAGACGAGCGTGCCATTAAGGGTATCGGGGGCAAATTTGCCGACGGGTTTGACCTTCATGATCCCTCCACCCATCCGGACGTCTATCTGACGTCCACCGTCGCTCTTCTCCTCCACGCATCCTCACGCGGTCAGGAGCCACACGAACTGATGATTGATGCTGAGTGCGAAGACTACGATCAGGAAGGCATTCTGCGCTACGGCCTTCGCTGGCATGCCGGAAAGAACACTAAGGACCCCTCCAAAATCAAGTGGGGCAACTCGTCGATGGAACCGTTCGTGCGTGAAGCGTTTCGTCGTATGCAGGTGATCACAGACGAACCCCGCGCCTTCGCTCGCTATTGCGAGCAGCAACTGGAACTGCGAAGAAGGAACATCGATGTAACGCTGCCTTTCTACCGCCACGCTATGTGCCCGGACGTCCCCGACGACCAGCCCCTCAATGCCGCACAAGTACGCGCCGCGCTCGGCTCAAAATCAACAGCGTGGTCCATCCTGCCCGACAAGGGACTGTCGAACAAACCTGGGACCTACACCCTGAACAGCCTATGGCTGTGGGTGCTCAACCGTCTGCCCAAAGGCTTCCCTTACGTGGTGGGTGCCAAAAACAAACACCTCAAGTACAGCGAGGCGCTGTTCTGCATGCACAAGTCTCAACTCAAAGCAGGGGAAAACAGCACCACCGACCCCGTCTCGGTGTGGATGCCGAGCATAGCTCAACTCTCCGGCATGCTGGGCGGTGCAACGTCAAAGGGCTTTAAAAGCTTTTTCGAGCGACACGGCATTTTGGACGAGACCGGCACACCGCTACGCTTACGTTCGCACTCTTTCCGCCACTTGCTTGACACCATTGAGCACGAAGGTACGGGAAAGGACTTCCTCGAAGACGCGTTCATCAACGCCCGCGCAGGGCGATCTGCTGCCTATCAGGGCGCCACCTACAATCACTCTTACCCTGAGGACAAAGCTGAAATCGTACGTGACGCATTGACTCGTCCAGATGGCAGTGTGGCCGTAATAGATCTACCCAAACCGGCTGCTGACCCCCCCCAGGAAACCCAGCACTGGGTGGTCACCCGGCCGGGACCGCGCTCGTGCGCCGACATTGAAATTAATCATCGCAGTGCGGTACTCAATACCCTTTGGGGTGGCTGCGAGCACGACTGGTTACTCGAACCTTGCCAGTACCATCGCGACTGCCTCAACTGCAAGGAGCACTTCTGCATCAAGGGAGCCGGCAAAGATGATCAGGAACGCCTAGAACGACTGCGCGCATTGTTGCCCATGGTGATTCATCAACAGCAACTTGCCAAAGTGGCCATGGATAAAGGCAAGCCAGGCTCTAAATTCTGGCACCAGCATCAAACCGATTACCGCGAACGAATCGAACAGTTGATACATATCCTAGAAGACCCCAGCGTACCCGAGAACTCGACGGTACGGCTAGCTGATGGCAAAGCCAATTCACATCTGCATCGAGTGCTGCGTGAGGTAGTCCTGCGCCGGATCGAAGACAAGTCGGAAACCAAGGACGTGATCGACGCCCTAGAATCTGCCTTTCGCGAGAACCGCGCGCTACCCATCAAAGAAATCGTCTTACTCCGACTGGAGCAACACCATGGCTAGAAACCGCATCTTTACTGACACAGACATCGAAGGCATCATCGAAGTAATACGAGCATGGCCCACGGGCACCATCGCATGGGCCAATGTGTGTAAGAAAGCAGAATCTGTATTGGGTTTTATTCCCTCGCGTCAGGGACTCAGCCAACACCAAGCGATTCAAACTGCATTTCAGGCCAGAAAGGAAGGCCTTCGCATTGCCCCGCAAAAAGATAGGCCCATGCCCAGTAGTTTAGCCGTGGCATCCGAGCGGATCGCCCGCCTCAATGCCCAGATCGCTGAACTGGAACTGGAGAACACCCGCCTACGCGACCGATTTATCACCTGGCAGTACAACGCTCATGCACGAAACATGACGCAAGCAGATTTGGACACCCCGCTGCCTCAAATTGATCGTGAGGTAGATTCATCCGAAAAGGATGAATACGGGAGAGTCATATGAGTACGCAGGGACTCAGCGGCCAGCAGATCGCGGCCAATAATCTGCAAAAGTTTCAGTCTTGGATTCTTGAGCGCGACGCTACCGCTGACTGGTTAGACTATGTTCGTCAAGGCAAGCTCAACCGGAGCGAAATCGCAACCGAGTGCGGCTTTGCCCTATCTGTCGTTCGTCAGAACCCAGCGGTAAAGGCTGCCTTGGAGGCGCTGGAATCTCGCCTGCAAGCATCAGGCATACTCGAAAATAATACAGCTACATCTAGCATGACTGATGCGACCGCAGACATAGCGACAATTCACGCAGTAGATCGTCGCATCATGGCTGCCAAGTCAAAAGCGGAACAGCGGGTCAAGTCTCTTGAGGAACAAAATGCGGCTCTAAAAGCCGAATTACGCGACGTGCGCGAGCAACTGAAGAACTACAGGTACTTGGACGAACACCTCTGTGCCACCGGAAGACTTTTGTACGCATGAGTGACCTGTCCGTTCAGCTTCGCATAACGTCCATCCGTAGCCGAGGGAAGTTCGGCGGCGTAATTTTCGCTGGCAGAACAGACGCTGGCGAAAACTACGTGGCAGTATGCCACCATAAATTAATTCCGGATTCGAGCCTCGTCGACAAAGGGCAGCAATGGAGGATTCGCGGGACTCCGTCCTTGCGAGAAACATTCGGGTCGAACGGTTTTAAAATAAAGGAAATGCAGATCACCGCTGTGGAGGTTGAATTGGTTCGTCCCTCTGGGCGCAACCTCATCGACTGGATTGCCGAGTGTCCAGATTGCCAGGGCATCGGGCAAGTTAGGGCCAGTAGGCTCTACGACCACTTTGGCCCCTCCCTCGTTGACCACATTGAACAGAAGAACCTCGGCGCATTGGCAGAAGTCATCAGCGAGGATGCTGCTGAACTGCTCTGCCACGCCTTCACTAAACATCATATGTCAAGCACACTGCTTTGGTTGGATAAGGCAGGCATTCCGCGTCGAATCGGCAAAAAAATTACCGACTTCTACAAGGACAAGGCGCAAGAGAAAATCGAGGCCAACCCCTACGTACTAATCAGCTTCGAAGCCAATTGGAAGACAGTCGATGAACTCGCGCGCCAGCGTTTCAGTGTCCCATTGGATGATCCACGTCGATTGGAAGCTGCAATTGAAGAATCGCTGTATCGCGGACTGAAAAGCGGGCATACGTGCTTGCCGGCCAATCAGCTCCGAACTCGCCTGACGACCCTCCTTGGAAATTCAAATGCGCTTGCCGACCAGGCGCTTGCCGGAGGCATGATCAGCAGCCAGTACCGCGTGATTGGCGACATCTACCAGGCCAGCGGCATGTATTTGATCGAAAGCTATCTAACGAACCGTTTGCAGGCGATGGTGATAGGAGAGAATGAACAAGGACAGGTGGGGCTGTTCGGGAAACCGTCCTATGATCCTCGTAACGTCGACAGGGTTATTGCAACCTACGAACGAGCCCATGCGATCCAACTGTCGCAGGAGCAGAAGGAAGCGGTGCGACGTAGCGCAGGCGCATACCTGAGCCTCATTCTTGGCGGTGCTGGTACTGGCAAGACGACCGTATTAAATGCGCTCTATGAGGTTCTGGAAGAGTTGCAACCTGACGTGCCGATCTACCAACTGGCGCTGGCTGGGCGTGCCGCGCAGCGCATGTCCGAAGCGACTGGCCGGGAAAGCATGACCATTGCCGGCTTTCTAACGAAAGTAGATTCTGGCCAGATCGACCTGGGATCGGTCGTTGTGGTGGATGAAATGTCGATGGTCGATGTAATTCTGATGTATCGCCTTTTACGCCACATACCTCCGGGGGTTCGATTGATCTTGATCGGTGATCCTTCGCAGTTGCCGCCCATTGGCCCCGGTCTGGTACTGCATGCATTGGCCGGCTTGGCGTCAATCCCGCAGACTGAGTTGAAGGTCGTCAAGCGCCAAAGTAGTGCCAGCGGCATACCAAAAGTTGCAGCAGCGATTCGTGCCCATAACGTGCCAACCTGGGCTCCTTACAACGGTAACCCCAGCCATGGTGTCTCCTTCATTTCCTGTTCGCTGGAGGAGCTAGAGTCGACCGTGGAGCGTGTTTACGAAGAACTTGGGGGAACTGGCACGGACAACCGTGTGCAGATCCTCTCCATCACCAATTCGAACGTCGGCGGGGTAAAGAACGTCAATGCTGCCCTGCACGGCCGCTATCGGCAGGGTGCTGAGCCTGTCCATTGTCCAGATGCTGAATTTGGCGTGGTGGGCGCCACAACGCTTGAGCGCGTGCCATTGAAGGTTGGTGACCTAGTGATCTACACCGAGAACGATTACACCCTTGGCCTACGCAATGGCAGTCTCGGCAGGATCGTTGGAACGCTTCCTGTCGGCGAGCCCGACGAGCCTTGCTGTGTCTGCGACTTCGAAGGCACCGAATACCGTCTAACTGCCGCGCATATGCATGCACTCAATCACGCCTACTCGATCACTGTCCACAAGAGCCAAGGCAGTCAATTTGAACGGGTGATCGTGCCGATCCGTGACTCACGACTTCTCGACCAAACCTTGATCTATACGGCTGTGACCCGTGGGGTAGCCCAGGTAGTTATTATAGGGGACTTAGCCACCGCTGAGAGTGCAATCAAGGCACCAGCGTCTGCTGCGCGCCGACACATCACACTCCCCACGCTACTTGTGTCTGAAATCGGGTCATGAGCTTAGCGAAGGGCTGTCAAGACACCGTGGAATAAATGGGAGGGGCCCGCTTGCGGGAGGCAGCCCGTTTATGCCGCGAAAGGCCTTGACGGACCGTAGCGACCCAACGCTCTCGGCTGCTGGGGTGGGTTGGTTTTTAACCCGCCCCGGCTGCCTCACGGCGAGTGCGGGGTTTGGGGCTGCGCCCCGAGGGGTTAATTTGGCGATGGATGTAATATCCATCAGGCCGTTATCAAGTTGGTTCGCAATTCGCTGCCAGTTACATGTCTTGAATATCGATTGCTACGGCAGTTGTTCAGAAATCATCTGGTTAACCTAAACGAGCGGTTTTCTATTTACCAACCTGCCGCCAACACCTTCTGCATTTCACTCGCCGACAACACCTTGGCGCAACTTTCCCAATCAAGGTTTTCGACCTTGGCATAGCGGTCGTCAAACGGGTGGGTTTGTTGGATGCCGTCAATCAGACGTTTAGCATTCTCAACCTCGCCTTGTGCGACATCAATCCACAAGGACTCCAGCACGTCGGGAATTTGCCCGAACAGGTCGAAGATGTATTCCAAACGGCTGGACAGCAGTTGGTGCACACGATCTTCCACCGAGCCGCGATACCGCAGGTTGCACACAAACACCTCATCGCGTACCTGACCAATACGCTGAATACGGCCTTTGCGCTGCTCCAATCGCGTTGGGTTCCACGGCAAGTCCAGGTTGATGAGTGTGCCAAGGCGTTGCAGGTTGAGTCCCTCGGAGGCCGCGTCCGTACCGATCAAAAGGCGAATCTCACCTTGCTTGACCTTGGCCTTGATTTCGTCGCGCTGGCACGCCTTGAATTGCCCCGCCAGCAGGATGCCGGAATTCGCACCACCCGCATAAATGCCAATGGGTTCTGTGGGAAAGTGCTCGCGTGAAAGAGACTCTGCCAGCCACCATGCGCTATCGAAATACTGACTGAAAATGATACAGCCCTGCGCCAGCCAATTCTCGCCGACTAGGTAATCGAGCACTTTCTGAAACTTCGGGTCGCGATCCTGGCTGACTTCCAGTGCCTTGAGGCAACGCGCCAACTCAACCCGCTCTGGCGCAGTCAGTTTCTTCATCTCGGATTCAACCACCGCATTGAGCGGTTCGCTCTCGTTGCCGTCGTCACCGTCTGCGCCGACCGCTTCGTCGGAGAGGCTGCTGCTGCCGCGCTCGGCAAACAATTCGCCTGTGCCCCAGGTGGCAAGCATTTTTTCTGTAGTGCGGCGTCCGGCGTAGATCGAACTGCCCATTCGCCTAAGCAGCAGCGTCTTCAAGAATCCGGCCCCTTTGACACGCTCACTGAGCAGCTGACAGAACTCTTGCGCCGCATCGTAGGCATCCTGCAAATACGGCGGCAGTGGAACAGCCTCCTGTTCACCTTCGCCGAATAAGCGCACGCGCACCGGTTTCAGATACGGCTCACCGGTGGCAGGATCAATGGTGTCTTCCAGATACTGGCGCGTGCGGCGCACGATGTGCCGGATGAATGGGTTATGGTTGCGACCAAAGTCATGCGCCACCTGGCCTAGCAAAGTTCGGGTGGGGCTGTTCATGGTGCTGATTAAATCGCCAGCTGCAACGTGGGTGCGTTCGTCCAGATTCAAGCGCTGCCGCAGCAGTCGGAAGTTCGACCCTTCGCCACGCGGCGGCAGGGGATTGCGCACCCAGGGCCAAGCCTCGAAAACGTCGCCAGACAAAGCATCTTCGCCCATGACCACGGGCAGACAACTTTCCGGCTTGCGCCATTCGCTCCAGTCATTGCCCAGCACGGCATCGTTGCCTGCGGAGAGAATCGCCAGCAAATCCCAAGCTTCAATCGGGTGCAGTTGTACCGGCGTAGCTGTCGCCAGCAGCATGCTTTTCGTGCGTGGGCTGATTTGAGCCAGAAAAGCGGCAAGGTTGTTGTACTCCGGTTTCGCCGTCAGGTTATTGCGGTCAATCTTCTTGCGCCGCGCCCGGTGCGATTCATCGCAAATCACACACTCGAAACTCATTGCCAGCAGGTGCGTACAAATCTCATTACCCGCCACCACCAAGCCTTGCGAAACAATCCCGAAGCGGCGCGGGCAACGACGCACGCCTTCTGGCCCAGCTACAGGGTGCTCGATACCCTGTTCGTCGCGCCAGGCGTCGCCCAGCCACACCGCGCTGGAAATACCCAACAGGTCGCGCAGTTCGTCTTGCCATTGAAGCATCAAAGGCTTGGGAACAAGAATCAGCACCGGCTTATCGCCCGTCAGCGCCATCAGCAAAGCAGCAAGAGCCAGTTGCACTGTCTTACCCAGCCCCACCTGATCGGCCAGCACAAACCGCGCCGTGCCTCGCCTGTGGGCATCGAACGCCAGCTTCACAAAATATTTCTGGTGCGCCCACAAACCAAACTCTTGCCGATACACCGGCGACTCGACCGCAGCCGATGCCGCGCTGGCCTGCACATCGCGCCGCCAGTCTTCAATGGGCGTTTCCTGCCGGTCGGCTAGGCGCTTGACATCCTGCACGATGAAGTCCGCCAGCGGCACAGCCTTCGGATGACCCCACAGCGCCTCAAATTCAGTCTGAACCCAATCCACCGCTTCCTTGCTGTCGTCCTCCCACATCAGTTCGTAGTTCAGCCGCCACGCGGAAAGACTTTCATTGACGCTGCCCAAGAAACTGATCGCCCGACTATCGGCATAACGGATGACACCCGCCTTGCCATGTACCAGCCCAAAAGCCTGGTCGGGCAGCACGCGCACTTCGAGCTTGCCGGATGCCAGCAAATCAAATAGGCGACTAAATCGGTTGCGCCCAGCAGCGCCAGTGGCTAATTTCTCTGGTTCAGACGCACACCAGGATTGCCGCATGGCCTGCTGCGCCGCCTTGGCCGTTTCTACGTCTGCAGGTTCCAGATCAGAATTGCAAACCACGCGCACTTTGCCAGCCACTTTTTCAATGGCTTCGCCCGCAACTTCCAGCAGTGAGGAACGGAAATAACCAGCGATGCGGTCATAGCTTGCCGCGCCATCCAAGCGAGCTTTCAAAAGCGCAGAATCGAGCTTTTGCTCGCGCGACGAAAAGCGGTTGACCGTCATGCGGTAGCTATGCTTTTGTCAATGATCGTTCTCCACCGCCCCGGCAAGCCGTTCAGCAGCGTCGGCATCTTCGGCCCAGTGCGGCATGTGGCCGATATGGGCAAGTGGCTTGAAGTAGGCCAACAGGGCGAGGATGGCCTTGCGCTTGCCCCAGTAATCCACGGCACCATCGGTCTTGAGGTAGTCAAGACCAGCGCGGGCGTTTTCATCGCGCACGGTTTCGGCGATGGCGAACAACACATGGCGGGTCAGACTGCTGGCAAAGCCTTCGCCCTCCAACTGCTGGCGCTTGAATTCGCTGGCCGTCTTAAAGCGTACGGCGTTGGCTTCGGAGCGTTCATACAGGTTGGTGTATTCGCGTACGCCAAAACCCTTGGCCAGTTCAATATAGGCCCCGGCCCGAGCCTCGCGGTGACACTCCAGTTCCAGCCCCTTTAGATAAAGGCGCTCATCAGAACCAAGGCTCTTCCAATGGAATTCGTCAAAGCCACGTGGTATCAGGTGATTGGCGGCAATTTCAACGGCACGGTCAATAACCTTCTCGAACTCGGACTTTTGATTGCGGGTGCGTTCGCGGAACAGTTCATGGCGGATATCCATTCCCTCGATGTCAGCGAACTGGGTCAGCACACGCAGGGCCGCAGCGTAGGCGGCCAACTGGTAATCGGTGTCACCGAAGTTCGGTTCGGATTCATCGTCCAGCGTAGTCATGCTGTCGAGCTGCTGTTTGACTTCATCTTCGATCAGCGGATAGATTTCGTCCAGCCAGGCGGAGCGCTGATCAGTACGTTTGCGCAGCACCAGATTGACGGTACCTTGGACGTAGTTGCCCTTCTTGATGCCACCCGTGGCCGTTTCCGTGCTGATTGTCCAAGCTGCAGTAACCTTGAGGCCGCTGGCCCACAGAATCATGCCGAGGTCGCCCCATACCGCTGGGTTTTGATGGGTGAATTGCACCAGTTGCAGCCCATTGTCCGACATGTGCCGGGCAAGATTGGCGTAAATGTCCATCATCGATCGCTTGAAATCATCGCCAGTGCCTTTTACAGACAATGTAGTCACATCTTGAAAGCGCCACTCCTTGAAAGCCATTGGCAACAGGCGCTCATACCAGGCAAGAAAGTAATCGGTCAACTCGTGGTAATTGACCGCATCGGCATAGGGAGGGTCTGAGAACCAAATATCGGCCTCAGTCGCAACCTCACGGGCATCCATCAACTTGATAGTGGCTGCCGGATTCGCCACGGGTGCCCTAGTTAAATCGACTGACAGAAAATTTTCAATACCCGACAAGGGACGGCTACCGTAGGTGAAAAGTGTATTCAGTGTTGGGCTAATGAACATTGATTTCGTTGACCCAGGCCCTTTTGAGAAATGGGGATCGATTGCACATAGCCTGGAAAGACGATTTACAGCCGACCCCGTGCTGATTGCGGCAGTACAAACCCGCAAAGGATCAGTTGGACATGGTTCAACTGCGCTCTTGATAAATGTGCCTAACATGAACAATTGGCGCGGGGTGAATAAATGATGCCAATGCGTCCATCCTCTTTCACGGTAAAGCCTAGTTGTCTCATCGCCATGCGGAATTTCTCGGCTCGGAATATATCCTTTTGCCTGCCAATCAACAAAGTGTTGCATTACCAAAGCCAACGTCTTTGCCTCACGAGCAATATCCGCTCCGTCAGGTGCCGCATAGACGCGATTTTCGCCCGGTACCGACCATCGCACACAATAAAGCCGCTCCTGAAATACATCGTCAGCACGTGATACTAGTTCGGAATTCTCCCAGTGTCGCAAGCCAAGAATTTTCTCTCCATTCACTCGCCGGTCGCCGCGCAGGTCAGCGATGGAATAGCTGTTGCCAGTTTCTGGACATACCATGCGGCTGCCCTGCAATGCACCTTTTACCGCCTTATGCATCATTGCCGCATCGGCGCCACTAATAATTTCAATGTCGTAGTTACCCTTTGCCGTATTCTTTTTGATAACAGCACAGACCTTGTATTTCTCAGAGATCACCCACGATGGCGCGAGCGGTACCCACAGGCCTGTAGCTGGAGACTTGGCTTCGGTCACGTAATATAGCTGCTCATGTCGCCATCCCTTGTCATTAGTTTCTAGACCGTGGGCGTCGATTTCCTTGAGCGTTGCATCGTAGGCAGTTTGCTGAATTTCGCGAACACGCTGGCGGGTCTTGGCATCACCGCCGACCAGATGCAATGCGCTCCAGGTGAGCAAAGCTGCCACCGGGTTCAAATCAGAGGCGAAGGCAACGCAGCCGAGACGCGCAGCCTCGAAGGGAATGGAGCCGCCGCCGCACACCGGATCACCGATACGGGGGATATGGCCGAAGCGGCGCACACCGAGTTGCTGCACCAGTTCTGGCAACGTGGTAGCCGTGGTTCCCAAATGGCCGTTGATGTCTGCCCATGCTTCGGGTGAGGGGCCGTCTATCTGCTCCGGGCGCAGGCAATAGTCAAGCTTTTCGTCGTAAGGCAAGCGGTCGAAGGCCAAGCGCTGGACAAGGTCTTTCTCTTCTGTACTGAGGCCCGCCCCCCAGCGAGGTTTGCGGTCGCCGTTCTCGTCGCGCAACCAACAGCGAATTTCGTCTTCAGTCAGGAGTGTTTCCAGCGTTTCCTGGTCGATGGGCTTGCTTTTTCGCTGCCGCAAACCAGCTTCGTCCATTGTCATTATCTTGAGGAAAATGTCACGGTCACGCTTTGGGTCGCTCGACACCGGCATCAGCAGCCCGATCAGACACGCACGAACCAGCACCAGGGGTTTGCGGCCCCACCACTTACCAACGCCCGTCAGTGTTTGGCTGGAACCAGCCCCGGCCATGCGTTCTTTATAGGATTCCGCCGAGACGCGCGCCACCGGAAATTGTTGTTCTATGAAGCTCAAATTGTTCATGCTGGTCTTGTCGCCTAATTCTTGTTTTCGGTGGGCGCTAACTCAAACTCGGCCAGTCGGCGCTGAATCAAGCCTTCCGACACTGGGTTTTCAGTGAGTGCATAGCGCAACGCCTTGCGCCAACCCTTGCCTTTGCCATTGATGGCATGGCCGGTGGCGGCATTGGTCATGGTGTAGAGCCACCAGCGCTCTTCCGGCACCAGCCCCAGCCAATTGCGAATGGCAGTGGGGATCAGCGCCGGATCGCATTCCTCCACCGCCCAGGCTAGAACACATAACTCCTTGCCCAAGGTGCGGTCGATGGGCACCTGGCCCGCTTGCAACCATTTGGCGGTCTTCTGCCCGTAGATGCGCAGGCGGCGGTTGAACTCGGCCTTCACATCCTCGGCAATCAGGTCCCATACTGCGCGGCGCAGGATGATGCGCAAATGCGCATTGGTGGAATTGAGCGGCACAGGTATCGGCACTTCGTCGGTAGGCTCGAACCACTCGAAGTGCTCGGAGATAGTCACCTCCGCCCCCTCGCCCTTGCTTCGCGGTAGGGTCAACAAAAAAAAGTGCTCGGAAAGCTCAGGCTGAAAGCCGAAGCCCAGCGCCGTTGGTTTCTTGGGCGCAGTTACTTTGGCTTGTGCCATTACTGGCTGACCTCACCGGGTTGCAGGCTGCCGTGAATGGCGGCAATCCAGTCAAGTAGCAGTTGCCCACGCTCAAAGCGAATGCTGGTGGCGCTGATGGTGACCTGACTTCCACCGACGATCTCCTGCATTTTCTTGACAGTTTCGCGCAGGCGGCTGCCTGCCACCAGTTCATTCTCGCCAGCGATGAAAGAGAGTGACACATCTGTGTCGTTGCCGGTGACATCCACCACCAATTCGCGCGCCTGACCCTGGTGCTTTTCGAGCAGATCAATAAATGCAAAGGCTGGGGCGGCGGTGAGGTTGCGATGCGGATGCGACCACAGCGCAGGCAATGCGGCATCGACCGCTACTTTTTTGGTGCGGTATTCCTCTACATCGATCTTTTCGACATTGGAGCGAATGTCGCCATCTTCCGCAACGGCCAGCACGAAACGGCATTCAGTGGGTAAGGAAAACGGAGTGTCGTAAGCGCCACCGCTTGCCACAGGGTCGGCACCATTGGTTGTGTATCGCAAGTGGCCGCGCGGCACAGCGTGCAATTCGACGCGCCAGTCTTCGCCCTGCTGGAAGACGCGGTACTTCACGGCCAGCGTGTTTTTCCAAGCAACCACTTGACCCGCTTCATGCTTGCCCGAGGAATCGACACACAAAAAGGTGAGTTTCAGTTCCCGCGTGCGGAAATTGTTGTAGCCGCCTTCGGCCTCGCTGACCTTGAGCGACCCGGTGGTCGGCTGGGTATCGCCAATTTCGTAGTGGACGGTGTCGCCATTTTGCGGGGTGATTTTGAGAAAAGCCTCGCCGGTTTTGTCGTCGCGCGACAGGAGGCGCACCTGCACTTCGGTCTTGGGCGGCGGGAATGGGCCTTTTTCAACCGAGTCACCTAGGTCGCGCCACTGGCCTTCGTTGATTGCCTTGGTTTTGAGCACATCGAGTGCATCCGGGCGGTGTAGCGGCCAGGCGTCGGACATGGCGGCACGGCGCTTGATTTCGTTCCACTTGGCAGTCTTCTGGCCCTGGAACAAACGGTCTTCGCACTTGCGGCGGAAAGTATCGTTGTTGGTGTCGGTCTCGAACTTCTTGGCGTTGGTTAGCGTATCGCGGATTAGCTTTTCGCCGTCAAACTGGTTGTTCTGGAAGTTGATACGACAGTCGGTGGTGCGCAGCTGCCCCATGCTCGGATAGACCAGCGTGGTGAAGGTTTCCTGAATGGCAGAACGCAGGCGCAGAGTAATCTGGTCAAGATTCTGGTTGGCCTGCTGGCGCTGCGGGTCACGCGTGGTGACGCCAGTTGAATCCATCTCGGCCAAGATACTGTTGATCGCCTTGAACTGCGCCGACTGTTCCAGTACATGGGTGAGCGTTTCCTGCGAACCCGTGAGATATAGCGCGCGGTTCTTGAATTCTTGATCGGTATGAAATTTGACCCACTCCTTGGGCAGTTTGGTCGCCGTATCAATGTCGTTGCCTGGTTGCACCAGCAGCAGGGCGGTCTTGTCAGATTCGAGGTGCACCTCGTCGATGGCGGCAAGCATTTCAATGCGCTGGTAGCAATCGCGCACGCCGGGCTGGAACAAGCCTTCAAGATAAGCGCGAAGCTCCTTCAGGCAGGTTTGTTGGTTGTATTGCCGTGCGGTGGAATGCAACTTGGCGGCAAGGTTCTGGATGTCCTTGTAGAACAGGCGGCCGTCGTTGCTCTGGTGCAGATACCAGGCTTGTGTGGGCAGGTAATCGACGATCTCTTTCTTGACCTTGGAAATGTCACGACCTGGCGCGCACAGGAAGGCCATGATGTCGTTCTGGCGTAGCCCATGTGTAGCACCGGGAACACTGGCAAGGCTGGCTACCAGCAGCAGCTTAGATACATCTTGCGCATCGGTGCAGCTGTATTTGGTATCTATGTCCTCTGCGACGGAATGCCCATTGTTGGCAATGTCATGACTGATGGCCTCTGAAAGCGACGGATTGATTGAACGAATTTCAGAAACGATTTCGTCGCTATTGAGGTCGAGGTTGTAGGGGTGAATCAGTTGCAGCTTGTCGGCCTGACCCGTTTCCCACAGATTCGATACCACCATGCGCATCAGTCGGATAAGTCCACGGGTTTGCTGAAAGCCGGGGTTTTCTTTGAAACGGGCATATAGATCGCGCAGCCCGAAGTGAAACGGGTAGGACTCTGACAGTTGCGCGGCAAAGGAATCCGGCGAGTGGTTGGTGACATCCATCTCTCGCGCCGCTTTGACTGCCAGCGCGTAGGCGTTGGCGACCTCGGTGCGCACCGACTGGTCGGGCAGGGTCTGAAATAGTCGGGTACGCAGAATGTGATAAAGCTCTTCGCCCTGCGAGGAGACCGGTTCAATGCGCAGCGCTGAGCGGCTGGTTTCGTTCTTGAGGTTGTCCAATGCCGTGTTGAGCATCGCGCCGCCGGTTTGCCACGAAGCCGTGAGGTCGGCGATGACGACACAGACATTCGACAGTTCTGCTTTGTTCACCGCTACCAACAGGTTGGCGATTGCGGTCGCGGTTACGGTGGAGAGCGTCGTTGAACCGATGGATTTGGCCTGGACTGCCTCCAAGTAGGGCGGCAGTTCGTCCAGAAATATCAGCGTCGGTTCACCCTTGAGTAAATTGATCCATGCGCTTTGCCCTGGCGCTTGCAGCGGCTGATAGTAGTCCTTTAATACATCTTTCTTACCAGGCTGATCGGCAAGTTCCCCCCAAATACCGAACTGGGCATCGGTCTGGCGACCATGAAAGCCAATCACACGAACGCCGCCGACCTTGCTACCGTAACCGGCCTTGCCCAAGACCTTCTCCCGCAAGGCAGGATTCTTGGCAAGCAGACCAAGCGCAATCATGTTGTGGGTTTTGCCGCCGCCCATAGATTGCGTGAGCAGAAAGGTGCTGGCCTGGTCACCGCGATTTTCGAGCCGGGCAAAGGTCTTCTCGAACAGGGTTTTCATGCCGCTGGTGATGAAGTTCTCCTCAAAGAACTTTTCACCTTCGATCTTCCCCTCCAGAAAATCGGACAGGTCGAGGACGATATCGCGGCGATTGCGGTCGAAAACGCTTTGGCGCGGTTTGCAATGGGTCTTAAGAGTCATGGTCGGCGTTTACTTTCTTGTTGTTTCCCGTGATTTCCTAAGATTTTCCGCTATATACCGAAAGAATGAAAGGCTTGAGCCAAGCGGTCGTCCGGAACTATTTGTCAGGCTGTGATCGCTGTCTTAGTCATTGCGGAGGTAAGTGGCCTTCTCGCTCTAGCGGGGTTGTCAGAATTTCTGTGTGTGAGGCGTGAATAGACTTTTCCACGGTGACGGTACCTGATCGCAGCCAGCCGCAGTTAGTGCATCAAGCTAAAGCTCAGACCGTTGGTCTTGGGTGGAAACGCGGGCGTACCTGTTAAAATCATGTCAACCGGCTCTCTTAGCACTTTATCCCATTTGTAAATAAGAGCCAGGAAATTGAGCCTTAATTTACTAACTTATTTACACAGCTATTGCAACAAAGGGCACAAGCCATGAATTGGCAAGCTATTCGTCACTCACTCACTCGCTTAATTTGTATCTCACCTGTATTTATATGGACAGAGGGGTGAAACGCAAGATCCGTTCTTTCGTTTCACCCCTTTTTCGTTTCTAGAACTGACGTTAATAGACGTCTGTAAAGGATTGATATGCTGAAGAAAACAGTTTTGAATACCGCCCATCGCGCGATGAACGCCCGGATGGTCGATTTCGGTGGCTGGGATATGCCGGTCAACTACGGTTCGCAGATCGAAGAGCACCACGCGGTCCGCAACAACTGCGGCATGTTCGATGTTTCGCACATGTGCCCGGTCGATGTCGTTGGCCCTGATTGCCGCAAATTCCTCTCCCGCCTCGTCGCTAACGATGTTGCAAAATTAAAGGTTTCCGGCAAGGCGCTCTACGCCGCCATGCTCAACGACGCCGGCGGCGTCATCGATGATCTGATCATCTATTTTCTCACTGACACCCGCTTCCGTCTCGTGATCAATGCCGGCACGGCCCTCAAGGATCTGGACTGGATGCAGGCCAAGGTCTCCGAATGGAAGCTGGACGTGACCATCACCCAGCGCCGCGACGGCAACGAACCGCTTGGCATCATCGCCGTGCAAGGGCCAAACGCTCGTGCCAAGGTATGGGAAGTGCTGCCCCAAACCAAGGCAGCGATTGCCGAATTGAAGCCATTTTTTGCTGCCGAAGTGGATCAATACTTTATCGCCAGCACCGGCTACACCGGCGAAGACGGCTACGAAATCATGCTGCCGGCTGGCGAAGCTGAAGCCTTGTGGAACGCATTGAACAAGGCCGGCGTTGCGCCCTGTGGCCTAGGCGCCCGTGACACACTGCGCCTGGAAGCCGGCATGAATCTTTATGGCCAGGACATGGATGAAACGGTTTCGCCGCTCGACGCCGGCCTGAGCTGGACCGTTGCCATGAAGGACGAGCGCGATTTCGTCGGTAAATCCGCGTTGACCGCAGCCGGCCAGCAGAAACAATTCCTCGGCTTGATTTTGCTCGATAAGGGCGTACTGCGCGGCCACCAACAAGTTATTACAAAACAAGGCAATGGCGAAATTACTTCAGGTAGTTTCTCACCAACATTGCAGCAATCCATCGCCCTCGCCCGCCTGCCGCTCGGCGTGCAAATTGGCGATGAAGTCGAAGTGGATATCCGCGGCAAGCTGCTCAAGACCAAGGTCACCAAACCCGTATTCGCCCGCAACGGCAAAGCAGTCATCTAATTACCCCACATTCAGGAGAAAACCATGTCCAACGTCCTCGCCAACCTCAAATACGCCGCCTCCCACGAATGGATGCTGCTCAACGCTGACGGCTCCGTCACCGTCGGTATCACCGACCACGCCCAGGAAGCCCTCGGCGACCTCGTTTTCGTCGAACTGCCGGAAGTCGGCGCTCATTTCGATGCCGAGAAGGAAATCGCCGTCGTTGAATCGGTCAAGGCTGCCGCTGATGTCTACGCGCCGATCTCCGGCACCGTGACCGAAGTCAATCAGGCGGCTGCCGATGCCCCGGAATCGGTCAATCAGGACGCCTACGCTGCCTGGTTGTTCAAGATGACTCCGGACAACGTCGCTGACCTCGACAAGATGCTCGACGCCGCTGCCTACCAGGCGCTATCTGAGTAAGGCGTAATTGGTGATTGGGGATAGGTTAATAGTGAAACCGCCTCCCAATTACCCATTACCAATTCCCCCTAACGCCTCACCAGAGAACCTAACATGCCGCTCAATCAAGCGCTCTCCACCCTGGAGCAGCACGACGAGTTCATCGACCGTCACATTGGCCCGTGCGCCAGCGAAATGGCTGCCATGCTGGCCGCCATCGGTGCCGACAGTCTGGAACAGCTGATCGACCAGACCGTCCCCGCTGCCATCCGCCTTCCGGCCGATCTGCCGCTGCCCGCACCGCGTCGCGAACATGAAGCGCTGGCCGACCTCAAGGCCATGGCCAGCAAGAACGTCGTCAACAAGTCCTGCATCGGCATGGGCTATTACGACACGCTGACGCCCAAGGTCATCCTGCGCAACGTGATGGAAAATCCGGGCTGGTACACCGCCTATACGCCCTACCAGGCTGAAATCGCCCAGGGCCGTCTCGAAGCGCTGATGAATTTCCAGCAGATGGTCGTTGATCTGACCGGCCTGGAAATCGCCAACGCCTCACTGCTCGACGAAGCCACCGCTGCTGCCGAAGCGATGACCATGGCGCGCCGTGTTTCCAAGTCGAAATCGAACCGTTTCCTAGTCGATGCCAACTGTTTTCCGCAGACTATCGATGTAGTCAAGACGCGCGCTGGTTATTTTGGCTTTGAGTTGGTAATTAGTACGGTCGACAGCCAAAAAGACGAAGAATTTTTTGGCGCTCTGCTTCAATACCCGAATCAGAACGGCGAAGTCAGCGACCTGAGCGCGACCATCGCCGGCCTCAAGGCCAAGGGCGCAACCATCGCCGTTGCGACCGACCTGATGGCACTGGTCCTGCTCAAATCACCAGGCAGCATGGGCGCGGACATAGCCCTCGGTTCAAGCCAGCGTTTCGGCATCCCGATGGGTTTCGGCGGCCCGCACGCCGCTTTCTTCGCCACCCGCGAAGCCTTCGTCCGCTCCATGCCGGGGCGCATCATCGGCATCTCCAAGGATGTACGCGGCAAGACCGCCTACCGCATGGCGTTGCAAACGCGCGAGCAGCACATCCGCCGCGAGAAAGCCAACTCCAACATCTGTACCTCACAAGTGCTGTTGG
>JAQTZQ010000169.1 GCA_028687645.1 Rhodocyclaceae bacterium
TTTTGATTCACCGGCATCGATCATTTTGGTGACGAATTCGGTAGGGGCTAGGTAGGCCATGGTTTCACTCTCTAATTAAAAAATCGTTTCGGGTAGTGCTCAAACGGCGAGGTAAACCTGTCCATTTTCAAGCTTGACTTCAAATTTGGTGCAGGAGCCGACATCCGGTGCCACGGCATGACCATCCTCAAGACCGATATTCCAGCCATGCAACGGGCAGGTAACACGCTTGCCATGAACAATGCCCTGCGACAGCGGGCCGCCCTTGTGCGGACATTTGTCGTGCATGGCAAAGACCTGATCATCGGAAGTGCGGAAGATAGCAATATCGCCACCGGTCGCCGGCTTGACGATGCGTGAGCCAAGTTGCGGGATATCTTCCAGCGGGCAAATCAGTTTCCAGGTACTCATTTTGTATTCCTTTTCATTTGAGTCCCTCCCCCTTCAAGGGGGAGGTTAGGAGGGGGATGGGTCATTGTTCGCTGCAGACCCATCCCCTCCCCGGCTCTCCCCTTGAAGGGGAGGGAGTTCATGGTTTAAATGGAGATCGGCTCAAACTGCTTGATCGCTTCTGGCTCGCGGGAGGTTGCCCACGGATCCTTGGCATCCTTCAGCGAGTCGAGCAGGCTGGCGTAAAGTGCCTTGCGCCCTTCTTCATCCTCAAGAATCTTGCCCTTGATGTAATCCATACCAACGCGCTCCAGGTAATGGCAGGTGCGCTCCAGATACCAGCCTTCAAGGCGGTAGAGTTGCAGGAAGGCACCGGAATACTCCATCACCTCCTCGTCCGAATTCACCTTGCACAGGAACTGGGCGACTTCGGTCTTGATGCCGCCGTTGCCGGCGATATAAATTTCGTAGCCGGAATCGACACCGATGATGCCGACGTCCTTGATGCCGGCCTCGGCACAGTTACGCGGGCAGCCGGACACCGCCAGCTTGACCTTGTGCGGGGCGTACATGTCGAACAGCATCTTTTCCAGCTTGACGCCCATCGACATGGCGAGCTGCGTGCCGAAGCGACAGTGCTCCATGCCGACACAAGTCTTTACGGTACGGATCGACTTGCCGTAGGCGTGGCCGGAAACCATGCCGGCGGCGTTAAGGTCGGCCCACATTTTCGGCAGGTCGTCCTTCTTGACACCCAGCAGGTCGATCCGCTGACCACCGGTGACTTTCACCGTCGGCACGTTGTATTTTTCCGCTGCGTCGGCAATGGCGCGCAGTTCGTTCGGCGTCGTCAGGCCGCCCCACATACGGGGAACGACCGAGTAGGTGCCGTCCTTCTGGATGTTGGCGTGGGCGCGCTCGTTGATGAAACGCGATTGCGGATCATCCTTGGCTTCATGCGGCCAAGTCGAAATCAGGTAATAGTTCACCGCCGGGCGGCATTTGTCGCAGCCGTTCGGGGTCTTCCATTCCAGCGCCTTGAAGACGGCTTCCTTGTTGGTCAGATGCTGATTCAGGATGGCATCACGCACCATCTTGTGCGACTGCTCGGTACAGCCGCAGACCGGCTTCTTGTCGGAAGCTGCCGGGGTATAAGCGCCGCCAATGGTCGACGCCAGAATCTGCTCAACCAGACCAGCACAGGAACCGCAGGAAGACGCCGCCTTGGTGTGCTTCTTGACCTCATCCAGCGTGAACAAGCCCTTGGCCTTGATGGCCTGAACGATGGCGCCCTTGGTGATGCCGTTACAACCGCAAACCTCGGCGCTATCAGCCATCGAAGCCGCCTTGCTATTACCGGCGTGCCCGACGTCGCCGACCAGCGACTGGCCGAAAATCAGCTGATCGCGTATGTCGTGAATATCGCGACCATCCTTGAGCAACTGGAAATACCACGGGCCATCAGCCGTGTCGCCGTACATCACGCCGCCGACCAATTTGTTGTCCTTGAGCACCAGCTTTTTGTATACGCCGCCGTAGGGGTCGTTGAGGACGATTTCCTCGGTATCCTTACCGCCCATGTAATCGCCAGCCGAGAAGAGATCAATACCGGTCACTTTCAGTTTGGTCGACGTCACCGAGCCGGCGTAACGGCCAATGCCGTAGCCAGCCAGATGATTGGCTGCCACTTTGGCCTGTTCAAACAGCGGCGCCACCAAGCCATAGGCAATGCCACGATGGCTAACGCACTCACCAACGGCGTAAACCTTCGGATCGTAGGTTTGCATGGTGTCGTTGACCACAATGCCACGGTTGCAATAAATACCAGAGGATTCGGCCAGCGCGTAGTTGGGGCGAATGCCTGCCGCCATAACCACCAAATCAGCCGGAATTTGCATGCCCCCCTTAAAGCGGATGGCAGCGACGCGACCGGACTCGCCTTGAATCAGTGCCTCGGTATGGGTTTCGAGCAAGAACTTGAGCCCCTTATCCTCCAGCGACTTCTGCAACATCTTGCCGGCAACTTCATCGAGCTGACGCTCAAGCAGCCATGAACCGAGGTGCACCACGGTCACATCCATGCCACGCAATTTCAGACCGTTGGCAGCCTCCAGACCGAGCAGGCCGCCACCGATGACCACCGCATGCTTGTGTTGCTTGGCAGTTTCGATCATCTCGTCGGTATCTTTAATGTCGCGATAGCCGATGACACCGGGCAAATCGTTACCAGGGATCGGCAACATGAATGGTGTCGAACCGGTAGCGATCAACAGGCGATCGTAGTGTTCCTCGGTACCGTCTTCAGCGATGACTTTGCGCCGGATGCGGTCAATCGTCTTGATCTGTTTGCCGGTATGAAGCTTGATCCCTTTTTCTTTGTACCAGTCGAGTTCGTTGAGCACGATCTCGGCAATGGTCATTTCGCCAGCCAGCACCGGCGAAAGCAGGATGCGGTTGTAGTTAGGGTGCGGTTCGGCACCGAAGATGGTGATGTCGTAGTGATCCGGTTTGATCTTCAGCAGCTCTTCGACGGTGCGGACACCGGCCATACCATTACCGATCAGGACGAGACGAGGTTTACTCATGGTTAGCTCCAACGTTGCTTGCACACACAGGTGCGAATCTGATTTCAGCGCATGACGTCGTTGCCATGAATGGGCTTATCGGCCCAAGCCACCAACATTGGCGGCTCTTTTTGCTGTCTTGGACAAGGCATTAGCAAGCCCCGTGCCAATAGAGTATTGCCTTATTTTTTAGCCGTTTTTGGCCGTTGACCGCAACAATAACGCACCAACTTAGTGCGCACCCTGCCAATGCGGT
This sequence comes from Rhodocyclaceae bacterium, assembly GCA_028687645.1. GTDB lineage: Bacteria > Pseudomonadota > Gammaproteobacteria > Burkholderiales > Rhodocyclaceae > Azonexus. The sequence goes on from JAQTZQ010000169.1 coordinate 3,211, forward strand.
GCGGCCCTCAGGCGGCCAAAGCTGCCGGACTGGCAGCCTCTACCGCGACGATAGCCTTGGCCTGATTGAGATCTTCGGCATAGCCACTGACATATAAACAGCAGGCCAACTGGTTGGCGATTGGTTTGGGTATCGGTAATTGCCGGTTCAGAACTTTGCGTATCCAGCCCGCCGTCGAAACCGCATCGACGATGTCGGGCAGATGCTGGATACCGCGTGAACTGTCGTGCTCCGCCTCGAACAGAAGCGCACTTTTACCCTCATGCACATATTCCAGACGCGGTCGCCGCCTGGGATTGGCGAACGGCTCACCCTCCGTGCTACGCAGCAGAATCGCACGCCCGGCTCGGGCCAGCAGCATGTCGCGCATCAGTTCGATCAAGTTCGGATGGCTCGCTGCCGCTATCAGGATGCCATCACCGTGAAATGGATCGAGCATCTTGACCAAACTGTGGCCAGTGTTTCGCACCCCCATACGGGCACGCAATGCGAGTAGATTGAGAATGCCCGGTGACAAAGCATTCAGCGGAGCAAAGGCCAGCCCTCTCCTATCCAGTGCCAGTTGTACCTGATCCGACGTTGCAGACGGCATGACGCCAAGCTCACGGAATAGGTGTGCAGTCGTCACGCGCCCCAAGCCCTCCATCAATCCATGCACCAACACCGGTACGCCAAAACGTTGGAGCAGAAGCGCAAGTAGTGGCGTCAGGTTTGCTTCCGTATGCGTCCCGTTGTAACTCGGCAAAACTACCGGGCGCACCCGGCCAGGTGGCAATTCAAGACGGACGGTACGGTCATCGAGTGCATCCATGAAGCCGAGCATTTCATCAAGGCCTTCTCCCTTGAGCCGCAAGGCCATGACCAAGGCGCCCAACTCAAGATCAGGCACGCCGCCATCAAGCATCGCTGCGTAAATCTGAGTGGCTTCAAGACGCGACAAATCATGTGCGCCTTGAGGCCCACGTCCTATTTCCTTGATGTAGTGCGCGTAACTCATCATCTCCTCCGACAGGCCTTAAGCGATAGCCATTTCTTGCTGGTTATGCTCGCTCACCAGTCGCTTGATTTCTGGGACACATGAGCCACAAAAGGTGCCGCATTTGAATTTACCCTGTAGCTGCGGCAAATCAGCACCGGCGGCCAATGCTTGATTGATCTGCACATCACTGACATCGGCGCATTTACAAATGATGTTGCGCGGTGCAATGCTGACCGGCGGCTTGGCCGTCGGTGCCAAGGCAAAGCGCATCAGGCTGGCGGCCAGTTCGTCCTCGGCCATGGCTTTCTTCAGCCAGCTTTGAGCCAGCGTTTCACCGGCCAGACGAACGCCGAGCAAACGCCCCTCGGCACTGATCGCCTTCTTGCTGACCCGGCGACTGGCATCGGCAAAAAGCATGGCGCCTTCTTCACCGTCAAGGCCAAAGAGAATATCCATTTGCTCAAGCAATTCCGGGCTGATCGCCTCGGCAGTCGCCGCACGAAAAACCACCAGCGGGCTGCTGCGGCCATACAAATTGAGCGTGGCGTAGGCAAAGCGCGGCAAAGCCTCCCGCGCCCGCTGCATCAGCTCAAGCGCCGACTGTTGATCCGGGCAAACGCGAATAATCGCCAGCGGATAGGGCAAATCCAGTTTAGCAATCTGCACCGCCGCATGCTTGAGTTCCGGCTGCTTTGAATAGGGATCGGTGGCATCACAAGCCAGGGCATTCACCCCTGGGGAATTCATGAACTGCGAACCCCAATGCATCGGCATCCAGGCACGACCGCGCTTCAGGCCAGCTTGCTCGGCTACCCGTACCGTAATCTCGCCGCGTCCATTGCTGACTTTGACCAGATCGCCCGAATCGAGCGAACGATGTCGCATGTCGCACGGGTGCATGCCGAGCAACGGCTCATCTTCCAGATTGAACAGGCGCGGAATCGTACCCGTGCGGCTCATGCCATGCCAATGATCGCGCAGACGCCCGGAAAGAAGACTAATTGGCGTATCTGGCAAAATACTATCGGCGGTCGCCAGATGTTCGATGGCGACAAAACGCGCCTTGCCATCGGCTGTCGGGAAAACCCCGTCTTCATATAGACGCACCTTGCCACTTTCTGCGCCTATCGGATAAGGCCACTGCTGAGGACCTGCCTTTTCGAGCAAGGCATAACTCAGCCCGGTAATATCCAGATCCCGTCCGCGCGTGCTTTCGCGATGCTCATTAAAAATCGCTTCCGCATCGTTGTACGCAAAGAGCCGATCAGCAGCGGCATGATTCAATTTTTTGCCCAGCAGCCGCGCGAAATCAATAACGATTTGCCAGTCATGACGTGCCTCGCCCGGCGGCGTGACAGCCGGCAGCACGCGGCTGATGCAGCGCTCGGAGTTGGTGACCGTACCGTGTTTTTCTCCCCAGCCCGTAGCTGGCAGCAGTAGATCGGCATAGTCCGCCGTATCAGTATTGGCGTAGGTTTCCTGTAAAACCACATAGTCAGCGGCCTGCAGCGCCTCGCGAACAGCTGCCTGATTTGGCAGCGACTGGGCCGGGTTGGTGCAGGCAATCCATACCGCCTTGATCTCGCCGGTTTTCAGGCATTTAAACAGGTCGACCGCAGATTTGCCCGCTGTTGCCGGGACAAACGGCACGCCCCAAAAATCAGCCATTTCAGCCCGGTGCTCTGGGTTGGCCAAATCACGATGCGCCGAGAGCAAATTGGACAAACCACCCACCTCGCGACCGCCCATGGCATTGGGTTGCCCGGTCAGTGAAAATGGCCCAGCTCCTGGCTTGCCAATCTGGCCTGTTGCCAAATGCAGATGGATAATGCCGGCATTGTTATGCGTCCCGTGCGCTGACTGGTTCAAGCCCTGGCAATAGAGCGAAAGCGCCGCTTTGCTGCGGCCAAACCAACGCGCCGCCTGAAGCAAATCAGTCGTTTCAATGCCGCAAATTTCAGCCGCCTTGGCCGGCGGGTAATCTTTGACGATGGCAGCCAGATTGACGAAACCCGTGGTGTGGGCGTCGATATAAGCCTGATCAATCAGGCCTTCTTCAATCAGGACATGCAACATCCCATTAAACAACGCGATATCGCTCCCGGGCTTGATTGGCAAATGCAGATCGGCAATCTCCGCACTCTCTGAACGGCGCGGATCAGCGACAATAATTTTCAATGCCGGATTGGCGGCTTTTGCATCCTCAATCAGACGGAAGATAATCGGGTGCGCTACCGCAGGGTTGGCGCCGGCAATAAAGATCACCTCGGCTTGGGCAATATCACTGTAACTGCAAGGCGGCGCATCAGCGCCCAGCGTCTGCTTGTAACCGGCCACCGCTGAGGACATACAAAGCCGTGAATTGGTATCCACGTTGTTGGTACCGATCAAGCCCTTAGCCAACTTGTTGAAGACGTAGTAGTCCTCAGTCATCAACTGCCCGGAAATATAGAAGGCGACTGAATCTGGTCCGTGTTTCCGGATGGTCTCGGCAAATTTGCTCGCCGCCTCGTCTAGGGCAGACTCCCAAGAAATTTGGCTTCTTTTCCCGGTTGACCGTAATACTTTCTGTGGGGACAACAGGCGATAGGTCAAGCTTGCTGTCTGATTGAGCGTCGCCCCTTTGGTGCACAAACGACCATAATTGGCTGGGTGCTCAGGATCACCGCGTACGCCAGTAATCTGGTCATTCTCGGTTTCAATCAGGATGCCGCAACCGACACCGCAATAACAACAAGTAGATTTAACTGTGCTTTTCATGATTTTCCTTTTGGCAAAGTCTTCAGCAACAGCCATGCCATACTGAAAAATCAAGCACTTAAATAAAAAACAGGGAACATTCCATCTGGAAGTTCCCTGTTTTGGTGCATCGCCCGATGGGCGTGTCCTTATTTGATGCGCTGCAACTTTGGCCGCCCGGGTTCGGGGCGTGGCGGCTGCGGATCGGGTTCAGAGTCTGCCACTGCGGCATCTTCCATATCGCCCGCCAGTTGCGCCTCTTCATCAAGGTCGAAAGCCATGCCGGCCCCGTTTTCACGGGCATAAATCGCCGCCACCTGCTCAACCGGCACCGAGAGTTCGCGCGCCACACCACCAAAGCGCGCCTGAAACTCGACATACTCGTTGCCGATATTCAGTTTGTTGGTAGCCCCCGGCCCTAGATTAAGGACAATTTGCCCATCCTTGACGAACTCACGCGGCACCCGCGTGCGCTTATCGACGACCACAGCAATATGTGGCGTCAAATTATTGTCGCAACACCATTCCCAGATGGCACGCAGCAAATAAGGCTTGGTGGACGGCAAACGTTCCATACTTATTTGCGCATGGCCTTTTCAGATGGCGTCAGCGCGTCAATGAAGCCCTGGCGGCTGAAAATCCGCTCAGCGTATTTCATCAACGGTGCAGAAGCCTTGCCCAGATCAATACCATAGTGATCCAAACGCCACAACAACGGTGCAATCGCGACATCCAACATCGAAAATTCGTCACCCAGCATGAATTTTTGCTTGGTGAAGATGGGAATGATTTCAGTCAGGCGAGCCTTGATTTCCTGGCGGGCTTTGTCCGCTGTCTTGCTATTTTTCTCAATCACTTCCATGAAAGAGAAAATCTCGCGCTCCATGCCCACCAGCAACTGGCGAGCCCGTGCACGCATGATCGGATCAGCCGGCATCAACTGCGGATGCGGGAAACGCTCATCAATATATTCATTGATGATGTTCGGCTCGAACAGCACCAAATCACGCTCAACCAACACCGGCACGCGATTGTGCGGATTGATCGCCGCCAGATCCTCTGGCTTGTTGAACATATCAACATCAATCACCTGAAAGTCCATGCCTTTTTCAAACAGGACGATGCGGCAACGATGGCTGAAAGGAC
>JAQTZQ010000170.1 GCA_028687645.1 Rhodocyclaceae bacterium
TCTTCCCCCGCCCCCGCCACCGGATGATTTCTCTGAGCTTTATCGGCAGTCACCCCCCATGGGAACCTGAATTTGGGGCGCTGTTACGGTCGACCGAGAAAAAAGCATAGAACGGCTTGCAACGCCGTGGAACGGTCGATATAATGCGCCCTCTTTAAGGCCAATTAGCTCAGTTGGTAGAGCAGCGGATTGAAAATCCGCGTGTCCGTGGTTCGATTCCGCGATTGGCCACCAAGTATTCCCCTTGATTCTCAAGGTAAAAACGCCAACCCTCACCGGTTGGCGTTTTGCATTGCGGAAACCTAGTCCGTGTGTCCGATTTTATCCCGGTGCGGTTTCAGGTTTTCGCGACAGCTACCACCGGGTGTTTTCGCAGCGATTGTCGAGCGCAACACCCTGTTACATGACAGCGACAATCACGATACAGACGACGATCGAAGGCGGGCCTACACTGCATCCATTGCATGAACCCCTCCTCTCGACACTACCCCTGTTCGAGAATTCAATCCCCGCTACAGACATGGCGGGGATTTTTTTGCGTAGCCTCAGATCACCCATTTTGGAATAGAAGCGCTGTGAAACCCTTGATCATCACGTCAGTCATCCTCTTCTGTTCAACACTGAGCGGATGTGCCGTGGTCGCAGTGGCCGATGCTGCGGTGACGGTAGTGGCCACGACGGTCAAAGTCGGCGCTACCGTCGTTGGCACGACCGTCGATATCGCTGCCGCTGGCGTCAGTGCCGTGGTTGCTTCTGACGACGACGAGAAGAACTAGCCAGCCAGTTCGCACCCTTGCCCGCTATGAAACCTCTATCTTTCCTGGCGCTCTATCTATTCGGCCAATCACTCCTGGCGGCTGACCTTCAGCTCGACCTACCAATTCGCTGCACCCTCGGGCGCGACTGCTTCATCCAGAATTACTATGATCACGATGCCAGTGCGGGCTGGCAAGATTACGCCTGTGGTCCACTGGCCTACGATAAGCACACCGGCACGGACTTCCGTTTGAAACATAAGCAGCAAATGCAAGCCGGTGTCGCCGTGCTTGCCGCTGCCTCAGGGACAGTCCAAGCCGTTCGTGATTCTGAGCCAGATATCTCAATCCGTGACCGCCCACTCAGCGCCAAGAACCCGAAGGAAGCAGGTAACGGCGTTCGGATTGCGCATGGCGATGGATGGGAAACCCAGTACAGTCATTTGCGTCAAGGCAGCATCGAGGTTCGCCCCGGCCAACGCGTGCAGGCCGGCGACGTTCTCGGCCAGGTCGGCCTCTCCGGTAAAACCGAATTTCCGCATGTCGATTTCACCGTGCGTAAAAACGGCCAAGCCGTTGATCCCTTCGGTCCTGAGAGAACAGCGTGCGGCAAAACAGAGAAGACGCTGTGGTCTGATGCCGCTCGATCGCAACTGGCCTACCAGCCAACGGCTATTCTGATCGCCGGTTTTGCTGATCGAGCGCTACCCGTTCCTGAACTTCAATCAGGTGAGGCGTTATTATCAGCCTTGCCTGACAGCGCACCAGCACTGGTATTCCATATCGAAATCATGGGCGTTCGCCAAGGCGACGTGGAGACGATGCGCATCACCGCGCCGGACGGCAAAGTCATGGTGGAACGCAGCGCGCCGATGGAGAAGAATCAGGCGGTCCGGCAAACCTATCTCGGCAAACGCAAATCAGCCAGCAACTGGTCGACAGGCTATTACCTTGGTTACTACAGCCTTCAACGATCAGGGAAGATGATCGCTGAAACGACGATCAAGTTGCCGGTCAGCCGCTGATCATTTGCTGACGAGCGCCCAAGCTTTGAATTTTCCGGGGCAGCAACGCCGCTAATGCCTCGACCAACGCCTGAACATCCTCCGGGCTGTTATAGCCTTGAACCGAAATCCGCACGAATTTCTGGCCGTTCCAGTCGATGAGTGGCACCTCCACCTGATAGTCATCGTACAGTCGGGATTTCAGATTAATCAGATCGGCATCCACCGGCAAGGGCGCAACGCCCATCTGCGCAAACAGATCCGAATCGAGCGGATAGCGGGCTGGCATCTGCGTCAAATCACAGACCTGCGCGATGGCCGAACATAAAAGATCGTGGCAACGCTGTCGTACGTCGTCCCATTGGTATTGCTGCATGAAATCGATTGCGGCCGGCACCGAAAGTGCGGCCGATGGATCGTAGGTGCCCGTCCATTGCAGAAGATCAATAAAACGTGAGCCGCTGTTGCCCAGGGGATTGTCACCATAGCCCCAACTGACAACCAGGGGTTCCAGTAGTGATTGGCAATCTCGACGCGCATATAAGAATGCAGCGCCCTTGGGCGCCATCAGCCATTTATGCAAATTTCCCGTGACGAAATCAGCACCCAACGTCGAGAGATTCAACGGCCATTGCCCAGCCGTATGCGCGGCATCAATGATGGTCAGCACGCCAGCCGAACGCGCCCTTTGGCAGATTGCCTCAATAGGCAGGCGCAAGGCCGTAGGTGACGTGATGTGACTGAGAAAGATGACCTTGGTGCGGGGCGTCACCCCGCGCCAGAATTGCTCAAGGATTTCTTCTGAATTTTGCACCGGCAAATCGATGGCCTGGCGGACGTAATGCGCACCAGTTTTACTGCAAGCAAATGTCCATGCCTTATCGCAAGCGCCGTACTCGTGATTGCTGGTCAATACTTCGTCACCCGCTTGCAGCTTCAACGAACGGGCAATCAGATTGATGCCGAAGGTCGCATTGGGGAGGTAGACCAGATCATCCGCGTCAGCCCCCAGATAGGCGGAGAGTGATTCTCGGGCGAAGCGCAGATGACCATCGAGTTCCCGCGCCAGAAACTTGACGGGTTGCTGTTCCAGACGCCGCTGCCACTCCTGCCGGACTTCATGAACGGGAATCGGCGTAGCGCCGAATGAGCCATGGTTCAGGAAATGGATGTCCGGGTCCAGTATGAAGAACTGCTTCAGCTGGTACGGGGTGGGTGCGGGTGAGGAATTCATTAATCGAGGTAGTAAGGATTTATGAAAGTGTACTGCGACCTTGGGGGCTGCACGCTAAAACGCAACGCAAAAAATGGCCGCTCCGAATCATCCGGAACGGCCATTGATAGAAATGATGTCATTGTTGCTCAATCGAAATCAGGCAGAGGGAACGGACAACGCTTCTCCTGGATCTCGAAATAGCGCAGCTGCTGCTCGTCACTCAAGGCGCTGAACGCGTCGTTATGCTCTTCCTCGTCGTCCAGATCAGCGGCAAGGAGGTCTTCCGCCGTGTTGATAACGATATATCGATCTTCCCAGGTCAGCCTGGAAGGGTATTTCTGGATGGTTAGCATGGCAGCGTGAATAGCATGCTGGCGCCACTGAGGGTTGTAGCAATAGGTGCTAGAGGTCATGTTTGAATTCCTTTGGTTTCCCCTTCCGGATCAACCGGAAGGGGAAAGATTGCTTAATGTGTCGCGGTTGAATCTAAATCTCGCGCGCCTGATGAATCAGCTCAAACGTGTCGCCATCTGACCATCACGAAATACCTGCCGACGGTGGCAGTCCAGATAGCGCTGCTGGCCCATCGAGAATTGAGCGGGCGATACTTGGCTGAGCGCGTACAAATCCTTGTCGGCGAAATAGCAGTCCAGAACGGATTGGACCTGTTTCACGCGATTAGCCGCATCCAGGGTCAGCAGACCATTTTCGAGATCCTGAGCGATTCCTTCCGCCACCATCAAGGCGTTGTCAGGATCAAGCTTCTCCGCATCGCTCGACCAGTGCCACGGTTTCAGTCGAATTGGCACCAGATTCTCGGTCAATCCGGTGAACGGGCAGGCCGGGTTGCGAAGTTTGACGGCATCAAGGAAGGCGCCACGCTGATGGTAGGCATCGCACAGGGCAATTTGATCGACCGGCGTCACTGCGCGTGCCAAAGCTTCATGGAGCGCGTGGCGAGCCAAAAAATGGTCAATGCGATCGTCGTCTTTCAGAGCGGCTTCCAGAACGTCGAGTCCCAACTGGCCGGACATCTGCGCGTGGAGCGATTTTCCGAACCGGTTTGGCACCGGGTGCAGCCACTGGCGATCTTCGCCAATGATTCCCGCAGAGAATGCCAATGATTCAGGCAGCGCATCGATCACCTCCTTGGGAACCTTGATCGGCGTTTCGAGACGGGTCACATCGCCCCAGATGAGTGGCAAATGTCCGTAGACCGAATGGAAGAAGGTGGGCGACTGATCGCTATGGCGGACAATCCCGACTTCGTGAATCTGCTCGTTGACGATGCCGAAGATTGGATCGCCGTCATTCTGCGCAACACCTGACGTGCCTGCATTCAGTCTGAAATGGCGCAGTCCGTTTTGTGTAAACCCATCGGCTGCGTGCTGAGCGTCATAGACAGCGTAGCGTTTTTGCAGGGTGATGGCGTTGAGAGCGTTCGTTTGCATGCGAGTCCTTAGTGCGGCTCAAGTTGCTGTGCCGCGTAGGGGCTGCACCCACTTGGGTGGGTACAGCTATTCAAAAAGATGATGCCGAACCGCTGGCCAGGCAGGCTCGGTCATCTGTTGCCGATATGCGGCGCGTTATTTCCGCCTGCGTAATCGCCTGTGGCGATGTTTGGCGTAGTTCTCCGTCGCGCGACGTCGCGCGAACGGGCGGGGATGTCCCCGGCTTTTATCTGCGGATTTTGGTGCAGGACGCCAAATCCGCCTTTACCGACTTTTTAGTCTAGAGCGGGCAGGCCTTCGGGGGTCGTCGCGAGATCCAGAAGCGCCTGGCCAAGCGTCGCATTGAAGGGCCATGCAACCCCTTTCAGGGCGGGCCAGTCCAGCGCGATGCGGTCGATTTCGTCAGCGATGGCGCTGCGTAGCGCGATGTTGGCCGGGTCGTTGAGCGCATTGAATCGGGTGCCGATGATACGTGCACTCGTGCCGGCGATCTTATAGCAGCCGACCGACAAACCGTCATCGACGCTGGCCAGGTGCTCCTGCACGATGGCGACAAGGACGAGAAGACCACGGTCAACAAGGAAGATGAAATCATCCTCGTTACCGAATGGATCGGTGTCATTGCCCATAAACTCAAGATAAAGCATATCGTGGAATCCATCGGCTGCTGACTGATTTTCAGCGATGTGGCTTTTCCAGTTATCGCTCAGTTCCGCGATCCAGTAGCCAGTATGCGTTTCCTGGCCGGGACTTGGGGCAGCTGTCGTTTCGATGGTCTTTGCCGGAGAAATATCAAAAATACACTCGGGGACATCGAAAATCGATGCTGGCAGCGATTCGTGTTCAGTGATGGTGACGTCGATTTCGTCTTCGACCTCACCTGCTTCGCTGCCAAACTCATGGCCCTCGCTAACCGGTTTGCCGATGCCAAGAATCGCATCTCCCAGGTCAGCGTCAATCGGCCAAGCGACTCCACCGATCGCCGGGTACAGGTGGCTTAAGTTTTTGAGCTCGAGGGCGGTTTCCAGTCGCAAACTTAAATACTTGGGGCTTTTCCAGCTATCGAATGACAGTGAGCAAACTTCAGCGTGCACCGGGGTGATGCGGTAGCCGTCGATTTTCAGGTCATCGGCCGGGCACGTCTCATGTTCATTCAGTTCTCCCGCGAGCACGGGGATTCCATCGGAAAAGACGATCAACTGATGGCCTTTGGCCTCAATTTCTTCCTTGTCCTTGTTGAACAGGTAGGTCAAGTAGCCTTCTGTTGCCTTTGCGGCAATGCGTTCGTTTTCTGCGTTGACATTCACCGCCCAATAGCGGCGCACGAAGCCGGCGCTTTCCGGAGTTTCGTTCTTTTGATTCGACATTTTGAATCCTTTCGTCGAGCCACGATGTTGAATCGTGGTTTGTGGCGGCATTCATTGCCACCCAATTGGAGAGGGGTGGATCGGCTGCTGGCCAGGCGAACCGATCGTTGTTCTGATCAAAACAGAACTGAGTTGCCGCGGGGCTGGGTCTGTACCCGCCGGCCGTGGCAACTGCATCGCCGGGAGGACCAAGGGGGCACGCCCCTTCTCCGCCTCCGGCCCGGCGGGGTTCCAATCCGCCAGTCTAAATACAACAGATCAACTTTCAGCAGCATGGTGTGAGAATGCGGCTTGGGTCGTAAAACTTGCAAGTTCTAGTGCCTAGTGCGAGTTGCCTGCACGACCTGATTTTCGTAGCGGCATCGGCGCCGAGGCTTGCTTGGCATTGGGAGACGTTTCTGGTCTGCCTTGCGCTTGGTCAAATGCCGAGACGTAGGCGAGGGCGATTTCTTCAGGTGTCGCCTTCGCCCAGTGTGCATGGTTGCGAATAACCCAAATTGAAGGACGTGTTCCCTGAATCCTAACCTGGCCAAGGGATGTCCCTTGTTGGCGCAGGAAGTGTCGAACCTCTGCATCAGTGACCCGGATTTGATGCACGCGCAGATATTGAAGAACCTCGCCAGCGGTACAAATATCTGAGCTAAAGGGGGGCGCCCCGCTATCGAGTGCATCGCGCAGGAAGCGTTCGGCCTCGGTTCTGGAATTTTCAATCAACCGTTCGCGGCCATGCGTCTTTGGCGGAGCAGCTTTGGGATTGAAACCCGAGATGTCTCGATTTTTCAGATAGCCCAAGACAATGCCCGCTCCCGGGCCTTTGAAAAACCAGTCGCATAGCTTTTCGTAATACGCCGGCGGTCGCTTTTCAGCCTGGCTTATCCACGAAAAAATCCGGCGATCATCACTATCCAGATAAGCCACATCCTCATGATTACTACACGCGATCAGGTTTGCGTAGTTTTTGATGCTGTACTCTGGGACATTCTTAGTGTTGATCATCAGGGTATCGGAGGTGACCCAGTGCTTGATCCGGGTTCCGATCTCTCGGTTGACCTGATCGAGCTCGTGGATAACCACCAGATGGGCGAGGAGCCAGCCAGTGAAATTGCCCTTGATCGCCTCTATCGTCGGAAACGCTGTGTTACGTCGCCCGACGAGGTCTGCGACCATTTCGGATACAAGGCTCTTGCCAACACCCTGCGCGCCGATTAGCAAAATCATAAACGCCCACTTTTGATCGGGATACTGAATCAGCGTCGCGATGGCATCGAGAAAGAATGCCATTGCGATCGGATCATCATCAAAAATGAGTGCCACGAATTCCAGAAACAGGCGTGGATCACCTTCGCGAGGGGAGATGCAGGGCCTTTGCCAGGTGTTCAGACAAAGTTGACCGTTCAGCACGACATTTTCAGATTCTCCTGGGATAAACGTGAGTGCCGCGTATTGCCGAACCCCGAGTACGCTCGTGTAAAGCGCATCGTCCACGTTCATTCGATTGGGGAAACTTTGCCAATGCAGATTGAAAACAGCTCTGCCTTTGAACAGATCTCCGCTCCCGCGATGACGGAAGCGGTCCAGGGTTCCGATATAGTCAAAATCCTGAATACCTTGCTTTGCCTCGCGGATCGCCTCACGGTAATCCTGAAGGTGACGATTACTGGGGGGGCGTTTTTCCATCACGCAGCCTCCCGATACCTCGCGACGAGGCGATTCGATTTTTTCATAACTTTTCCGAATTGTTAAAGAGCTCAACGCCACTAACGCAGCGTCGATGTTGTTGAACGGGGCAGTCATAACCCATGCCGTTCCACACAACTCATTTGACATCATAAATTTTCTGCACATGTTCCATGCCCACGACGAAATCCCGCAAACGTTGAATGCCCAGCCAGAGGGTTTTGACGCCCGGTTCGCCGTCGCACTTTCTGCCGAGGAAGCCGCCAAGCATGGCGATTTGGCGAACTACGTCGCGAATCGTCGGCACCGCTTTCGGGATCGCTTTCTTCGCCAGAATGTAAGCCCCTTTCCATTCCGCCTCGCTAAAAAGCAGGCTGGCCTCAAGATCCGGATGGGTGCGTCCCAACTTGAGCAGTCGGGCCAAGCGCCAGGAAACCACCAGATAGACGGCCAAAGCCAGTTCCAACTTGG
>JAQTZQ010000020.1 GCA_028687645.1 Rhodocyclaceae bacterium
ACCACGAACAGGCGTGACCTCGTGAACGCAACCACAGGCCAATCTCTCTCATCGTTCTGTCGGGCAGCGAAACACCCTCGACAAAATCCGGGACAAATCCGACTTTGTTGAGTTGCCACCCGCCCCCGGAATTGAGTAGCGCGTGACTTTAGAGTCCAATCCCACCACCAAGGAGATTGGACATGAAGAAGTGATTCACTGAAGAACAGATCATTGGTTTCCTGCGGGAAGCAGAGGCAGGCATGCCCGTTGCGGAGCTTTGCCGCAAACACGCCTTCTCGGAAGCGAGCTACTACCTCTGGCGCAGCAAGTTTGGCGGGATGAGCGTCTCGGATGCCAAGCGCCTGAAGGAACTGGAGCTGGAGAATTCCCGGCTCAAGCGCTTGCTAGCTGAGTCGATGCTGGAGAACGAGATTGCGAAAGAGGCCCTGCGAAAAAAGTGGTGAGCGCACCGTCAAGACGTGATCTGGTGCACTTCCTGATCGACAAGGGACTCAGCGAGCAGAAATCACTCCGTTTCGTTGGCATGAGCCCGAGCGCTTTCCGTTACCGGCCGGTGATGGATCGCAATACCGCCTTGAAAGAAAGGATCATCACGCTCGCTCAGCGCCACCGGCGCTACGGGGCTGGGATGATCTATCTAAAACTGCGTCAGGCAGGAGAGATCGTGAATCACAAACGGGTGGATCGGCTCTATACCAAGGCAGGTCTGCAAGTGAGAAGGCGCAAGCGGAAGAAGATCCCGGCTGCCGACCGGCATCCTCTGGAACGCCCCTTGGCGGCCAATCAAGTCTGGTCGATGGATTTCGTGTTCGACAGGACGGCTGAAGGGCGTGTCATCAAAAACCTCACCGTTGTCGATGACGCGACTCATGAAGCTGTGGCCATTGTGCCGGAACGACTGGGCGGCCTGCAACTACCCCGTGTTCTCGATCAGTTGGCCAAGACGCGGGGACTCCCCAAGGCTATCAGAACCGATAACGGCAAAGAGTTCTGTAGCCGGGCCATGCTGACCTGGGCTCATGCCCGTGGGGTTCAGTTGTTCCTCATCGAGCCTGGAAAGCCCAACCAAAACGCCTATATCGAATCATTCAATGGACGCTTCCGTGATGAATGCCTGAACGAACACTGGTTCACCAGCATGCGTCACGCACAAGACATCATCGAAGCCTGGCGGCGGGAATATAACGAGGAGCGCCCCAAGAAATCCCTCGGCGGGATGCCCCCTACCGCTTATGCCAGATCACTTGCCCATAAATCAGTAAAATTAACCCCGGACTCTAAAGCCCACTGCTACTGAAAACGGTGGGACGTCGCAGCAAAAAGAACTGGCGGTTATCCTGCCAAATCATGGCACCCCGGACCTGGATGGATTAACCGTCTACGTCCCAAAAAGCCAAGAATAAAATATCCCGACCGCAAAATCGAAATTCAGCTAACTATTTGGTACGCTTCACTGTAGTCTTTTTCTTGACCGGCTGACTAGCACAAAGTCCATACAAAAGCGTATCGGAAAAAGCCTCGCCGAGTTCGTCAGCGTTCATCGGCCCCTTGGCCGAATACCACTCCGATGCCCAGTTCAAAGCACCAAGAACCGAGAAAACCGCAACACGAACATTGAGATCGGAGCGGAAAACGCCACTTTGAATACCGTCCTCAATAATTTGCTTAAAAGCCTGGGCGTATTGACGACGCATATCGATCGCACGCTCGCGATTGGTATCAGTCAGGAAACGCCACTGGTGAAAGATAACAAGTGTGCGAGCAGGATCTTCTGCAACAGCCATTAGATGCGCATTAATGGCGACGCGCAAACGTTGGTCAGCCGACTCCGTTGAGGACTCAACAAGCTCCAAAATGGAAAGAAAGCGATTAATACCTAAACCGACAATTTCAAGGAGCAATGCCTCCTTGCTATCGATATGAGCGTAAAGACTACCAGGCAGCAAACCGACTGCCTTAGCAATATCACGCATCGTAGTGCCGGTATAACCTTTTTCGCCAAAAAGACGAACGGCAGTTTCGAGAATAAGCTCCCGCGAACTGAGATTTTCTTGTACTTTGCTCATTACCGCGATTTAAATATCCAAAAGGAATAACCAAAAGCGGCACAAACCGAGTTTGATTGCACCGCAAAAAGAAAAATGACCCGACTGCTACGCACTCATCAGTGCAAAAACCAGTTTTCTTAACAAACGATTGTACCAGAGTGCCTACTCAAAGCCTAACTCTCTGTTCCTAGCGGAAATATATCGAAAAACTCTAAATCAACCTCTACGCCCCCCCCCTGAAGTCTTTCTTGCTAAACACAACGCTGATCCATGGAAACACCCGGATCACCCCAACTCGGAGACAAACTGCGGCACTAACTCGAATAGATCTCCAACCAGACCATAGTCTGCAATCTGAAAAATTGGCGCATCAGGATCTTTATTGATGGCAACAATGATTTTTGAATCTTTCATGCCTGCCAAGTGCTGAATAGCGCCCGATATCCCGACTGCAATGTAGAGTTGCGGCGCAACGATTTTGCCCGTCTGCCCCACTTGATAATCGTTTGGCGCGAATCCCGCATCAACAGCGGCACGTGAAGCGCCCATCGCTGCGCCAAGCTTATCGGCAAGCGGATCTAGTAAATTATGATAATTCTCACTACTTCCAAGACCGCGTCCACCTGAAACAATAATCTTTGCAGCGCCGAGTTCCGGGCGCTCACTCTTGGTCAGCTCTCGACTGACAAATGAAGATTTCCCTCCCGATGCAGGTACGGAAAGTTCGACTATCGGGGCCGCACCTCCGGTTCCTGCAGCATCGAAACCCGTTGTTCGTACGCTGATCACCTTGATCAGATCGGCGGATTTAACCGTTGCCAAGGCATTACCAGCATAGATCGGACGGACAAAAGTATCAGGCCCTTCAACCGAAACGATTTCCGATATTTGAGCGACATCCAGCAAGGCGGCAACACGCGGCAAGAAGTTCTTACCAAAAGTCGTTGCAGGCGCCAGGATATGCTCATATCCACCGCTAATCGCCAGGACCAAGTCAGCAACATCCTCAGCAAGTTGAGGCTCAAGCGCTGCGCTGTCGGCCATCTTGACGGAGGCCACACCAGCAATGCCGGCGGCCTGTTCGGCCACCCCCTTACAAGCGAACCCAGCGACCAGGATGTGGACTTCCGATCCAATCTTGTTTGCCGCAGTTATGGTATTCAGCGTCGCGCTCTTAAGCGCCTTATTGTCATGTTCTGCAATTACCAAAATAGCCATTTTTTTACCCCGCAATTACTTTTGCTTCATTTTTGAGTTTATTGAGCAGCACTTGCACATCCGGAACGATTATTCCTGCCTTGCGTGACGATGGCTCAACCACCTTGAGGGTGGTCAGGCGTGGCTCAACGTTAACCCCCAGGTCCGCTGGCGTTAAGGTCTCTAGCGGCTTCTTTTTGGCTTTCATGATGTTGGGCAAAGTGGCATAGCGTGGCTCGTTCAGTCGCAGATCAGTAGTCACAACCGCTGGCAACGGCAATTCCAGGGTTTCGAGGCCACCATCGACTTCACGCGTCACAATTGCCTTACCGTCTACGATTTCAAGTTTCGAAGCAAAAGTAGCCTGCCCACAGTTCATGAGTGCAGCCAGCATCTGGCCGGTCTGATTGGCATCATCATCGATCGCCTGCTTACCGCAAATTATAAGTTGCGGTTTTTCCTTGTCATAAATCGCTTTGAGCAACTTGGCTACTGCCAATGGCTGCAAATCGATATTGGTCTCAACCAAAACAGCACGATCGGCACCGATCGCAAGACCCGTGCGCAATGTTTCCTGAGATGCCGCAATACCACACGAAACCACGACAACCTCACTAGCCACACCCGCCTCTTTGAGACGGACAGCTGCTTCAACGGCAATTTCATCAAAGGGATTCATCGACATCTTGACGTTTGACAGGTCCACTCCGGAACCATCCGCCTTTACACGGACTTTCACGTTGTAATCAATTACCCTTTTAACAGGAACAACGATCTTCATTTAGACCTCTTTTCACAATTCAAATAAGCGCCGTGGGCGGCAATTTCAAAAAATAATTTTCAAGCAATCACAAAGCACGCTAACTACTTCAAAAAAGCCTCGACTAGCTCTACCCTATGTCTGCAAGATTCATGATTCGCTCAAAAAATTTATCGAAATCAGCATCTCGATCTTTGTCGAAGCGGGGATCGCCATTTTCAAGAAACGCATTAGCGATTTCCTTCCAGTCCGACGTAGTGAAATGCCTGCGGCAATCGGGAAGAATTTCTTTTTCCTCTAAGGTCATGTGCCCCCAGATGTGATCGGCGTACTTCTCTACAGAGAGCGTCAACGAGCCCAGATTCACTGCATTAGGGGCAGCTAGATAAATATCCACCGCCGCTTCAATTGCCGCAATTATTGTCGGCTCTGCCACATGCTGGATTTCCAGGGTGCCGATCACCTTATCCGCCTCAGCAGACTTGCCGCGCAACCTGGCAAATAAATATTCCTCTTCCTTAGGATGATGCAACTCCTGAGTAAAGCGCCGAAAATAAAGAATCATGGCTCGCAACAGGCGCGCATTTAGCGGCAACTGAGTCACACGAGCCTGCTCCAAAACGTGCTGAAGCCCCTTGATCACGGCAGCTAGTGAGCGGTGCTCACCTTTGATCGCAGATATCGCAGCATTCATTTCCGGAGATGTAGCGTTGCTCTCAACAGACGAAACAAGCACAGGGATGGTTGTATGCGCCAGTACCTTCTGAGTCTGTGAACCGACAAATAGCCCCTTTAATCCACGCTTACCGTGCGAAGCCATGAAAATCAAGTCGCAGTCTTGCTCTTCAGCGGTATCGATGATCACTTCGTAGGGGCGATCACTTGTCTTGGCAATGGACTGATAGGGCACCCCAAAAGTTTGCGCCTCAACCTCGCCCTTGGCGAGAATAGCCCGAGCACTACCCGCTTCCTGCTGCGCATAATCTTTGGGCGACATGGCATGTACCAGTGCTCCACCATCAGTCGCACCAAAGTCAGATCGAGCATGGACAAACGTAATGCGCGCACCAATTTTCTTGGCAAACTCTACCGCCTTGGAAACAGTGTCGATAGAAAGGTCGGTGCCCTCTACCGGTACGAGTATGTGTCGATACAAAGTATTCTCCTCGACAAAAAACTTAGTGAAGGGATCTGTGGCAGCAATCTATGCAGGATGAAGCCACGACCGATCAATGAATATCCTGAATTGCCGCAGCCCTATTGGGTTCGCGCTCATCGAAAATCAGCCCATCATCCAATGGCATCAATTCCTTCGGTGTGGCAGACTGCAACAAGAAGGTTGCCAGACTGGGCACAAGAATCAGAGCACCAAGCATGTTCCAAATAAACATGAACGCGAGCAGGATGCCCATATCAGCTTGAAACTTGATAGGAGACCAGGCCCAGGTAATCACTGCCGCAGCCAGGGTCACACCGATCAATGCCACAACTTTCCCGGTAAAGGCCAATGCACTCGTGTAGGCATCTGCAACTGACATTCCCTGGCGCTGTTGCACTAACTGTACAGTCAGCAAATACAAGGAATAATCAACACCAATACCGACACCCAATGCAGTTACGGGAAGGGTGGCAACCTTTACACCAATCCCCAAGAACACCATCAGGGCCTCACAAAGAATGGTGGTAACAACAAGAGGAACCACCGCAACGATAACGGCTTTCCAGTTTCTGAAGGTGATGTAGCACAACAGGATCACAGCTGCATAAACATAGAAAAGCATGCTGCGGTTTGCATGACTAACAGCAATATTGGTTGCAGCCTCAATACCTGAGTTACCAGCAGCCAGAAGAAACTTGCGTTCATCAGTGTTATGTTCGGCAGAAAATCTCTCCACAGCCTCGACCACACGTGACAACGTCTCTGCCTTGTGATCGGACAGAAAAACAATGACGGGTGCTACTGATCGCGAATCGTTGAACATTTCCGGGTTGGAGTCATAAACGTAGTTAAGTGCATCCGAAATGACAAACGGATCGCGATTAATCGTCATCCACTTCTCTGAGCCTTCAAATCCGGCAGAAGTGTAACTTCTCGCCAAACTAGCGGCAGATACTGTTGTCTGAACGCCAGGTATTTCACGTAACGTTTGTTCCAAACGGTCCATCTCAAGTAGCGTTTCAAAACTGACCAGACCGTTATCTGGCGTCGTAACGATAACTGCGAACTGGTCGCTTGATAACTGATAGTTAGATGTGATGAATGCGTTCGCCAAGTTGTACTGGGAATCTGGCCGCAACTCAGGCGCACCTGGATCAAGGTCACCGATTTTGAGTTGAAGACTGACTATCAGACCTGCAACGGTAAGCAAGCCACTAACAGCGATCACGCCAATTGCCCACTTCGGTTGGGTGAAGCGTCCCAGCCATCTGGCCAGAGGATGATCGCCTTCGCTTGTTACCAAGCAACGCTTGGCAGCTGACTGACTGACACTGGTATAGGACAAGAGAATTGGCAGCAAGATCAGATTAGTAAAAATCAACACCGCCACGCCAATGCTGGCAGATATGGCAAGCCCGCGAATGACAGGAATATCGATGATTGTAAGAACGGCAAAACCCACTGCGTCGGCCAATAATGCCGTCAGCCCGGCCAGGAAAAGCCGCCGAAATGTATAGCGTGCGGCAACATATCGGTGCGTACCCCGACCGATGTCCTGCATGATCCCGTTCATTTTCTGCGCCCCATGAGAAACGCCAATAGCGAAGATCAGGAACGGAACTAGGACAGAATAGGGATCAAGAACGAATCCAAATATCTGCATAAGGCCAAGTTGCCAGACGACAGCAATCATGGAACAAAACACCACAAGCACTGTGCTGCGAATACAGCGCGTGTAGATCAGAATGATCGCCGCTGCAATGATTGCCGCAAAAATGAAGTAGGTAAAGACCTCAAACAAGCCCTGGATCAAGTCACCAACAAGCTGGGCAAAACCGATGATATGAACCCGTACGCCATCACTCTCGAGCTCCCGAATCTTTGATAGCTCCTGATGGAATGCGCCGTAATCAAGTGGCTTGCCCGTCGCCGCATCAGTGTCTAGCAATGGAACGAAAATCATGCTCGATTTCTGGTCGTTGGCGACCAAGGAGCCAATGATCCCGGAGCGATTGACATTAGTGCTCAACGCCTTAAGACTACTTTCCGAGCCGTTGTAGGAATCCGGCATCACCGGCCCACCCTTGTATCCCTCTTCGGTAATTTCTGTCCAGCGTACAACAGGCATCCATAACGACTTCATGAATGGCCGATCGACACCGGCAATTAGATATACTTGGTCGTTGATTTTGCGTAGGACTTCCAAATACGCAGGAGAGTAGATATCGCCTTTCGTATTTTCAACGACAATGCGTACCGAATTACCCAGCCCTCGGAGCGCTGTCGCATTATTGCGATAATTCTCAACAAATGGATGCGACTGGGGCATCATGCTGTCAAAACTTGCGTTTATCTCCAGCAGAGACCCTTTCAGCCCTAAAAACAAGGTCAGTAAAAGACACCCCACGACAAGCAGAAAACGGTTGTTAAAAATCATCCGCTCCAGCACGTTGCCTGAATTCTTGTCAAAGTCTTCTCTTGATGCGATGACAGGCATCACATCCAATTTATCGGTGTTTACGTTCATGGCGTCAGGGATTTATCTCAAGTTGTGTTTGTTTTGGCTATTTACTTGGCAATAACAGATAGCGACTCAGCGCGCACCCCTTGAACGCCAGTGAGAACAAGGGAACCATCTGCCACACTAACCAGATCGGTATAACGCATAGGCTGCGTTGTTGAGAGCACCTTGAATTTCGCGCCCAAGGCATCAGATAGAAGCAAATGGCCGGCGCTATTCGCCAAAATAAATCCAGATGCATCGCCACGACTCATACCGCTCGTCAACGTCGCCTCAGTCGGCATTTCTACCGACGACCATTGACTACCACCATCTATGCTGCGGAAAACCACTCCGCGTAGGCCAAAAGCGAGCAACACCTTTCCCTGGCCAGCAATACCAAAAAAACTACCGGCGTACCCAGTCGACAAACTGGTGAAACGTTCATGGCCGCGATCTAGCATATAAACCTTGCCATGCTCGCCAACGACATATATGTTTTGCCCAATTCCCCTAATGCTATTCAAATTCAGGGACTGTTGGTTATCGATGCGGTGCATCCAAGGTTGCCAAGACTTACCACCATCCATCGTTGCAACAATCATGCCGAACGAACCTACGGCAAAGCCCTTCTCTGCGTTCTCGAACCAGACACCCAGGTAAGGTAAGGCCGGACCAGCCTTGAAGTTCTGGGCAACAAGCATAGCAGCTGCCTGTTTAGACGCGTCCCCCCCCGCATCGCTGTAAAATTTTGCGAAGGCTTCCGCCGCCATTCGACCATCAAGCTGCTTGGTCCAAGTCTGGCCAGAATCTCGCGTATTGAGAATTACGCCATCGTGACCGACTGCCCAGCCATCCCGTTCAGTTGGGAAACTTACGGCAAGCAAATCACTTTGTACCGGCACGGAAGCCTGAGCCCAGCTTTTGCCGGCGTTATCCGACCAAACGATCAAGCCACGAGACCCAACGGCAATTAGCCTGCTTCCCGCCTTGGCTATAGCCATCAACGAACGCTGTTCAATTGAGTTTTGCAGTTCCGCTGGATGGTCGAGAGGATCCCGAAAAGCGTGCTGCCCAAAAGCAGTCGTGGAAAACAACACAATTATGGCCAATATAGCCATTTGCGGATGGGCGCCCCCCAACCTCTTGCCTATCAGTGAAAAAACCCAACCCATTGCGTTCATTACTCTGCATCCTGCTTCAATCAGAAAGGGCTAGGCCTTGCTATCCGAGAACCAGGAGAAGCAAATACCTGAAAGCCCAAAAGGGTGGGCGGCAAAGCTCCTGCCGCCCACCATTCTTATATAGCGTTAGCGCACACCACCGGCCCCCACGGATTGCGCCGTGAGATTAATAGGCAAGCCTTCACTACTCGTATAGTGCTTTAGGAATTTTCCGGGATCGCCACGACCAGAATTCAGCACGGAATAGTTTCCTTTGATCAGGTCGTTATAGGAGCAGCTTTCGTTATTCATGCCGCCACCAGCGTCATAAGCCGGGAACGTGAACACATTGGCCACCTTCCAGAGCTTGCCCGAGTTGTCATAAGCCTCGGTGGCAACAATGTTCCAGCTATCCTCGTCGATATAGAACGTACGGCGGCTGTAGGCGTGGCGTGCTGTTGCCTTGCGTGTCGCATCCACGACCCAGACACGGTGCTTCTCCCAACGCACAGCACTCGGATTGACGTGCTTCGGACCAAGGAAATCCTTGGAAGCCATCGTGACCGTCGCGCCGAAGACGTTATAAGGCACGATCATTTCCTTCTTGCCAACCAGCTTGAAGTCAAAGCGATCCATCCGACCGACCCAGCCGTACAATTCGTCCCAGGTCAAAACGCCACCGTAAGCGGCGATTGGCACGTCATGGCTGAATTCCGGCGCCGCACGAACCCGACGCTGCCCCGGCGTATAGAACCACACCTTCTGCTCGGGATTGGACAGATAAAAATTCAGGAACACGATACCCGCCGAAGACGGCGGAGAGGTAAGCATTGCGCTAAACCCGTGCACTGCATTGAAGGTTTCCTTGCGCATCTTCCCGCTCTGCTCGTACCACGGCTTCACATAATATTCATTAGGCTCGGGAAGAGCCGAAATCGAACCAGCAGCATCCACCAGCCAAGCACCAGCGAAGGTATGACGAACAGCTGGTGCGTAGCTCATATTATGATTCCACATTACCTCCACACCCTTTTTGGGGATTGGGAAGGGCACGCCGGCATAGGGCAGATTGTCTTTATCCGCACCGGTCATCGCATCACCTTCAACCTCGCCAGACACATTCGCCGTCGTCGCGTTCTTGACACTATTCTGCCTTACCCATTCTGGGTAAGCCATCGTGCGATGGGTTGGATAAACATCCATGCGGAAGGACGGAAACTGGGCAATCATTGCCTTCGCGCCTTCCGTCAGTTGAGCAGCGTATTGAGCCACATTCTTGGAATCAATTACATAAAGCGGCTTTTCGTCCTTGAATGGATCAATCCACTTTCCGCCTTTAGTGAACCCGGCCGGCGGCGTGGTCATCCCTCCAGCATAAGCGGGAATCGAGCCGTCTGCATTTCCGGCCTTGATCGCACCGAACTCTGTGAGGGTTGTACCAAGTTGCTTTGCCTCTTCGGCAGTAACAGCTGCAAATGCGGAATTCGCACCCAAGGCAAACAAGCTGGACGCCAGCAGCGACCCCAATACCGTTTTCGTTTTAGACATTTCTATCTCCTTCAATACCGTTTAGAACGAAGTCTTCAAAGTGAGCTGCAGCCAGGCACGGTCATTCAAACTTACTGCACCATTACCGCCAAAGCCGTTGTATGCCGGCAAACCAAAGGCATTATTTGCTGTATCGCCAGTACGCCAGTGATATCCGTTATATTGGAGCGTCAGAGAAGTCTTTGACTGATAGGTCGCCTTCACACCAACCGAGTAAATCTGACTACCTTCAGCGTAAAAGGCCCCGGCTCGATAGGCTGCATTACCTGTCAAGCCCGTTGTTAAGGAGATGGGTGTGCTGATATCAATAGACGGGAAAACCTGAAGCCATTGGGGCTCAAACAGCATTGCGAAGGCCAACTGGTTTTTCGTTGAACATCCATCACGCCAAGAACCGGCACCCCCCGTCGTCGGATTTACACAGTTAGCCGTACCGACGCCGTTATACAGACTGGCATTTTTTGTTACTGAATGCAGGCGCGTATAACTGAATTCAGCGAGGAATATACCGGTATCCCAAATTGGGTTGCTACCAAGCTGAACAAACGTATTCAAAATCACGTTCGAAAGATTACCTCTGGCACCTTCGTCCGTAACTTGCAACGGCGCCGAGTTCAATGCGGTGTTTCGGCGATGGTTAATTTCAAGTCCCATACTAGCCAGACCGAAACTTTTCTCCAGGCTAAAACCGAACAACTTGGTTCCTTCGGCATACCTTCCCTGCAAATGACCGGCAGGAGTCAACAAGGTTAGCCAAGGATCAACTTCATCAAACTGTCGATAATAAAAACCCATATCGGCATTAGCCCAACTCGGTGACCAGGCCACCTTTACACCAAAGTTCTTATTGTTATCTTTTGGCCTGATCATCCCATCGTTAGGCATACCAGCCCAACTGTTGGGACCATCAAATAGAGGATCAAAGAAACCCAAATAAGTGGCAGATTCCGGGTAACGATTCCCGCGGAATTCGAAGAACCATTGAGCAGCAACTGAAAGCTCAGGGGTAATATCGACCGAAGCCGCGATCTGCTTGCGCGGCATGAAGAGTTCCTTCACCTCTGTTCCAGGCTGCGAGAACCCCTTCTGGAAGTCGATAGGCGACTGAGAAAAGCCGATATTCGAGAAGCCGAAGAAGAAGGCATTACCCCAGTACTGACTCAGACGACCAACCTTGAGGTGAACGGGGGTCTCTGCAATATCGGTATTGAGGAACAGGAAATAGTCCAGCATTTCCCCGCCCTGCAGATAATATTTTTTGGTATGACCGCTGTAGGTCCCACCGTTATACGCATTACCCATCAAACCGCCAAAGGCCGGATTCTGATTCGCGTCATCGTTATACGCAAAATCCTTCCAGACTGCCGCTGACGTCCGAAAACCCATTTTTCCTTTGTACACGCCCTGGAATTCAATCAGATCCTGAATCCGATTGGTAACCATGTCGCCTTCATCCTTGAATTTGTAATCACCTTGCGCAAAAGCTACGTGATTTCCAATCTTTGGATCCATGCCCTGAGCACGCCAGCCTGCAGTGTATTGAACGGAGTTATCAAGATTGATATCCCAATCTGAACCTGCATCAATTTTTGCCGCTTGCGCACCGATTGCGAAACAGCATCCCGACACTGCAATTGCGATTTTCTGCAATTTACCGCAGCGAGGCCTTCCAGATATTTTTTGCATACTAATAGTCTCCACCATTGGGTTTGTGCTTAACGAATTTCGTTTTACGACGAACTCCTCCCCGAATAAAAAACAGACCACCCCTCCAAAACCAGCAAAAGCCAAAATACACATCAGCTTTCGGGTATTTCTCACACCTAATTAATCATCAAGGTGTGATGAAATTTTTTCAACCAAAGCTCTAAGAGCCAGTGATACAACCGTCAAATAGACAAAGCGGAGGGACATAGACTTAAGCCCCTCCAATCAGGAAAGTCCATTACAAGCCGAGTTCTTTGGCAATAATGCTGCGCTGAATTTCGTTTGTGCCACCACCAACCATCCCGTGTTTTGCCTCACGGAAATAGCGCTCCATATCATATTCAGGAACCTGAGCGTAACCACCCAAAGCTTGCATGCCATCGAAGGCGATCTTGAACAAAGTCTCGGAGCAGAAGACCTTAGCCATGGAGACTTCTCGAATAGCACGCTCGCCACGCGCCATCTTGCAAGCTGCGGAGTAGACCAGCAGGCGGGCAGCCTCGAGTTGCGTAGCACCTTCAGCCATTCGGTGTTTAAGAACCTGAAAATCCGACAGGGAGCGACCAAACTGTTTACGATCCTTGGTATAACGAATCGTGTCATCCAAGGCAGTCTGTGCATTCCCAACCTGCGAAGCGGCGATACTCAGACGCTCGAATTCCAGGTGCTCACCAATGTAGTGCCACCCTTTGCCAACTTCGCCGAGAAGGGCGTCTTTCGGTATCCGCATGTTGTCCATGAAGAACTCTGTCGTACCCAAGCTTTTGCGGACGATCGTGTTCATTTTCCGGATATCCAAACCCGGAGTTGTATTCGGCACCAGAAACAAACTGAACCCGTCGTAACGCTCAGCACTTGTGCGAGCCAGAATCGCGATGGTGGCCCCCGGTAGATGAGCACCCGAACAGAAAACCTTGTTGCCGTTCAGTACCCACTCATTCCCATCAAGATGAGCCGTCGACCTGGCAGACGCAGCATCCGAACCAGAGCCCGGCTCACTGATAGAAATTGAGAACTTGCCAACACCTCGCAAGAAAGGCTCCAGATAGCGCGCTTTCTGCTCAGGGGTGCCATGGCGCGAGATATTCGTCGCCGTAAACATGGAAGTCATGATGCATGCCGCAGTATCGAGGCTGAATTTTCCGATTGCCTCACAGAAGATTGCGAACATGACCGGATCAGCAGCAACACCGCCCTGCTCCTCATCTACCAGCAGCCCCAACCATCCTTGCGCAGCCATCTTCTGGAACACTTCTTCGGGAAACTCGCGGCTTTCGTCATGCTTGCGCGTGTATTCGCGACCAACTTCTTTTTCCATGAAATTGTGCACCGTGTCGTGCCACATGCGCTGCTCGTCCGTAAAACGGAAATCCATGCTTTTTTCTCCATCTAAGAGTTCGGCCGGCCTGAACGATTCGTGCTAGACAAAACACGAACAAGAACTCCGACCAAAAAATTACTTGATAACGATGCACCATCCGCCCCAACAATAAAACAAATGTTAGTTCAGGTCAACGGAACAGGATGACGAAATGAAAAAATAGGCGAAAGACTGTGGTGACACATGACGCCAGAAAGTTGCTGGCCACCATATCGGAAGGTGTCAGTAACCTCTACCAACTAGCGCATTTCGGAGCTATACGCTCCCGCCCAAGGGAATGGACCTCAAGTAAATCTATAGCAGATAGATTAGGGTACCGGGGCTTTCGCCATTACACAGCGGAATCCAATGTCAGGGCGTCGCATCATGTCTTCGGGCCTGACAAGCCTATCGGGCTCAAATATTTCTATTGCGCCGTCATGCCTGCATCGATCACATGTTCTGCACCTGTGATGTACGAAGCCTCATCGGATGCGAGGAAAAGCACTAAATTAGATACTTCGCCTGGATCTGCGATTCGCCCGAGCGGGATCATGGACGTAGCATTACCACCGTTGTCATCGGTTGCTTCAACCATCATAGGCGTCAGAATGAAGCCTGGATGAACAGAGTTAACCCGGATATTTTTGGGGCCATATTCAATGGCCGCAGCCTTCGTCATACCCCGGACAGCAAATTTGCTAGCCACATAGGCAATGCTCGGAAATCCATAGTTAGCTACGATGCCGGCGATTGATGAAATATTGACGATAGAACCTATACCAGCTTTGAGCATGGAAGGAATTGTTGCTTTCATGCCAAAAAAGACAGCGTGCTGATTCACCGAACATACTTTCATATAGTCTGCTTCGCTCAACTTTGCAGTCTTAGTGACCGGCCCCAGAATTCCAGCATTGTTGACTAGGACGTTCACTGGCCCAAATGCCTTCTCAACAGCATCGACTACGGCATACCAATCATCCAGACTGGAAACATCGTGTCGAATAAAGATGCCATTGGGGCCTAATTTGTCCGCGAGGGCCTTGCCTGCAACTTCATTCGTGTCAGTCAGTACAACTTTGGCACCTTCCGCTACAAATTTTTCCGCATGAGAAGTACCCATGCCACGGGAAGCACCGGTAATGATTGCCACTTTTCCAGTTAGTCTTGCCATCAAATTCTCTCTTTACAAATTTTGGGGGACGGGATTTTCCTGTAAAACGCCACTTTTGAATTTGCCGAATACTGCTAGTTGGCTCAACCTCAGTAGCGGATTCGAATATTTCTGCTTAGCCGTGCTTCCTTATATTCGGCTGAGACAAGCACAAAATCCAACTCAGCTTGGAACCTCAGAAATCACGCCACAAAAATGGCAAAAGTTTGTTCTTTCCACCTGATTGCATATTTCGACACCAGGACAATCCTGCCCATTTGACTTCCGTTCTTTTTTCTCGCTGGACTCGGAAAAAATGCAGGCAGACTTTTTTGCCGGGCAAAAATATTCAAGAATATTCATCATTTTTCTACCCCGAAAAAATTCAAGTTTAAATATTCATTCATGTAGACATGGGCCGGCATTGCGCCGATAACATGGCGCAATGCCTTTCAGATGGGCCGCCCTCTTATAGAGAGGTATAGCCGCCGTCAATAAGAATGGAGGAACCCGTGATAAACGACGACTCGTCACTAGCGAGGAATACCCCCAGATGAGCAACCTCTGAAGCATCGGCCATACGGTGCAACGGGACTGCATTTTTTACGGCTTCAATGTATTCGGCAGGCATGTGTGCCGTAATACCCGTAGTAATCGGGCCGGGACAGATCACATTTGCACGGATACCCTGCTTGGCATATTCAACAGCAGCGACCTTTGTCATCTGCCCAACCGCGCCTTTGGAGGCGCAATAGGCCGTCATGGTCGGGAACGCCACGACTTGGGCCATGGAAGACGTATTTACAATGGCGCCACCGCCGCTCTTGAGCATCAAAGGGATGCCGTAACGCATGCCAAGAAATACGGAACGGCCATTGATCGCCCATACGCGGTCAAATTCTTCTTCGGAATATTCGCCGGTAGGAACCATGCCACCGTCGATCGCTGCGTTATTTACCAGCACATTGAGCTTACCAAAGTGCGTAATTGCCGCTTGCAACATAGCCTGAACATCAGCACTTTTTGAAACATCGGCCTGAAACGGGATGCAATTACTACCGATTCGTTTAGCAACAGCGTCCTGCTGGCCGGAAATATCGGCAGCAATGACCTTTGCCCCTTCACGACAGAACATCTCTGCCATGGCAGCGCCGATACCAGATCCAGCACCCGTAATGACAGCTACTTTTCCTTCCAATCTTCCAGCCATTTTTGTCTCCTTCGTTAGAATTAATTACTGCTACTTGTTACCGCTTTGATTCGCGGCCAATGGTTACTTACTTGCTCGGTTTCTTGTCATTTGCGTTGAACCTCGCTGGACGCTTCTCGCGGGCGGCAGCGACGCCTTCTTTCAAGTCTTCGGTATGGCTCATCGTAGCAACCGCCCAGAAGCTCGCATTCATCGAACTGATCAGATCCATATGCCAACTTTGCCGCAGCTGCTGCTTGGTCGCTTCCAGCGCCAAACGCGGATAGGCTGCAATCCGCGCTGCCAGTTCAACCGCCGTAGCAATCAAGGCTTCTGGCTCGACCACCCGATTGACCAGCCCCATCGCCAGCGCACGCTCGGCATCGACGATATCGCCCGTCAGTGCCAGTTCGGCTGCCATGCCCGAGCCAATCAGACGGGGCATAAAGTACGTCCCGCCATTACCCGGATTCAGTCCCAGCTTGATGTAGGTTTCACCCATCTTGGCCCGGGTCGAGGCAATCCGTAGATCACAGGCCAATGCCAAATCAAAGCCACCCGCCGTCGCACCACCATTGATCGCCGCAATCAGCGGCAACCGGCAGCTCACCAGCCGCTGCGTCACCGGAAACAGGACTCGGGCGTTGTACGGCTCGTGCTCAATGGCAATCCGCTCTTCCAAATACCGCGCAAAGGTCGGCAAATCAGCACCCGCACAGAATTGCTTGCCCGCGCCGGTCAGGACCAGAACACGCACCGACTTGTCCTCTTCGATCGCATTGATCGCAGCCAACAAATCCCGCGCCATCTCAGGTACGACGCCATTGCCAAACTCCGGCCGGCTCAGCGTCAGAACTACAACGCCATCCGCCGCTTTCTCGTAGTAGACGGTTTCCAGTTCTACGCGCTGTTTCATGGTTCTCCTTTTATGCTCTTTGTCTTTTTGTTCAGTTAATCTTGCGCACAACACTGGCGATGGCCAGTGCATACCGGCCATCGAGCCAGCCACCACCATTCACCGCAAGACCTATATTAGCTTTGGCCAACTGCCGACTGCCTGCACGCCCACGCAACTGCGTGCACAACTCGGCAATCTGCGCACACCCTGTAGCACCCAACGGATGCCCACGACTCAGCAGACCGCCGCTCGTATTCACCGGGATACGGCCACCAATATCAGTTTCCCCGCGGCGCACCAAATGATGCGCTTGCCCTTCTTCGCAAATCCCGATTTCCGAGTACTGCAGCAGCTCAGCCGGTGCCGCCGCATCATGTAGTTCGATCATGTCGAAATCATTGGGACCCAAACCTGTCGCCTCATAGACCGCCTGAGTCGCGCGCTGAACAGGACTACCTCCAGC
The DNA here is from genome assembly GCA_028687645.1 of Rhodocyclaceae bacterium. Classification (GTDB taxonomy): domain Bacteria; phylum Pseudomonadota; class Gammaproteobacteria; order Burkholderiales; family Rhodocyclaceae; genus Azonexus. The sequence continues at coordinate 17,149 of JAQTZQ010000020.1, forward strand.
TCCCGGGCCGATCTTTGAGGTCAGCAGCTCAAGGCCACCCGCCCCAAGCCGCCGGGCATAGGACTCAGAACAAAGGAGTAGCGCCGCACCACCATCCGTGGTCGGCGAACACATCGGCAAGGTCAGCGGCGAAACAATCATGCGACTGCCGATCACATCTTCAAGCGTCTGCGGCTTGCGCAGATGGGCCAGCGGATTGCCGGCCGCATGTCGCCGATTCTTGACCGCAACCCGCGCGAAATCCTCCGCCGTCGCATCGTAACGATCCAGATAGCTTTGGGCCACACCCGCGTAATACTCCATCAGCAGAGAACTGCTGGCGACCTCACCCGGAATGGCCTCTCCAATTTCGCCAATATCCGTCGCCCCACGCAAGGCATTGAAGGGGCGCGAACGATCTTCATGGTTGAGCTGCTCCGTGCCAACCACCAGCACCACCTCAGCCATGCCACTCTTGATCGCCTCGAAACCGAGAAAGAGCGCAGAACCACCAGAGGCACAGGCATTCTCGACATTGATCAGCGGCCTTGCTGCCAGCCGGTGGTTACGCAGGGCCACCTGCCCACGAATCATCTCCTGCTGCGAAACGATACCCGCCGCTGCATTGCCGAAGTAAATCCGCTCCACGTCTTCAACCGGAATACCAGCATCCAACAACGCCTCATCAATGGCAGCAACCGCCAAGGCGCCATAGCCACGGCCCATGTGTTTGCCAAACGGCGTCATACCGACACCGGCAATCAGAACTTTGCTCATTGTCAGACTCCTTTTACTGATTGCTGTGTCGGACCACCACCACCGATCCGCCCTTCATGACCCACCCAGTAGGTCTCACGAATCTCTTTTCGCATGACCTTGCCGTAGCCACTCACCGGCAACTTCTCCATAAAATCCACAGCCTTGGGCTTCTTGTAACCAGCCATGTTGTTGCCACAATGCTTGATGATTTCTTCCGCCGTGACCGTCATTCCCGGCTGGCACTCAACCACGGCATGAACAGCCTCACCCCAATAGGCATCAGGGATACCGAAGACCACAACGTTGGCAACCGCCGGATGGGCAACGATGACTTCCTCGACCTCTCGCGGATAGACGTTGTTGCCACCAGAAATAATCATGTCCTTGGCGCGATCCAGCAGGAACAGGTAGCCGTTTTCATCAAAGGCACCAATGTCCCCGGTATGCAGCCAGCCGTTGCGCATGGCTTCCGCCGTCGCCTCCGGGTTGTTCCAGTAACCGGCCATCACGATGTCGCCACGAACAACGACTTCGCCAGCCTGTCCGGGCGGCAATTCCTGATCGTTGGCATCAACGACACGCGCTTCAACATCAGTCCGGATCGTCCCGGTAGAACCAATTCTCGGATCGTTCGCCGCAGCCATGCGCGCCGTCACTGCCGCGTTCATCCCGGTAATCGTGATCGGCGACTCGCCCTGACCATAAAGCTGGGTAAACACCGGACCAAACGCCTTGATGGCATTGCGCAAATGCTCGACGTAGATCGGCGCACCGCCAAAGCAGATAGCGCGCAGGCTAGATAAGTCATATTTGCCCGGCTCAAACTCTTCAAGCATCTTGATGATCTGCGTCGGCGCGAGGAAAGCAATGTGCGACACCCGCATCCGCTCGATCAGCGCGAACAATTCCTTCGGCTCGAAACTCTTGTTCTCGAAGATCACATTGGTCGCCCCACGCGCCACTGCCGGCAAAGCAATGATCCCGCTGCCATGCGACATCGGCGCTGCATGTACAACCACTTCCCCTGGCTGAATATTGTGCAGGTCAGCCAGGTAATTCATGATCACCACCCTCACCGTACGATGCGTCCAGGTGGCACCCTTCGGCCGCCCAGTCGTACCCGAGGTGTAAAACAACCAGCAGGGATCCGTCTCGGCAACCTCCACCGGCACAGCCAAACGAGCCGCTGGATCAAGCAGCGTCTCGTAGGTGGCAGCCCCTGTCGCCGAGGTCAGGCAGATACGGTGACTGACACCGGCAAAGTCACCGATATGCTCAACGATCCCATCCTGAAACTCGGCCCCGTGAATCAATACCTTGGCCCCGGAATTCCCGACGATGTAGGCAATTTCCTTGGCATGCAGGCGGGCATTGGTCGGCACCACCACCAGACCGGCAGCGAAGCACCCATAAATCGTTTCCAGGATGCGCGGACTATTGGCCAAACAGAAGGCGACGCGATCACCCGCCTTCAGACCCAAAGCCAGCAAATTGCCGCCAATCGTCAAGGCGCGCTGATAAAACTCGTCATACGTGATTTGCTCATCACCATGAATCAGCGCCAAGGTAGCCGGATTCTGACGCGCCGCTTTCTGTAAGAAGATGCAGGTATTCATTGAATGGGGTCCTTCTTCATTTAGAAGATGTGTGACGGAACCAGGCAGCAGACTGACACGCAATCGAGTCACCCGACATCGGCACATACTCGACCGGCACATCGCAGGCGTAGCTATCCCAGTCGCCATTCGCATCCGGCACCAGGCGCGTCAATAACTGAACACCCTCTTCAAGCTTCACAACCCCAAGCGCATATGGCAGATCAGCCTCGAAGCCAATCGGCGCCCCCATGCGCAACACCGTAAAGCTATGCAGAACACCACGCCCAGAAGCTTTTTGCCACCCCAGCGAGGAAGATTGACAGTGCGGACAAGCATGGCGGGGATACATATTCAGACCACCACAGTCATTACATTTCTGAACCAACAATTCGCCACGAGCCAAGCCCGCACGGAATTCATCACGAATCGGGTTATGACTCATTACTTTCCTCCCTTCGCGACCCGCTCAAGGAGCAGGACCTGCGCATCCATGTAGCTACCGCCAGTACCACCAACGATGCATCGCTGCACCCCCGGAACCTGACGTTGCGATCCAGCACGACCAAGCAATTGACGCACCCCTTCAACCAGCAGCGCCGTACCACCGCCAACACCGGTATGACCCGCCGACAGCATGCCGCCATTCGTATTACAGGGCAGTTTGCCGCCCGGATCGGCCGCACCCGAAGCAAACCAGCGCGCCCCCTCAGAGGGCTCGCAGAAACCCAGCCCCTCAACCGCAATGGCGGTGACCGCCGCATAGGTGTCGTAAATCTGCGCTATTTGCGCATCTTCCGGACCCCAACCCGATTGCTCATAGGCCCGTTTAGCCGCCGTGGCCCAACCCAACGCAGCAAGGTCAGGCTCCTGGCCGATACTGTAGTGGCTCACGCAACCACCCGAACCAGCCACCCGAACCATGGTGTCCAGACCCCGCTTTTTGGCGTTTTCTGCACTGGTCATCACAAAAGCAACCGCACCGTCAGCCAGCATCGGACACTCCAGGGCATGCAGCGGCTCCGCCACAACCTTCGAGGCCAACACCTTCTCAACCGTCAGCGGCTTGCCGTAATACATCGCATTCGGATTGAGTTGCGCCCAATTACGAAGGGTGACGCAGACAGAAGCCATGGCCTCCGGACTAGACTGGGTGGCATGCATGTAGCGTCGCGTAATCAGCGCACCAATGGCATTAAATTGCAGGCCCGTCGGCATTTCCCACTCACCAGGAATGCCGTACTTGCTCAACATCGTCACCATTTCATTCACGTCCGCCGAACCCCAGCGTTCGCATTGCAGAACCAGCACGGTGCGGGCATGTCCCGATGCAATCAAGCCCGAGGCCAGACGCACAGCGTTGTCGCTGGTCGAGCCGCCAGAGTGCACCATGAAGCTCGATTTCAGATGACCGATCAGCCCCAACTCTTCCGCCATGCGCGAGAAGATAAGGTCAGCTTGGTCCACAGCCGAATGCAGGTTCGGAATCAGCAAAATAGTGTCGACATCACGCGGCACCATCTTGGCGTCTGCCAGCGCCAGCAATCCAACACGCGTCAGGTCACCAATAAAATTACGGTCCGGATAGCGCCCGGATGGCAATTCACCCACACCAATGAAGACCGGATCATTAGGCGACTTGGCGTCGACGTTCAAGGGCCAGGTATCAGCCATGAGCGACTCCTTCAGCCGGACGACGTTTGGCCAGCATACTTTGCAGGAAGGACATCACCTCTTCCTCGCGTTGATTACGAACCGAATAGCGCACTCGCAGCGTGCCGTATTTCGGATGGCTCACCGCATCAAGCTCGACCACTTCGGCATGAACCTTCAAGGTGTCGCCCGGAATAACCGGCTTCAATGCCCGCAGATTGGTAATTTCCAGCAGCGCAACAATCGCATCGCCGTAAAAACCACTCATACCAACCAGACCGACTGCAATCGCAAAAGTCAGCGGACCGTGCGCAATGCGCGTCCCAAAGCGCGTCCCTTTGCCAAACTCCTCATCGATATGCAGCGGGTAATGATCCCCCGTCAGCCCCGCGAAGACCGTCAGATCACCGATATCAACCGTCCGACCCCGCGTTACAACCACGTCACCCAGCAAAAAATCATCAAAACTCTTCGCCGATGGATCTCGAAAAATTCGTCCAGACATCCCGATTACCTTCCGAATAAAACAATCATTTGTTCAGAGTAACCGAGTACAATGCCCACCGTCAACTGCAGCCCGTGAATTGAAAAAAATCGCAGCCATCTCTAACCTAAAAGCCCCCCCAGCGAGTCATCTATAAGGCTTGGGGCATCACAGCGTAGCCGCGAAAAAGTTCCGCTCAGCTTAGAATCGGAAACAATGCCCACATCCCAGCAGACGATACTTGACAATATTTTGCTGCCTGCTCTAACATTAAAACAAATGTTAGTTCTTGATCATCGACAGAAGTCAATTAACCAAATACGACATGACCACACTCAACGCCCAAGCAAGACGAGAGCTTCTGCAATCAGGACATCCAAAGTGGGTGCCGATGACGATCTCCCAAGCACTTGACCAAGCAACAAGCCGCTATGGCAGCAGGCCATTAGTCATCACAGGGGAAAAGAGTTACTCCTATCAGGAGATACAGTCATGGTCGCGTGAAATTGCAGCAGGACTCATCGCCGGTGGTCTAAAAGCGGGCGACCATGTCGCAATAGTAATTGGTAATTATCCTGAATTCGTGGCAATCAAATTTGCCATAGCCCGCGTCGGTGCCGTTGCTGTTCCGATGAACTATCTGCTCCGTCATAACGAAATGAACTACGTGCTGGAGCAATCTGACAGCACCGTGCTATTCATCATGAATGCCATGCGGGATCGAGACTATCTTGCCGATCTGGACCAGATAATCCCAGGCTGGGAAACTCAGGGGGGTGGTAGTCACCTTCCTAAGTTGCGAGAGGTTATCGTCATCGACATCGATGGCAACATGCGATCGAATGCAAAAACACTGGGAACATTAATCGCTCAAGGTAATAGCGACTCCTTCGATCAACTTGCATTATGCGAGAAAAATGCTGATCCGGACTTTCGTTCCGACATCGTTTATACCTCGGGCACTACTGGCCGACCAAAAGGTGTGATGCTGACGCACCAAATGGTCCTTCGTGCTGCCTACGCATCGGCCTATGTTCGTGCATTTGAGGACGGCCGGAGAATTTTGTTCGCGCTACCCATGTATCATGTGTTTGGCTACGTTGAATGCCTAATGGCCAGCATATTTGCTGGTGGCGCCATCATTCCACAAGCCATTTTTGATGCAGCGCAAATGCTTGACTTTGTCCAAAAACATCGTGCCAGCGAAATCGTATGCGTTCCAACAATGACGCTGAAACTCCTCGAAATAGCGCAGCAACACCCGATAGATCACTCGAGTCTCATTGCAGTTTTTAACTCCGGTGGCGATTCACCTCCGACCATCTGGCAAGATATCAGATCAATTCTTGGCGCTTCTGAGGTTTTAACTGGTTATGGCATGAGCGAAACCACCGCCTCTACTACCTGCACCTTGCCTGAGGAGCCGGACAAGTATGTACTAAGAACCAATGGCAAACTTAAGCAGGCAGGCATTGCAGGAGCAGGACTTCCCCACGAGCATCTTGCGACCTACAAGACCATCGATCCGGAGACAGGGGCAGATCTGCCATTTGGCGTCGCGGGTGAATTAATGGCACGCGGCCCCATCGTCACAAAAGGCTATTACAACAAGCCAGACGAAACCAAAGCTGCATTCAACGCCGATGGATGGTTACATACGGGCGATGTTGGGACTATCACGGCGGAAGGCTACCTAACGCTGACTGGCCGCATCAAGGAAACTTATCGCTGTGGCGGCGAAATGGTGATGCCGCAAGAAATCGAATCCGTTCTAATTGAACACCCCCTCGTTGCCCAAGCATCAGCGGTTGGAATTCCTGACAAAAAGATGGGTGAAGTCGGCTGTGTATGTATTGTCTGCAAGGGTGACAAACAACCAGATGCACAGGAGCTGATTGATTTCTGTGCTGCGCGATTGGCACGCTTCAAGGTTCCCCGTCACATCATTTTCCTGACTCCAGACGAAGTGCCACGCACCGCCACAGGTAAGGTACAGAAATTTCGCCTTGGAGACATCGCAAAACAACGGATTGCGGAACTTGCTAGCCGACAATAAAGCAAAAAATATCGCGCTATGCCTTGCATAAAAATATGCCGCGACAGATTGGAGAAAAAATGGTTATTGAACGTGTAGAACTGCTAATTAAGACCGGACAGGAATCGGCTTTCGAAACCGCCATGGTTCGTGGTCAGGCCTTACTTGCATCGGCCGCTGACTGTCGTTCTGTAACTATTGCGCGCGGAGTTGAAAATGCTGAGAAATTCCTGCTCCTCCTCGAGTGGGATTCGCTGACCGCACATACAAACTTTACACAAACGACAGAATTCGCGCAGTTCCGTGAAATTGCTGGGCCTTTCTTTGCCGCACGGCCTGCTATGGAACATTTTTCGCCAGTAATAAACTTGGCCGCCTAATCTGGCCCACATAACAAACCAAATGGAGACTCCATAAATGCCACACGTAGTTACTGATAATTGCCAACGTTGCCGCTTTACCGAGTGCGTCGTTACTTGCCCAACCGCTTGTTTTCATGGCGATGCAGATATGTTGTACATCGATAGCGTCGCATGCATTGACTGCGCAGCCTGCGTTACTGCATGCCCGGTACGCGCGATCTATGAACTCACCGACCTGCCAGAAGACAAGGCTCACTGGGGACCTATCAATGCAGAGCGAGCAATGATCCTACCTATTGTTGACCACAAGCAAGAGCCGTTGTCGACAGCAAATGCTCGCAGAACTGAACTAGGCTACTGAGTAAATCATGCACACACTTGGAACTGAACTCAATCCACTACGCATTGCCATCGTCGGCAGTGGCCCAAGTGGCTTTTACGCAGCGGAGGAATTGCTCAAGTCGAGCATGGCGGTCAGCGTGGACATGATTGATCGACTGCCATCTCCCTTTGGACTCGTCCGAAGTGGAGTTGCGCCTGACCATCCTAAGTTAAAGATGCCAATTGTCGTGTTTGACAAGGTTGCCCAGATGCCTGGATTTAGCTTTCACGGCAATGTCACGGTTGGCCAGGATATATCCGTAGAGGCCTTGCAAAAGACTCATCATGCAGTGATTTTTACGTGCGGCGCGCAAACCGACCGTAAACTAGGGGTGCCTGGGGAGGCTTTAGCAGGTAGCCATACAGCCACTGAATTCGTTGGCTGGTACAACGGTCACCCAGACTATCGCCATCTAAATTTCGACCTATCTCAGGAAGTCGCAGTCATCATAGGCCAAGGCAACGTTGCTGCTGACGTTGCTAGAGCACTCAGTAAATCGGTCGATGAATTAAGAACTACCGATATGGCAGAACACGCAATTGAAGCGTTAGCCAAAAGTCGTGTTCGCGAGATTCATATTATCGGCCGCCGGGGCCCTGCTCAGGCAAAGTTCACCAATAAGGAACTAAAGGAACTCGGAGAGTTAACCGGATGCTCCGCTGAAATCAACTCGGGTGGCATTGTCCTGAACGACGAAAGCCTCGTCGAGATCGAAAGCAAAACCAATTTTATCGCCGCAAAAAACGTCGAAATCATGCGCTCTTGGACGCAAAACGCCGCAACAAATGGCAACAAGCGGATTGTTTTCCATTTCCAGCAGAGTCCGGTCAAGCTGGTTGGTACAGATAGGGTCCAACAAATCATTCTGGAAAAGAATAACTTGAAGGGGCCTGCCTTTGACCAACAGGCATATGGAACAGACGAACAGGAAATACTGAATTGCGGTTTAGTATTCCGCAGCATTGGATACCGTGGAGTTCCAATTCCAGGTGTTCCGTTCGACGAAAAAAAAGGAACCTTTCCCAACTCGGCGGGCCGCATAAATAATGCGAGAGGTCTTTATACCGCTGGTTGGATCAAGCGTGGGCCATCTGGCATTATTGGCACAAACCGTGCCGATGCACTTGAAACGGTAGCTACTCTTCTTGGAGACTTGGAATCCCTAGAGCGAGATCCAAAGCCAGGTTTTTCGGCACATTTCAGCACACTTGAAAATAGCAAAGTAAAGGTTGTTAGTTACCAAGGCTGGCAACGAATCGATGCGGAGGAACGTCGCCGAGGAGAACTCAAAGGAAAGCCGCGAGAGAAAATCACTGACATTGCCGAGATGCTCAGTATTGCAAGCTAATTTCCTGAAGATAGTAACCAAGCCGGCAATCAAATTCGCTAATGGTGATGAGATCTCTAATTTAGTTCCATCAGCGTTTCAGTAAAAGTCCTCTGCTTGGATTTCTAAAGCCCCCCGTTCCCAACAGAGTGGTTGAGATTTCTAGCGATCTCGAACATGAAGCAATTGTTCTGTTTGCTCGGGAGTGGCGTGCAGTTTTTCTGCACCCCATCCTCGACTTTAGTTCGCTCGCATTCGCAATGCCGACAAACTGGCTATACAAGTATCCATGTGCCCGCGACACTGATTTCAGGCAAACCAACAGTATTTAGCTTTTCACCGGAGCAGGTTCGACTCCTACATTGCTAGATCGATCTAATTGATTCAGATATTTTTGTTATAGATCGAAATCAACCGCTCGCATTACCAATATTTTGACGAAGATAAAAATGACAATCGAACGCAAGGCAACACTGAGCATCGACGGCCAGGCGCCGGTCGATTTTTCGATCATGGCGCCGGTCCATGGCAACGACTGTGTCGACATCCGCACCCTGGGCGCCAAGACCGGCCTGTTCACCTACGACTCCGGCTTCCTGTCCACGGCCAGCTGCAAGTCAAAAATCACTTTCATCGATGGCGACGTCGGCCAGCTTCTGTACCGCGGCTACCCCATCGAACAGCTCGCCGAGAACTGCAACTTCCTCGAAGTGGCCTATCTGCTGAAGAACGGCGAACTGCCCAATGCCGCACAGAAAGCCGGGTTCGAGAAAGCCGTGACGCAGAACACGATGGTGCACGAGCAGCTCGCCAAGTTTTTCTCCGGCTTCCGCCGCGACGCTCACCCGATGGCCGTCATGACCGGCGTCGTCGGCGCCCTTTCGGCCTTCTATCACGATGCCATGGACTTCGGCGACGCCGAGCACCGCAACGCCAATTTCATCCATCTCATCGCCAAGATGCCGACCATCGTCGCCATGGCCTACAAGTACAGCACGGGCATGCCCTTCATGCAGCCCGACTACGAGCTCGGCTACACCGCCAACTTCATGCGCATGATGTTCGGCAACCCGTGCGAGAAATACGTGCCGAACCCGGTGCTGGTGCGCGCCCTCGACGTCATCTTCACGCTGCACGCTGACCACGAGCAGAATGCCTCGACCTCGACCGTCCGTCTGGCCGGTTCTTCGGGCGCCAACCCCTTCGCCTGCATCGCGGCCGGCATCGCCTGCCTGTGGGGCCCGGCCCACGGGGGCGCCAACGAGGCCTGCCTGCAGATGCTCGAGGAAATCGGCGACGTCTCGCGCGTTCCCGAGTTCATCGCCCGCGCCAAGGACAAGAACGATTCGTTCAAGCTCATGGGCTTCGGTCACCGCGTCTATAAGAACTTCGATCCGCGCGCCAAGCTCATGCGCAAGGTGTGCAACGAGGTGCTGACCGAACTCGGCCTCGAAAACGACCGCCTGTTCAAGCTGGCCATGGAACTCGAGCGCATCGCCTTGGAAGACCCGTACTTCGTCGAGAAGAAGCTCTACCCGAACGTGGACTTCTACTCCGGCATCGTCCAGAAGGCCATCGGCATCCCAACCGAAATGTTCACCTGCATCTTCGCCCTGGCCCGTACGGTCGGCTGGATGACGCAATGGGAAGAGATGATCACCGATCCGGAATACAAGATCGGTCGTCCGCGTCAGCTGTACATGGGCGCCGCCAAGCGCGACGTCGTGCCGCTCGCCCAACGCGGCTAAACACCATCCTTAAATCGCCGGTGGAATGCCCTAAAGGCATCCCCCGGCAGATTTTCTTGGAGAACTCTTTGAACAATCCAGGTTGCCTCGCCAAATACACGAACTTTTCGGCCAGCCGGAAGTTAGCGTGGGTTCGCTGTCAGGCTGTGGACCTACACAACGCCTGCCACGTCCAGTTGGCAATCGGAATGTCACATACTTTCCGCCGAGAGAAATGAGGGAATTTAAAAAAATTTATAAGTACTAATGGGGCTTACAAGAAAGGGAATCGATTTAGCCTTCTTCGGCCGCCAACTTTCACGACCAATGGAGTTCGCCATAAAAATTCCCACAAAATCAAATATTTCGAGTACATCTGAGATCATTGGAGAACTCAAGGCCGGCCGTATGGTCGTCCTGGTAGATGAAGAAGATCGGGAGAACGAGGGTGATCTCGTCATTGCAGCTCAGCATGTTACGTCCGAGGCCATTAATTTTATGGCCAAGCACGGGCGGGGCTTAATCTGTTTGACACTTACCGAAGCACACTGCAGAAAACTGAGTCTCGGCCAGATGGCTGGCAACAACAAGACCCAGTACGGGACTGCCTTTACTGTCTCGATTGAGGCGGCCAAGGGCGTCACTACCGGGATTTCCGCCGCTGATCGTGCCCACACCATTCAAGTTGCCGTCAGCAAGGGAACAACGACTGACGATATCGTTCAGCCTGGCCATGTATTTCCTATCATGGCTCGCGAAGGGGGCGTGCTTGTGCGTGCCGGACATACGGAAGCCGGTTGCGATTTGGCAGGCATCGCAGGCCTTGAGCCGGCTTCAGTCATTTGCGAAATCATGAACGACGATGGCACCATGGCTCGTTTGCCAGAGCTAATCAAGTTCGCAAACACACATGGCCTGAAGATCGGTACGATCGCAGACCTGATTCACTTTCGAGCAGCTTCCGAGACATTGGTGGAGCGCATTACAAGCAAAGCTATTAGCACGCGCCACGGAGAATTCATTCTGTATGCCTATCGTGATAAGGCCAATATCACCACTCATCTGGCATTGGTGAAAGGCAATATACCTGCAGATGGTGAAACGCTAGTTCGTGTTCATCAACCGCTCTCAGTACTTGATTTTCTTGACCCATCTAGTCGGAGCCAGACCTTCTCAATTGATCAGGCGCAAGCGGCAATAGCCAACCACGGTCATGGTGTCATTGTGTTGATGCATCTCGCCGAAAATGACGAGTCCCTGCTCAATCGACTAACTGGTGAGAAAGCTGTAGCGCAACCCAAGTGGGACCCGCGTACCTACGGTATCGGAGCACAGATTTTGCGTGATCTTGGCGTTACAAAAATGTGTCTGCTTGCTTCTCCGAACAAAATGCCCTCCATGACAGGCTTTGGCCTTGAAGTCAGTGGGTTTAAAGCAGCCATTTGATGACTATATTCATGGCGCTTCACCCCAGAAAAAATTCCTCTTTATTCGGACAAGCCCCAGCCAAGCAAAATGGATAGAAAAACTCAATTAATGCCGGATGTCCAAAGTGCTGCTGACACTCGCCAGATAGCAATCAACAAGGTCGGCATCAAGTCGATCCGCCACCCGATCAAGGTCCAGGACAAATCAACCGGCGTGCAGCACACCATCGCCATGTTCAACATGTACGTCGGCCTGCCGCACAACTTCAAGGGCACGCACATGTCTCGCTTCGTGGAGATCCTGAACAGCCACGAACGCGAAATCTCGGTCGAGAACTTCCCGGTCATGCTGCGTGACATGGTCGCCAAGCTCGAAGCCGAAACCGGCCACATCGAGATGAACTTCCCGTATTTCATCAACAAGACGGCGCCGATTTCCGGCGTGCAAAGCCTGATGGACTACGACGTCACCTTTATCGGCGATATCTGCCACGGCGAGATCGCCACCTCGGTCAAGGTCGTCGTCCCGGTCACCAGCCTTTGCCCGTGCTCGAAGAAAATCTCGGAGCGCGGCGCCCACAACCAGCGTTCGCACGTCACGATTACCGCCCGCACCAACGATTTCGTATGGATCGAGGAAATCGTCCAGCTCGTCGAGCAGGAAGCTTCCTGCGAGCTGTTCGGCCTGCTCAAGCGCCCGGATGAGAAATACGTTACCGAACGCGCCTACGACAATCCCAAGTTCGTCGAAGACATGGTCCGCGATGTGGCCGCCCGTCTCAATGCCAATGGGCGCATCGACGCTTACACTGTTGAATGCGAAAATTTCGAGTCCATCCACAATCATTCAGCATACGCTTCTATTGATGGGAAACAGCCGCTTTAATCAGTTCCGCAGCTACCTGTTTTAGTACTGTTAATTGGGTTTTGCCTTTTATGTTCAAAGACAGCGTCTTTATGCTTCCGTCAAGCTGATAGACAGATGCGTCGCCACACTCTGTGCTATTCACTTTTCGGGAAGGATCAGAACATCTGCGAGAAATACGTCCCCAACCCAATGCAGGTCGATGCGCTGAATACAATCTTCACGCTGTACGCCGATCAAGAATAGAACGCATCGACTTCCACTGTCGGTCTGGCCGGTTCCCCAGCCTTACGCCTCCGGGCTCTTAGCCATATAAATGGACGAGACCTGCCGACCTTCCATATACAATGAGTTAGCCCATGACGAATTTTCTGGCAGACGATGGCGAAACCATCCACTTAAATATCTCTGGCAAAGGTTCGCCTCTGATTCTGTTGCACGGATGGACTTCAAGCAACCAGGAATGGTCTCCCTTCATCGCCGAGCTGAATGCCAAACACCGTGTCTATCGCTGGGATGCACGAGGCCATGGCTGCCATGCGGTTAGACACCCGAATGCGGTTACTGTCGAGCGCATGGCATCCGACCTGCGGAATATGATCGACAATTACGGCATCACCAATGCCACCGCCACAGGCCATTCAATGGGCGCACTAACGCTATGGCAATACTTGCGCGACCATGGCACTCACGGGCTGTGCAAACTCTGCTTGATCGACCAATCGCCCAAGCTAATGACGAGCGATGACTGGGAACACGGAGTTTACGGTGATTTTGGCGTCGACCGTAACAGGGAGATGATTTCATGGCTGCGCAACGACTTTGCAGAGGGTGTGCTGAAGCTAGTGGCGAACGGCTTAAACAAACGTGCCGAAGAGAATTATCGGCAAAACTCGCCGGGCTGGGAGCGTATGCGTTCCGCATTGCGTACACTAAATCCGGAACCGCTGATCAACTGCTGGCTGAGCCTGAGCGCTGCCGATTATCGTGACGTTCTGGCAAAAATATCGCTGCCGACGCTGCTGATCTATGGCAGCGAGAGCAATTTCTACCGAACATCGACCGCACGGTACGTATCCGACAAAATTCCGAATGCAGTCCTGCGTATCTACGAGGACACCGATCATTCGCCCCATCAATGGCAACGCGAACGTTTTGTACGCGAGTTGATCGAGTTCATCAACGCGCCAGACTGAAGCAGCAACCAGCCGCTCATCTCAAGACAAACATATTTTATTTCGCCCGGCCTATTTTTTGACAGATAGCAAAATCACTTAGCTTGAGTAGAGCGCATAAGAACTAATGTGTAAAGGATCACTCGGCAGGAAACTTCTCCAATGCCAGAACCGATGATTACCGTAGCGGATTCATTGCGGAATCATGCCAATGGCAATATGCAACTCGGCCTATGCCCCATTCTGCCAGGACCGGCAGGTGGACTCCCAGGTCGCTCTGTCCTCTCTACAGATTTTGTCATTCGGCGGACATATCCTATTCCTTAGTGCGCTACTCTGGCGGTATCTTATTAACATGGAACGCGAAAAGGGCAATTAAGATTGACATGTCTCTAACTAGCACGACTGAACATATCGTACTCCGCAGCTTGCGCTATCATGTCCGCCACTGGGGCCCGCTCGATGCGCCTAAGCTTTTTCTGCTGCACGGTTGGATGGATTCATCAGCCACCTTCCAGTTTGTCGTCGATGCGTTCAAGAACGCTTGGCATATTATCGCGCCAGACTGGCGCGGCTATGGTGACAGCGAATGGCTGGGACACCCCTACTGGTTCCCTGACTACTATGCCGATCTTGATGCCCTGCTTCAGCATTACTCCCCGGATGAGCCGGCCAAGTTGGTTGGTCACAGCATGGGCGCAAACATTGCGGCAACTTTCGCTGGCCTCCGCCCACAGCGAGTTGCCCAACTGGCGATGCTCGATTTTCTCGGCCTCAAGCCGGACCCCGCCATCGATGCCCCAACCCAGATCGGGAAATGGCTGGACGAAATCGCCGAGCAACCGCAACTCAGGGTCTATCCAGATCACGGCGCGCTGGCCCGCCGGCTGCGTTTTACCAACCCTCGATTGACCGTTGAACAAGCAGAATTTCTGTCCCATGCAGTCAGTCGTGTGACCACTGACGGCTCAGTCGAAATGGCTTGTGATCCGTGGCACAAGGTGGCATCGCCCTCACTTTATCGGGTGGACGATGCCATGGCGGCCTGGCGTCGCGTGACAGCGCCAGTACTTATGGTGATCGCTGAAAAGGGGTTTGTTATCACGCGCTTCGGTCAGGAGCCGGATGAGTTTCAGCGGCGTATTAGCAGTTTTTCTAATATTCAGATTCACACGGTTGCAGACGCCGGACACAACGTGCATCACGACCAACCAGAGATCGTTGCTGGGCTACTCGAGGGATTTTTGCAACGGTGACCTCCACCTACAGGCAGGTACTCGGCCAAAGCCGCCCTTGGGCCTATTCTTCATGTTAGACGGCAATTCGCCGGTTAGCGGTCTTTCAACCGTAGACGGCGCTGAATGGCAGCTTTCTCATTCGGGGAACTGGCGCTTCCGACCCAATCCGGACCGTCATAGGAAGAACGCTCGTAAGTCGGCTATTGAATTACTGCGGCCAATACATCTTGCCGACCTGAGAATGCTGCCAGCCCAGCAGCTTGAGATTTACACCTGCGATAGCGGCAATCCTTGAATAAGCGAATCCATATAGCGCTCGAAAAGCGTGTCAGGGTTTTGCTTGAACAAGCGGATGCGTCCCGTGTTGTTCAGCACCAACACGCCCACGATGTGTGCAAAGACGGCACTGGTTTCGAGAACGGCCTCTTCAGTGCTCAGTCCCAAAGCTTCCAACTGCACCTGCACAGGGTTCAACGCCGCCATTAACTGGTCGTTCAACTCCTGGTTGAGTTCCGCTGTCAGGCCACGCGGCTTCATGCCATCGAACAGGTAGAAGCCCAAATCCAGTTCTTTGGGATTGTCGCGGTAGAAAACGTAGAAGGCTTCCGCTTTGGCGCGAAGCAAGTCGATTGATGATGCAGATTTGCCACTCGGTTTCGCAGCCTCGACGACTTGGTTTAAGCGCTGCAAGGACTCACCGAGCAGCGCCCCGTATATCTCTTCCAGATTGACGAAGTAGCTGTATATGGCACCGGGGGTATAGCCCGCTCGCTTGGCGATTTCCCGCAAGCTTGCGCCATCCAGACCTAGCTCGAAAAACGCGCTACGTGCCGCGTCGAGAATCAGGGTTCGCCGCGCCTGATTGAGCGTACTTTCCCGCGCCACGCGGGATGCGGCGGTGTCACCACTTTTTCTGGCGGTATTTTTTCGAACGGCAGTTGACTTTTCCATGAACCGGATTATACACTGTTCTTACAAATTGAACACTGTTCAATATTATTAACGGCGTTACGAGAGGAATAAACATGACTGCTACCGACACCAGCGGCTTGATGGATGGGAAAGCGTTTCGCGAGTCCCTGAAGAAGTACAAACCCACCGTCTATGTGGATGGCCAATTGATTGAATCGGTCGTTGATGCGCCGTCGCTTCAGCCCGGTATCAACGCTATGGCAGTCACCTATGACTTCGCGCATGACCCGGCAATGGCCCCCCTGATGCTGGCCAAGCAAACGACATCCGGAAAGACGGTCAATCGTATGCTGCACATCGACGAGTCGGCCGGTGACCTGCTGAACAAGCTAGAGGCTGTCCGCGTGCTTTGCCAGGAAACGGGCTGTGCACAGCGCTATCTGGCCCACGACGCCCTCGGTGGCATCTTGCAGGCCGTGTCGAAGATTGACGACGCCAAGGGTTCGACCGAATACACCGCGAAGTTCTCCGCTTACCTCCAGCATGTACAGGACAAAGACCTGACGCTGGGCATTGCGATGACCGACGCGAAGGGGGACCGCAGCAAGCGCCCCAACCAGCAATTGAATCAGGATGTGTACGTTCACATCGTCGAACGTAACGCCAAGGGCATCGTGATTTCCGGAACCAAGGCCATCGTTACCGGCGCTCCGTACGTCCATGAATTCCTCGTAATGCCGTCTCGCAATATGCGCGAGGATGATGCTGACTTCGCCGTTTGCTGTGCCGTTCCGGTAGACGCACCGGGCGTCACGATTGTGTCGCGTGCTGCCGGGCGCCCGGGTGAGAAGCCGGAACATGGCTCACCGCTATTCTCCCGCAAGTATGGCCAATCGACCGGCGTGGTCATCTTCGATAAGGTGTTTGTGCCTTGGGACCGCGTGTTCCTGTCGGGCGAGTGGGAGTTTTCGGGTGATGTGACGTATAACTACGCCACCCACCACCGCCATAGCTGCATTGGCGCCCGGGCAGGCTTTGGTGATTTGCTCATCGGTGCCGGTGTACTGATGTGCGAAGCCAATGGCCTGGACCCGAACAAGAAGGCCAATCTGCGTGACCCAATGGTGGAACTCATCAAGATTACCGAGGGATTCTATGCCTGCGGCGTGGCCGCCAGCGTCTATGCGGTTCAAGACCCGTACTCGAAGTCCTTCATGCCGGAACCGGTCTATTCGAACATCGGCAAACTGCTGCTTTCCACCCAGATTTACGACATGCACCGTCTTGCCCATGAGGTATCGGGCGGCCTCATCGTTGCCTTGCCTGGTCCAGATGAAGACCACAATCCGGCCACAGCGGCGACGTTGTCGGAAGTGCTGCGTGCCAATCCTGCTATCCCGTACGACAAGCGTATCGAGGTGTCACGCTTCATAGAGGATTTGACGGCCTCCTATCAGGGCGGCTGGTACTCGCTCATCAGTCTGCACGGCGGCGGTTCACCGACGGCACTGCGGCAGGAAATCTGGCGCAACTACCCGGTTGGCAGCAAGGTCGAACTGGTCGAGCGTCTGATGGAGCGTGGTGTGCTGGCTGAAGACAACCGAGCCATCACCAAGAACAAGCAGCCTGGACGATGCTGTGATGCAGGTTGCAGCCAGCCTGGCCAGCCCTTCATGGTGCCGCTACCAGAAATCAAGAAGAGCGCTTGATAGCAAATACCACCTTCAGTTGCCGCTGGAGGTGGTATCACTCCTAAGTCCCTAAAAGGAGAACAGCAATGCTTCATGAAGCCAATCAATCGACTCTCGTTCTGGTAGACCTTCAACAACGGTTAATGCCCAGCATTTTTGAAGGCGAGCGCGTCATCAAGGAGGCCGTTCGCCTGGCCAACATTGCCCGAATACTTGAAATTCCCGTCATCGGAACTGAACAAAGCCCGGAGGGAATTGGTGAGAACGTCAGTGCAGTAAAGCAGCTTTGCCAGCAAACGGTTGTCAAACAGCATTTCGATGGGTGTGAAGATGGGCTGATTGAGGCCATCCATGCCAACCGGAGGAATGTCATCGTTGCTGGGTGTGAAGCTCATGTGTGCGTTCTGCAAACATGTGCCGGGCTACTTAAGCATGGATTGAATGTAACGGTAGTTACCGACGCCATCGGCTCCCGCATCACCGCTAACCGTGATGCGGCTATCGCTCGGCTAGGGAAGGCTGGTGCCACACTCGCCACAGTCGAGATGGTCGCCTTCGAATGGATGCGGACCAGCAAGCATCCTCGATTCAAGGACGTTCTTACTCTCGTTCGCTAAGCAGCTACGACCGCATTCTGAGTCCAGCGGTCGTTCGTATGGCTGGTTTCACATAGGGAGCAACGGCTGCTTCTGGCCGGGAGCACGAGTACAGGATACCCGACGCAGTGCTGACGTTGAAACTCCCCTTGATTATCCGATGGCAGCAATCGGGTATCTAGCCTGTAAGCGTGCTGTCGGCCATGAGCGGACGGTCGCCTGTCTTTATCAGCACCCATTTGAATGACTGGTTAGGCTGATACCCGCCGCAACGCCTACACGATAAACTCTGATACATCAGTTCCTTAAGTATCGCTCAGTGCATAACAAAAATTGAAAGAATAACCAATATGGGTTATGCCAAGGATGCTTTAACTTGGGCTGAAAATATCTTCGGTAGGCGGACTCAACAAGTAACGGAAACCCGTCTTGGCTTTAAGCTTGCGTTAAGATTAGTTGACT
>JAQTZQ010000021.1 GCA_028687645.1 Rhodocyclaceae bacterium
TTTGTTGGAGATTCCCAGCCATCAAGGCCGGGCGCTAAGTGATGGTGCTGGCCGCCATTTCACGCCGCTTGAGATGGAGATGCGTCTGGCGGAAATGCTTCAGATGCTGGGCGAGCATGATCCGCAGGTGCCGATTGGCCTGGTCGGAGACAACTCGCCTGAATGGGTTTTGGCTGATCTGGCGATGTTGCGTTCGGGGCATTGTTCGGTG
The DNA here is from genome assembly GCA_028687645.1 of Rhodocyclaceae bacterium. Taxonomy (GTDB): domain Bacteria; phylum Pseudomonadota; class Gammaproteobacteria; order Burkholderiales; family Rhodocyclaceae; genus Azonexus. Next base: position 212 of record JAQTZQ010000021.1, read on the forward strand.
CCGATTCCGGCATTTTTTTCGTCTGAACAGGTCATTCATCTGGTTGCTGCGACCGGCATGACGCAGGTTTTTTACAACGGCGGGATTGTGCCGGTGCGTCGGGTTTTTCCTTATTTGCCCGAAGTGGTGGCAAAAGCGCCAGTAGTCTTGCCGCCCGGCACACAAAAAATCACTTTTACCTCTGGCACAACCGGTAATCCAAAAGGCGTCTGCCTGACCGCCGGACAGCAAATGGCGACGGTCAAAAGTCTGGCCGAGGTGCTGGGCAAGCTGGGCGTGAAAAAACATCTGAGTTTGCTGCCGCTGGCGGTGTTGCTGGAAAACGTGGCGGGGATTTATGTGCCGCTGATGCTGGGGGCGGAGTGCATTGTTCCGCCGCTGGGTGAGATTGGCCTGAGCGGATCGAGTCATTTTGATGCCGAGCGCTGCCTGAACGCGATCGCCCAGCACCAGGCCGAAAGCCTGATTCTGCTGCCACAAATGTTGCAGGCGCTGGTCTGGCAGGCGAGCCCGGCTGATCCTCGGCTGGCCTCGCTAAAATTTGTCGCGGTCGGTGGTGGCGTAACACCAGTCCGCGTGCTTGAGCGGGCTGCGCAAGTCGGGATGCCGGTTTTTGAAGGCTATGGGCTGTCTGAATGCGCTTCGGTAGTGAGTTTGAATACGCCGGCTGCAAACCGGCTGGGCAGCGTTGGCAAGACTTTACCGGGCGTCAAGGCGCGACTGGCGGCGGATGGCGAAATCGAGATTCAGGGCCGCGGTTATGCCGGCCTGCTGGGTGAACCGCCTTTGGCAGCGCAGGCCTGGATTTCGACGGGCGATCTCGGTGAAATCGATAGCGATGGTTTTTTGCGCATTACCGGACGCAAGAAGAATGTCCTGATCACTTCATTTGCGCGCAATGTTTCTCCCGAGTGGCCGGAAGGGTTGCTGATGGAGAGTGGCTTGCTGGCGCAGGTGGTGGTTATTGGCGACGGCGAGGCGCAACTGCGTGCGGTGCTGGTGCCGAGAAGTGCCGCTGTTGATCAGGCGGCGCTGGATAGCCTGGTTGGCGCAATCAATGCGCGCCTGCCGGATTATGCGCAGATCGGCCAATGGGTGATTTGCAGCGAAGGATTTACCAAGGCAAACGGTTTGGCGACCGATAACGGTCGTCCTCGGCGCGAGGCAATTGCCTCGCGTTTTACTCAGATAACCCAGGAGTCATGATGTTTTTCAAGCAATTACAGGAATCTACCGAGATTGGTCGTCAGTCACTGTTTGCCATCCCGATCATTATCGATGCGCTGCAAGGCCGTATCACGCTGGCCCAATACGTTGCCTTTTTGACCCAGGCTTACCACCATGTCAAACATACAACGCCTTTACTGATGGCTTGCGGCAGCCGTTTGCCGGAGCGCTACGCTGGCCTGCGCAAGTCGATTGCGCATTACATCGAAGAAGAAATCGGCCACGAGGAGTGGATTTTGAACGACATCGCTGCCTGCGGTGGCGATCCCGAGGCGGTGCGCGCCTCACAACCGGCGCTGGCAACTGAAGTGATGGTGGCCTATGCCTACCACCAGATTGATCGTGGCAACCCGCTGGCCTTTTTCGGCATGGTGCATGTGCTGGAAGGAACGAGCACGGCCATTGCCACCAATGCCGCAGCGATCATTCGTGAAAAGCTCGGCCTGCCGGCCAATGCCTTCAGCTATCTGGTCTCGCATGGCAGTCTCGATCTTGAGCATGTGGTGTTCTTTGAAAAACTGATGAATTCCGTCGTTGACCGTAACGATCAGGCCGACATCATCCATTCCGCCAACGCGATGTATCGTCTTTATGGCGATATCTATCGTTCGCTGCCGCGTTCGGATGTAGCGGCATGAGCAGCGCCGAAAAATCTTACCGCCTCGCCCTGACCGGCGCTGCTGGCGGGATTGGCCAGGCGCTGGCACTGGCGCTGGCGCCCTCGTGCAGCGCAATGCTGCTGGTCGGGCGCGATGCCGCCAAATTGGCTGCGTTGCGCCAAAAGTTGCTGGCGCAGCATGCGCATCTGGCGATTGAAATAGTTGCTGCCGATCTGGCTAGCGAAGCAGGTCGGGAAGCCACGCTAAAAGGCGCGCAGGCAGTTTCGGGCGGCATTAATTTGTTGATCAACAACGCCGGTTTGAGCGAATTCCACGCCTTTGGCACGCAGCCAGCGGCGCAGGTTGAAGCCTTGATGACGACCAATCTGTTGTCGCCCATCCTGCTCAGCCAGAAATTTCTCCCCATGCTGCAAGCGCAATCCAGTGCGCAGATCGTCAACATCGGCTCGGCTTTCGGCGATATTGGCTACCCCGGTTTTGCCGCCTACTGCGCGACCAAGTTTGGTTTGCGTGGTTTCACTCAGGCCTTGCGCCGCGAGTTGTCGGACAGCGCGGTGCGCGTGCGTTACTTCGCCCCACGGGCGACCAAAACCAGCATCAACACCTCAGCGGTTGATGCAATGAACGAGGCACTGAAGACGCAGGCCGATGATCCAGCCGTTGTTGCGCAGGCATTTGTTGAGTTTCTAGCCGGCCCAAAAAACGAATGCGTGGTCGGCTGGCCGGAGAGGTTTTACGTTTTTATGAATCGCCTGCGCCATCAAGTGACCGATCAGGCCATCGGTAAGCAACTGGCAACAATCAAGCGTTTTTTGCCGAACTAATTTTTAAGTAATTTTGAGGTGAATATGAATAAATTTTTTATAGCGCTGGTGTTAGCAATTTTGGGTAACGCGGCTTTGGCTGATGTCGCCGAAGACGTGGTGCGGGTGCGTAGCGCCTGGGAGAAGATCAAGTATCGCGCGCCGGAGAAGGAGCAGGAGGCAGCTTACGAACAACTGGCCAAAGAGGCCGCCAGCATCAAGGAAAAAAACCCGAAAGATGCGCCGGCTGCCATCTGGCACGGCATCATCGAGAGTAGTTATGCCGGGGCCAAGGGCGGTTTGGGTGCACTGGGCCTGGCCAAGAATGCCAAGAAATCCTTTGAAGATGCGCTGGCGATTGACCCCAAGGCGCTTGATGGCTCGGCTTACACCAGCCTAGGTTCGCTGTACTATCAGGTGCCTGGCTGGCCGATCGGGTTTGGCGATGACAAACTGGCGCTTGAATTTTTGAACAAGGGTCTGGCGCAGAACCCGAACGGGATTGATCCGAATTATTTTTACGCTGATTATCTGTTCCGCAAGGGCGATCTGGATGGTGCCGAAAAGGCGGCGAAGAAGGCGCTGGCAGCACCACCGCGTGAGGCGCGGCCCTTGGCGGATGAAGGTCGGCGCAAGGAAATTAATGAACTGCTGGCGAAGATTGCTAAAAAGAGAAAATAAAGGCAATGTTAAATTCTGGGAGTTGCTGATTAAGTCGTCGTTCCCGCGTAGGCGGGAACCCAGTTTGGTAATTTTTATGGATTCCCGCCTACGCGGGAATCACATTTCCTGAATAAATCAGCGCTTCCTTACTGGAATGCCGAATTATGCAGCGTCGCCAGAGTTCTCATTCCTCCATTCCTACCGTTTCAGCATCAGTCAATTCTGCCGAGTCAAGATCATTAGCCTGATAGACTATTGGCATGGAACTCAAAGCTCATTTTTCAAACATTCACAAGGTGATCATCAATCACCTTGAGCAAGCCCAATCCGACATTGTGGCCGCAATAGCCTGGTTTACAGACCGGGACATATTCGAGGTGCTCTGCAAGAAAGCCCGCTCAGGAATAAAGGTATCAATCGCCTTAATCGGCGACGAGATTAATCAAGGGCCCGGCGGGTTGAATTTCCAGAAACTCAGCAATTTCGGCGGCAAGGTCATCTTTCTGCCACCTGGAAGCCGCGACGAGCCAACCATGCACCATAAATTCTGCGTCATTGATAGCAGTACGGTGATTACCGGTTCCTACAACTGGAGTCACAAGGCCCGCAGCAACGACGAAAACATCACGGTCGTTACCGACTCGACAGACTTCGCTGGTAAATACCTCGATACTTTCGATAGTCTTCTTGTTCGCACCGGTCACGGAACCCCTGTGGTTGCCGATGCCGACGCTGCACGACGCCGACTGGAGATGATTCGCAATCTGGTTTTGCTGGGCGAGCAAGATGATGTTGCCGCTCATGTTCGTAAATTGCGCCCCGTTGCTGAAATTCTCCAGATATCCAGAATCGTCACGGCTCTTGATAAGGGTGAATACCGATTAGCACTTGAAGAAATTGAGGCCTACCTCCGCAAGGCGACCGCCTTGGTAGCAGCAGGATACGCCGATATTCCCCGCTTGCGTTTCCTCCTCGAAACCTTGGAACTGCGCCTTGAGTCGCTTACTGACGAAAAGGCTGAACTTGAACGCCGCCTGATTGCTTTCAATCGGCGACACGACGACGCTCTGGGCGACCTGATTCAGCGCGTCCTCAAGGCACGTGCCGAACTCGCCCGTCTACTCGCAGCAGAACGGAAGATCGGCAAGGAACGCGACGAAGCGCAAGCAGAAGCGAAGGAGGCCGAGGATGCCTACCAAGACTATTCTCACCATCACGAAGAACTGCAAAAATCTGAGCCCTTGCCCAAACTCGATGACGAGGAGGAGCGGGAATTAAAATATCTCTATCGCAAAGCTTGTAGCCTTTGCCATCCAGACAAAGTACCCGACGAAAACAAAGAAGCTGCTCACCGTGTGTTTGTTGAGTTACAGGATGCCTACAAGGGCAATGATTTGGACAGAGTGCGTGAAATCCATGAGGTGCTCATTGCGGGTGGCATACCGGGAACCCGATCAAACACATTGAGCGAGGCCGAAGCGCTGAAGGCGGCTGTAGCCGAAATGGAGTACGCCATTGCCAAACAGGTTGCCGAACTAATCGCTTTGCAAAACAGCGATGGCGCCAAACTGGTGGAAGCTGCTGGTTCTACTGAGACAGAATGGCAGAGCTTCTTTGAGCAGCAGGGAGAGGCTCTGGAAAAAGAACTGGCCAGGATCGTGGCGAATATCGTTGCCGAGCAGACTGACGAAATCGGATTCCGATGAGCCAAACTGAAATGGACCGCAACGCGCTCACCACCCAAACAACAAATTATCCAGCGTTAGTTCAAGTTGCAAGCAGGCAACTAGCTATTGCCGCTCAGCTAAATAATGATATTCAGCGTACGCGGCTTGTCACCGTCCTCAAGCGGATTCCCTCAGAAAAAATAGCCATTGTTCTTTCGCGGAGGCAGATACTAGATGGTGATCTGATTGAACAATTCAAAAAAAATTGGTCTTGGTGCTCACTCTCCGGGAATGAGGCGCTGCCTTGGTCGGATGAATTGATCGAGCGCTTTAAGCGCCAGTGGCACTGGCTATCACTTTCGGCAAACAAAAGCATTCATTGGTCGGTTGAACGGATCGAACTCTTTAAAGAGCACTTGCACTGGAGGGATCTCACCTCTAATCGAGGCATGTCTTGGTCGCTAGAGTTGATCGAACGCTATGAAGACCGATGGGATTGGGAATCTCTCTCGCGAAGGACATTGCCTTGGTCGGTTGAACTGATTGAACGCTATATAGATCGCTGGTTTTGGTTAAGTCTCTCCATTAACAATAGCTTGCCATGGTCGCCAGAATTGATCGAGCGCTATGAAGATCAATGGGTTTGGAGACAGCTTTCTAAGAATACAGAAATACCTTGGAGTCTTGAGTTGATCGAGCGCTATAAAGATCGCTGGTGTTGGACAAGTCTCACCACTAACAGAAGTCTCCCTTGGTCGCTTGAATTGATCGAACGATATAAAGATCGCTGGAAATGGAGATTTCTCTCCGGAAATAGAGCGCTACCTTGGTCACTAGAGCTGATCCAATACTTTGCACCGTGCTTATCCGGTTGTCACCCAAACCCACTGCCGGTAGCACCCCCAGAATCTCGTGATTTACGATCACCAACGAGGCATCAATGGCAATGGACAGGGCTTTCTGGGAATACAGAATTACCTTGGTCGCTCGAGCTCATCAAACAGTTTGAGAATTATTGGATTTGGGGAAGCCCAGAGAATATATTTGTCGGGGGTAAGAAAGGGTTTGTTGAGTCAGTGACGCTCTCCAACAACGATGCCCTGCCGTGGTCGCTTGAATTGATCGAACGCTATGAAGACCGATGGGATTGGTCGTATATGTCTAAAAACAGAGGTCTGCCGTGGTCGTTTGAGTTGATAGAACGCTATGAAAACAGATGGGATTGGTTCTCTCTCTCCGGAAACGAAGCCTTGCCTATGTCGATTGATCTGGTCGAACGTTTTGCAGATCGATGGAATTGGGCGAGATTTTCTGGTAATGAAGCTCTACCATTATCTTTACTCCGTGCTGAAGATGTTACCGACATCATGGAACTACATTTTGGGAAAAAGAAAGTCCCAAAAAATATACATAAATACATAAATCAGAGTGAGTTATTCTAATTCTAAAATTAGTTAATAAGCCATTGATAGCAACACGTGAGCATATATGCAAAAAATATGGTTTGAAAAAATTCGACGTAAATTCACTTTTTTTGCTTTCCACTTAGCCCGTCGGGATTGATGTATGGTTCAACAGTTATCAGAGAGCGTCCTCAACCTGCTCAGTGAGAAAATGTACATTGACACTCAACATCTCGAAGAAAAAATTCAATCTGAGCCATTAATTGCACATTCCAATTATTCCATAATAGCTATTAACGAGTTAGGCGTAGCTGTGATAAACGGAAAGTCACGTCATGAAGTCAATAAAATTTTTATTGGGTTGAATAGTTCATCTATTTGCGAACATCTCTATGATTTTCTGGATTCAGTAAGGCACGCGCTTTCCTCATTTGCTGAAGGTGGAATTCATTCTCTATACGTGTACCAAGCAAACGAGGCGTGGTATCCAAAGGTAGTCCTTCGTCATGTAATTCAGCCGAATGATATTCATACCTTAAAAGACATAATTCCTGTTTTTAGAGGTTGCGATCTATCTGAATTTGAAAACCAAAGATTTGGACAGGCGTGGTCAACATCGGTAGATGTTGCCCGTGAATTTGCAAATCAGCACTATCTATCGCAGCACTGGTTTAATAAAAAAAATCGTACAGTATTGGCGGCAAATATAAAAAAATATAATGTTTACTATTCGAACCAGCAAAAACACGAGCGCGAAATCGCTTTAAATACTGAAGGCCTAATCGCGGTTAAAGTTGCGACATAGCAGTTTGGCTAGGTAGAGTTTTCGAAAATTTATTTCGATGGGAGTCGAGTGGTTTGCTTTTCGGATAGAGATAGCTCAGGCCGAAAAAATTGTACTCAACATCATTAATAGAGAAGCACCATATGCAAGCCAGCAAAACAGTTCCATCCTTAGAACGTACCTAGCCAAAGTTAGTTAGAAAATGAGAATTCTGCTGGTCGAAGATGATGAGTTGCTTGGTAGCGGCGTTAGCGATGCACTGGAAAACGCCCGCTACGCCCACGAATGGGAGCGTGACGGCAAGTTGGCGCTGGCAGCGGCGCAACAAGGCAATTTCGACCTGATTATTCTTGATCTCGGCCTGCCCGGCATGGATGGCCTTGAGGTATTGCGGCACTTACGCGAGGGCGGGAGCCAGACGGCGGTGCTGATTTTGAGCGCCCGCGATGGCTCGCGCGACCGCGTTTCCGGCCTCAATCTCGGGGCTGATGATTATCTGATCAAGCCTTTTGAGCTGGATGAGTTACTGGCGAGAATCAATGCGCTGGAGCGGCGGCGCATGGGTGTAGCGAGTAATCAGATCAAGTTCGGTCGGCTGGTGCTGGATCTGTCTTCGCATTCGGTGTCGCTCGATGGCGAGTCAGTCAGCATGCTGCGCCGTGAATTCATGCTGCTCAGGAAGCTGCTTGAGGTGCCGAACCAGATATTGAGTCGCGGCCAACTGGAGGCTGCGGTTTATGGTTTTGAAGGCGACATCGAAAGCAACTCGATTGATGTGCATGTCTTCCACTTGCGCAAAAAACTTTACCCGGAAATTATCAAGACCATACGCGGGGTGGGGTATCAGCTTGATCCGGCGCTGAAGGCGGAGAAATAAGGTGAAATTTGCCTTTTTCAGCTCCATTCGCAGCCGCCTGATTGCCAGCCTGCTGATCGCCCTCGTGGTGATTCTCGGCTACACCACTTATTCCAGCTACAGCGTCAGCCGTCACGAGGCGGATGAGGTGTTTGGCGCCCGATTGGCGACCTCAGCGCGCATTATCGAGGCGCTGGTGGCGAATCAGGTGGCCGGGGCAACGGTCAACGCGCCAATTATCATCAAATTACCGCAGGCGCTGGAGGCTTTGCCCCATTCTGAGCAAAACGAGTTGGGGCATTCCTATGAGGCGAAAATCGCTTTTCAGGTCTGGCACGATGACGGCACGCTCTTGGCGCGCTCGTATTCGGCACCCGACAAGCCTTTGGGGGAATGGCGCCCGGGCTTCTCGCAGCAGGAAGTGGCGGAGAAGCAATGGGAGGTCTTTACCCTGCATTCCGGCGAAACCTGGATTCAGGTGGCCGAGCAGGACGAAATTCGTGATGAATTGACTCATGATCTGGCTATGGCAGTGATGACGCCGCTGATCATCGGCTCGCTGGCTTTGTTGCTGGTCGCCAACTTGGTTGTACGCTTTGGCCTGAATCCGCTGACCGAACTGGCCGAAGGTATCGGCAAACGCAGCCCGCAATCACTGTCGGAAATTCGCATTGACGACGTGCCGCGCGAGATGACGCCGGTGATCAAGGCGCTGAATGCCTTGCTGGCCGGCATCAAGGAAGCTTTGGCACGGGAGCGGCGGTTTACCGATGCGGCGGCGCATGAGTTGCGCACACCGCTCGCCGCGCTGAAGATTCATGCCGACAATCTGGTGCGGGCGGAGACCGACGAACAGCGCCAACGTTCGACCAAAAACCTGATCAAGGGGCTGGATAGAAGCTTGCGGCTGGCCAATCAGATGCTGGTTCTTAGTCGCACGCAAAGCGGGGTTGATCGGGAGGCGTTGGTACGGATTTGTCTGCCGGAAATTTTGCAGGAAATCATCGCCCAGCAAGAGGCCGTATTTGCCACGCGTGGGCAGGTGATTGAAGCCAGTGGCCTGGATCTTTCAGAGGCTTGCGTGCAGGGCGATGAACTCAAGCTGCACCAGTTATTCCGCAACCTGTTCGACAATGCTTCGCGCTACGGCAACCCCGATAGCACGATCCACATCACGCTGGCCCGTCAGGCGGAGGGCTGGCTGTTCACTATCGCCAATGCCGGGTTGGCGATTCCGGAGGCGATGCGCGACAAGGTTTTTGAGCCTTATGCGCGCCTCGCCGGCCAAGCCAGTGAAGGCAATGGCCTGGGACTGGCTATCGTCAAAGAGGTGGCCGATCAGCACGGGGCGAAGATTTGGCTGGATGCCTTGCCAGATGGCAGTGGCACCACGGTCAACCTGCTTTTTCCTCTTATTTAACGTGCAGCCCGCACTCTTTGGAGGTTGGGTCTTCCCACCACCAGCGGCCTGAACGCACATCTTCGCCGAGCGAAATGGCGCGCGTGCAGGGTGCGCAGCCGATGCTGGGGTAAAACTTGTCGTGCAGCGCGTTGTACGGCACGGCATGCTGCTTGATATAGGTCCAGACTTCCTTTTCCGACCAGTCGGCGAGTGGGTTGAATTTTTCCAGCCCGTTGCCTTCGTCGTATTCGCGGATCGCCAGATTGCCGCGCGTCGCCGCCTGTTCGGCACGCATCCCGGTAATCCAGGCGCGTTTGCCGGCCAAGGCGCGTTTCAGCGGTTCAACCTTGCGGATGGCGCAACAGGCTTTGCGTAGGGTGACGGATTCGTAAAAGCCGTTGATTCCCTGGTTGCGCACATACAACTCCACATCGTCGGCGCGTGGGAAGAAAACGGTCAGCTTGTGCTTGTAGTGCTTTTCGACCGCCGCCATCAACTCGTAGGTTTCAGCCGGCAGACGGCCAGTGTCGAGGCTGAAGATACTGATGTTCAGCTTGGCCTTGAGGATCAGGTCGGTAAGCACCATATCCTCGGCGCCCAGACTGTTGGCAAAGGTGGCGGGTGACCAGTTGGCGGCGATGTCGGCGAGCAGCGCTTTGGCGGCGCTGCTTTTGGCGGCGACGCTGGCGGTGAGTTCAGGGGTAATGTTGAGTAGCTTGGCGGTCATAAAGTGATCAGGCGGCGCGGCGGCGGAAATAGGGCAGGGGTTGATTGGTTGCATTCTGATAGCTGTCGCTGAAGGGCGAAAAGCCGGCTTTCAGGGCGTGCGTCACGTTCTTGCCATCCTTCAGGGCGTAGCTGTCAAAACCGACGCGCGCCATGAAGAATAGCTGATCGTGCAGGACGTCGCCAACGGCGCGCAACTCACCTTCAAATTGGTAGCGCTGGCGCAGCAGGCTGGCGATCGAATAGCCTCGCCCATCGACAAATTTGGGGAAATTGACGGCGATCACAATGAAATAATCGAGATCGGCGGCAATGTCCTTGATGCAATCGCCAGGCTGCAGCAACAAGCCAATGCGTTTGTGGGTTGAAATGATTTCAGCCTTGCGCACCTGCCAGACGGGGAGCGGGAAAATTACGTCGCCTGAGGGCAGGGCGATGGTTTCCGCTGCTTCATTGGCGGCAATTTCCAGCGTTTTCCAGCCGTCGACCGTAACAGTTTGGTTTTTGATCAGTTGCGCCATTATGCGGCCTCCAGCAAATCAAGTTTTGAGGTGACATGAGTGCGGCCTTCGTAGACGCGCTCCTTGAACGGGGCGATGCCGATGCGATCAAAAGTGTCGATAAAGCGCTCATCGGCATGGCGCTGCTTGAGATAGACATCGATAATCCGGGTAATCGCACCCGGGGCTTCGCTGGCTGACAGTGCCGGACCAATTACCTTGCCAAGCTGCGCGTCGTTGCCCTGACGACCGCCAAGGGTGATCTGATAAAACTCCGCCTCATTCTTGTCGACCCCGAGGATGCCGATATGACCGACGTGATGATGACCGCAGGCGTTCATGCAACCGGAAATGTTGACGTCGATATCGCCAATGTCGAAGAGATAATCCAGATCGTCGAAACGCGCTTGAATGGCTTGGGCGATGGGGATCGAACGCGCATTGGCGAGGTCGCAGAAATCGCCGCCAGGGCAGCAGATAAGACCGGTCAGCAGGCCGAGATTGGGCGTTGCCAGACCGTTCTTTTTAGCCAGCAACCAGACGCTGTGCAGATCAGAATTTTTGACATCGGCCAGGATGACGTTTTGCTCATGGCTGATACGCAACTCGCCGAAGCTGAATTGATCGGCAAGGTCGGCAATCGCTTCCATCTGCTCGGCCGTCAGGTCGCCAGGCGGAACCCCATGTTTCTTGAGCGACAGGGTGACGGCAGCGTAACCCGGTTGCTTGTGGGCTGAAGTGTTACGGTCAACCCAGTTTTTGAAGCCTTTTTCTAAAGGCAAGTCAATCGCTTCCTGAGCGCTGTAGGCGGGGGGCGCGAAGTGCGCGGCAACCCGGTCAAATTCAGCTTGTGTGATGGTTGCGGGGCCGTCCTTGAGTTGTGCCCATTCGGCTTCAACCCGTTCAGCAAAAGCCTCGATCCCCAGTGCCTGAACGAGAATTTTGATGCGTGCCTTGTACGCATTATCACGCCGGCCTTCCAGGTTATAAACGCGGAGAATGGCCTCGCAATAGCTCAGCAGATGTTGCCAGGGCAGGAATTCGCGCAGTACCTGGCCGCGAATTGGGGTGCGCCCCAGCCCGCCACCGACCAAAACGCGGAAGCCGATTTCGCCATTTTCCACCTGCAAATGCAGGCCGACATCGTGGAACCAGGTTAGCGCCCGGTCTTCCCGGGTGCCGGAGATGGCAATCTTGAATTTGCGCGGCAGAAAAGCGAATTCCGGATGGAAGGTGCTCCACTGGCGCAGAATTTCCGCTAGCGGGCGCGGGTCAATCAACTCATCGGCAGCGACACCGGCGTATTGGTCGGTCGTGATGTTGCGCACGCAGTTGCCGGAGGTCTGAATGGCATGCATGTCGACCTCGGCCAGATGGGCGAGAATTTCCGGCGTGTCTTCGACTTTCGGCCAGTTGAACTGGATGTTCTGGCGCGTCGTGAAATGGCCATAACCTTTGTCGTATGTGCGGGCAATGAAAGCCAACTGGCGCAACTGGGACGAATTCATCAAGCCGTAAGGTACTGCAATACGCAACATGGGCGCGTGGCGCTGGAAGTAAAGGCCGTTTTGCAGGCGCAGCGGACGGAACTCGTCGTCCGTCATCTCGCCGGATTTCCAGCGGCTGACTTGGTCGCGGTATTGAGCGACGCGCTGATTGATCAATTGACGGTCGATAGCATCGTATTGGTACATGATTTTTCCTTAGGCGATGATCAATTTGCTGCCGATGATGACCAGTACGGAGGCCAGCAGACGGCGTAAAACGTGTTCGGGGATTTTTGCGGAGACCTGCGTACCGAGCCAGATGCCGGGTAGCGAGCCCAGTAGCAAAGCGCCAAGTAGCGCCCAGTCGACACTGCCCAGCAACCAGTGGCCGAGGCCGGCAACCAGCGTCAGCGGTACCGCGTGGGCAACATCGGAACCGACAATCTTGATGGTTGGCAACTTGGGGTAGAGGAAGAAGAGAGCTGCTACGCCCAGCGCACCGGCCCCGACTGAGGAGATGGTGACCAGTATGCCGAGAATGGCACCGATTGCCACCGTGATCTTGCCCAGATAGTGTTGACGTAGCGCCGAGTCGTCGTGCTTGGCCGCGTACTCACGCAAGCGCCGGCCAAAGAGAATGGCGATGGCGGTAAGTACCAGGGCAAAGCCAAGTCCGTGTGAGATCAGCTCGCCAATCAGGTTATTACCCTTGGGCAGTTGCGACAGTGCATAAAGCGTGATGGCAGCTGCCGGGATGCTGCCAAGCGCCAGGCGGCCAGTAATTTTCCAGTCGATATGGCCCTTTTTGCCATGCGCCACGGTGCCGCCGGCCTTGGTCAGCGCGGCATACAGCAGGTCGGTGCCAACGGCGGTAGCGGGCGGTACGCCAAAAACGAGCACCAGCAAGGGGGTCATCAGCGAGCCGCCACCAACGCCGGTGAGGCCAACAATGGCGCCAACCGCAAAGCCTGAAAGAGTGTAGAAAATGTCCATGGCGCGCATCGTAACAAGCGCCAATTTGAAAGAAAAAGAATATTAAGTTAGATTGTTATATCTTTAAGTTATAAATTGCATGGGAAGTGGTTTGCAGTTTCCGGCGCCAATGGCATCTTGCTGACTCAAGAGTGATTACGCCACTGCCAAAATTGTGTTCTAAGTGTATGAATCAATGATGTTTTCAGGATAAAATTTAGGCAATTAAATTTTTCCTGAAAAACTATATGTTTCAAGATATTAGCGAAATATCGACCAAGCAGTTCATTGATGCAGGTCAGCTCTGGGGGGTGCTACAGGATGCAGAGCGGCGAGGGGCTAAATATACGGGCAGTATGTATTGGCGAAAAACGGGTGCGGCAAAGACTGAGTATCTGATTAAGGAGCTTAATGGCATTGAAAAGAGCTTGGGTTGTCGCTCGCCGGATACAGAGCACATCATTACTGAATTCAAGCGAAACAAGGCTGAATCCACCGAGCGACTAAAAGCACTGCGTGAGGCCATGAAGAAACAGCAGCGCGTCAATTTTGCTTTACGGATTGGTCGTACGCCCAACACCGTCATTGCCGTTTTAAATGCACTTGCCAACGCGGGGATCGCTGATCATTTTCTGGTGATTGGGACGAATTCACTCTATGCCTACGAGACCCAGGCTGGCGTTTATCTCTCTGGAGACATTACTGCTACAAAAGATTTTGATTTGCTTTGGGATTCGAGAAAGCATCTGTCATTAGTCAGCAAAGATCCGGATTTCAACACCAAGGGTTTGATCGGGATACTGAAAAAAGTGGATAAAACATTTTCGGTGCTGGATGATGAATCCTATCGTGCTGCCAATAGCGAGGGTTACATGATTGACCTGATTAAGCGGCGCCCGGCGTCCTTCTTTGATGACCATGAAAAGCAACAGCTGAGAAAAGTTGAGGATGATTTTTGGGCTTGTAAAATTGTCAATATGGATTGGCTTTTAAGCGCCCCAAAATTCAAGCAGCTTGTTGTCGGCGTCAATGGCCACATGGCTGAAATGACAACGACTGACCCGCGAGCCTTTGTTTTATTCAAGACTTACCTATCTCAAAAGGACGACCGAGATGCTATTAAAAAGCCGCGTGATCTGGAACAAGCGAAAGCTGTGTTGAGCTTGATCGAAGAACGTCTTCCGCATCTTAGTTTCGACCAAATTCAGGTTTTTCCTGAAAGGGTTAAAAAGTTATTGAGCTCATTGAGATGAAACTCCAACAACTGCGTTACATCCTCGAAATCCAGCGTCAAGGGCTCAATGTTTCCGAGGCGGCTGAGACTTTATTTACTTCACAGCCCGGTATTTCCAAGCAGGTCAAACTGCTGGAGGATGAGTTGGGCATCACCATTTTTGAGCGTACCGGCAAGCGCTTTACCGGGGTGACTGAACCAGGTAAGGCGGTGTTGAGGATTGCCGAGCAGATTTTGCGCGAGGCGGAAAATCTCAAACGCGCCAGTGCTGATTTTGCTGGCGGCACGAGTGGGCGATTGGTGCTTGCCGCGACCCACACCCAGGCACGCTACGCCTTGCCGCTGGTGGTGCGCGATTTCATCGCCCAGCACCCCAATGTCAAGCTGGAGTTCCACCAAGGCAGCCCGACGCAGATTGCTGAATGGGTGGTCAATGGCGATGCCGATCTGGGCATTGCGACCGAAGCGCTCGACCAGTATTCGCAACTGATCACCTTGCCGGTGCGCCAGTGGAGCCATTGCGTGATCGCCCCGGAGGGGCACGCCATTCTCAAACACCAGCCCTTGTCGCTCAACGAGTTGGCCAAATGGCCGCTGATTACCTACGACACCGCGTTTGCCGGGCGCTCACGGATTAACCGTGCCTTTGAGCGGATTGGTGCAACGCCCAATGTGGCGCTGACTGCGCTTGATGCCGATGTGATCAAAACCTATGTCAGTCTGGGTTTGGGGCTGGGCATCATTTCGGCGCTGGCTTACGACGCGCAGCGCGACAGCGGCCTGGTGGCGATGGAGGCGGCGCATCTTTTTGAATCCAACACAACCCGACTAGCCCTGCGTCGCGGCACTTATTTGCGCCGCTACGACTACGATTTCATTGCGCTGTTCGCCTCTCACCTGAGTCGCCGTGTGGTTGATATGGCGATGCAAGGGGGGGGCGACGAATATCAGCTGTGAACTCTTTGCGTGCTTAGTTGCCGGTTTTCATGCGCGGCCGTTCATCGCGCAGGATCAGGCTGGGCGTTGAAAATGGGGCCAGGCGTTCGAGGAAATCGAGCAGTTCCATCACTGGCGAATTGCGAAAAAACTTGGTCTCCGGTGTTTCGATCCAGATACGGTCGGCATAGGCATAAACCTCGTGTGGGAAGTCGCCAATGCCGTCATGGTCGCGGTCGAATCCCTCGTAGTTGTCCCAGGCGTTGCCGTTCCAGTAATCATCCATCGGGTTGCCATCACCGATAATGGCAACCGGCCACAGGTTGCTTTGAAAGTTGTTATTGATGACCAGATGACCGCCCTTGGGGCCGTACAGATAAATTCCGGTGATATTGTGGGCAATATTGTTGCCGTAAAAAACCAGGCGTGCGGCGGGAGTCAGTGGCGAATCGGCCATGATGCCGTGCGCGCAGTGGATGATTTCATTGTTGATGACCAGCGCCGCCGCCGTCTCCTTGAGGGCGATGCCGGCACCCGAAGCATCCATGGCGTGCATGATGCGGTTGCCACGGATCAGAAGGCCATCCGAATTCAGCGCGATGATGCCGGTCGAGTTTTTGTTCAGCACGTTATTTTCGATCAGGCTGCGGTGCGAAAAAAGCAGATTGAAGGCGCGACGGCTGTTTTCAATTCGGTTGCCGATAAAACGGTTGCGCGGTGAATTGGAGACTGTGATGTCACGAATATGAGCAATATCGTTGTTCTCGATCCGGTTACCGGTGCTGTACCAGAGCCGGATACCATCGCCACGATCCGCAGAATCGTCGCCACGCGAGCGGATGCGGTTGCCGCGCACGATACTTTGCGTGGTGCGATGCAGTGAGATACCGAACAGCACATCGTCCAGTACGTTGTCTTCAATCAGCAATTCCTTGCCTTCGGCCATGATGCCGCCGTCGATGGCGTCGTGTGAGTCGCCACTGCCGCGCAAAATCAGGCCGCGCAGGGTGACATGGTCGGCATGCACGGTCAACACCGTGCCTTTGCCACTATTTTGAATCGTTACCTGGCCACCGCCTTCCAGTGTCAGCGGCTTGTTGATGACGCCTGGGCCGCTATATTCCCCTGCCGGCAGGCGCAGTGTTGATCCGGGCAGCGCCATGTCGATCCAGGTCTGGATCGATTGGGCGGCATTGGCGCTCAGGCACAGCCAAAGGCTGCACAGTGCGAAGGTGAGGTGAAATAAGCGGGTGGGCATGAAGAAAAAATAGGGTATTTTTCGGCGTTGACCGTAAGCATCAGGGTCAAAGCCTGAGTGCTGCGTTTATTCCCAGTGATCAGTTACTTCACTGGCCCAGGCGGTGGCGGCGAGCAGGGCGCGGTTCACCTTGTCGGGTTCCAGGTTGGCGGACTCGGCGGCAATGGAAATGCGTTCAAGATCGAATGTTTCGCTGGCCTTGGCCAAAGCCAGTAGCGAGGCATAAGGGCCGCTGCCGTTGAGCAGGGCGTTCTCAACGTGATCCGAAATTGACAGCATGGCAAGTGCTTCTGCCATCGGGCGGCGCAACAAGCGGTCGAGACAGGAGAAAATACCGGTCAGGAACAGCGCATCATGGGCTTCATGCGGCATGACTTCGGCGCCGAGGACTTCCATCAAACGGCCTCGTGTCAGGGCGCTTTCAACCAGCAGCCAATCCGAGAAATCGGGTTCGCGTACCGAGAACAAAAGCACTGCCAGCCAGCGCGTCAGACGCTGACGACCAAGAATGGTAATGGCCTGATTGATCGATTCGATGCGGTGACTCAATCCCAGTGCCGGCGAATTGAGATAGCGGAGAATGCGGAAAGTCAGCAGTGGATCCTGCTTCAGGCCTGCTGCTATCTCATTGTTTTCTGCATCACTTTGGACCAGGCGCATGAGATTGAGCAGTTGTACCTTGTGCGGATCCGCCTGCGTTTGCTCCGGGCGCGGCGCTCCCTTGGCGGCGAAGGCGCCGTGAAAACCCTCAAAGTGCCAAGTCCGGCAAAGATTGTGCTCGTCGAGTGTCTCAATACCCAAAGCTATCAGCGCAAGGGGAGTCTTCTTTTCGCTGGCACGAACCGCTGCCGAGAAATCACGTACCGAACCCGCCTCCGTCGTCGCTGCGTCGATGATGGCAAAATCGGCTTGCTGTATGGCGGGGCCAAAGCAAGGGTGGTGCGGCTGGCGCACGATACCTATGCTCAGACCTTTGTTGCGCAAATCCTTGAGTCGTTCGAGCAATTGCTCGGCATCAACTTGCTCTTCGGCCAATTGAATCATCAAAATCAGGTTGTTGACCGGCAGGCGCTCGATGGTCGCATGCCAGAGCGAGGCCGAACTTAGCGGAATAAAAGCGCGCTGGGTATTCCAGGCATCCGGGCTGGAGAGCAGTGTCGCCAACAATTTCTCATCCAGCATGCGTTGCAGGAGTGTGGGCGCCGTAGCCAGCGGTGATTCTTCCTGAAGGAAAAAAATGTGACCACTCGGGCGGTTCTTGCGGTCAAAAACGGCTTCACGTTGCAGGAACGCTGGTGCCGGCGCCGGCATGGCAGCAACTACGGAATCAGATTCCTTCACTGCCTTGTTGCCGCCAAAGATATTTTTCAAACCAAACAAAACACGCCCCCAAAACAAAAAAACCCACCATCAGGCGGGCATTGTCGCATGAGCGAGCAGGCTTAGGCAGTCTTGCAGATAAAGGAGATTTTTGCTTCGATGCCTTTTTTGCAACAAATGCGAACCAAGATTCCTTGGCGCATTTAAAGGGTGGGCAGCGCATCCCATCGAACCCTTGAGGTAGTTGCAAAAACGCCCACAGAGCTTTCTGTGGGCGTCGGCGTTTTACCGTGAAAAACTTGATCAGTTAACCTTCGCCTTGCCACGCAATTCTTTAACCAGATCTTCGATTTGCCGTTGGTTGGCGCGCTGTTGCAGTTGCTGCTTGACCTGCTCGAACGGTGGCGGGTTCAGCGGACGGGAGTCGTCGAGCTGAATGACGTGGTAGCCAAAATCCGAGTGCACCGGGGTCTTGGTGTATTCACCCTTTTTCAGTTGCGTCAGCGCTTCGCCAAAAGGTTTGACGTAGGAGGATGGGGCGCTCCAGCCGAGTTCGCCACCCTTGTCCTTGGAGCCTGGGTCTTTGGATTGCTTGGCCAGTTCGGCGAAGCTTTCACCTTTGTCGAGCTTGGCGATGATTTCTTTGGCCTTTTCTTCGCTCTCGACCAGAACGTGGCGTGCCTTGTACTCAGTGCCACC
The DNA here is from genome assembly GCA_028687645.1 of Rhodocyclaceae bacterium. Lineage (GTDB taxonomy): Bacteria > Pseudomonadota > Gammaproteobacteria > Burkholderiales > Rhodocyclaceae > Azonexus. Next base: position 18,769 of record JAQTZQ010000021.1, read on the forward strand.
TTGAGCATTTTTAACCACATCGTATTCAGCCTTGAGTTGGGCTTCGCTGATCGGATGAGATTTGACGTAATCGGACAGATAGGCACGAATCAGGACTGCCTGCCGGGCCAGTTCCATTTGTCCCAGCATATCCGGCTTCTTGTCGAGGCCTTTTTTCTTGGCTTCCTGGACCAGGATTTCGCGGCGAACCAACTCTTCCTTGACGGCATTTTTCAGTTCGGGCGAATCCGGTGCGCCCTGAGCTTTTTGCTCGGCGGCAAAGGCGTCATAGACATATTGCGGGATGGCCTGGCCATTCACCGTGGCAAAGGCAGTCTTGTTTTGGGCAAAGACCGGGGCAGAGACAATGGTGGCAGCGACCAGCAGCGAGGCCAGACGGGAAAGCTTCAACATGGACGATTCCTTGGGTAAAAGATAAAAACCGACTGATTATACTTCGCCGGGTGCAAAAGCGCGGATGCTCAGCGCATGGATTCCGTGACGCATCAATTCACCCGCTGCTTCGTAAATCATGCGGTGGCGAGCGACGGTGTTTTTGCCGGCAAAAGACTCGGCGACAATCAGCAATTCGTAGTGTCCGCCCTCCTTGGCGCCGGCGTGCCCAGCGTGGCGATGCGATTCATCTTCGATCAGCAGCGTCAGCGGCTCCAGCGCCATCAGTCGCTCACGCAGTTTTTCAACCATCGCTGCACTCACGTTGGCAGCACTTTCTTGAACGGCTTGATGGTGATTCTTTCGTAAACCCCGGCAGCAATATACGGATCGGCATCCGCCCAGGTTTTGGCTGCCGCCAGTGAGGCAAATTCAGCGACGATCAGGCTGCCGGAAAAACCCGCCGGGCCGGGATCGGGCGAGTCGATGGCCGGGCAGGGGCCGGCCAGGATCAGGCGGGCCTCGGCTTGCAGGGTTTGCAGGCGGGCGACGTGCTCGGGGCGGGCGGCGAGGCGCTGCTCCAGGGTGCCGGGACGGTCTTCAGCAATGATGGCGTAGAGCATTATTGTTTTTCCTCAACATATTTGGAGAGCAGCATACCTTGGGCCAGTACGAAAACCAGCATCAGCCCCATGCCGCCGAAGAGTTTGAAATTGACCCAGACATCGGTCGGGAAACTGTAGGCGATGACCAAATTCAGGATGCCCATGGTGGCAAAAAAACCGATCCACGCCCAATTGACCTTGCTCCAGATGGCTTCCGGCAAGCTGAGTTGTTCACCGAGCATGGCTTTGATGGCGTTCTTTTTGAGAACGACGGCGGAGAACATCATGCTGCCGGCAAAGACCCAGTAAAGGATGGTCGGCTTCCACTTAATAAAGCTTTCGTTCTGGAAGATCAGCGTCATGCCACCAAAGACAACGACCAGCCCGAGACTGACCCAGAGCATTTTGTCGACTTTGCCGTGACGCCAGGCGACCCAGGCAATTTGTGCGATCGTGGCGAGGATGACGACGACGGTGGCCAATAAAATCGGGGCAATTTTGGCGTCGACCGTAACCGACCCTAAAATTGAAGAAACCCAGCTTGCCGCCAACTCCGGGTTTTTCTCGGAGTATTTGAAGGCGGCGAAGAAGAGGATAACGGGAAAGAGGTCAAAAAGCAGTTTCATGGTGGCGCATTATATACTGCTGTTTTAGCCCCTTCGATGTTCGGGAAAACCATGAATACCGTACTTATCATTGATGACAGTGAAATCAATCTGACCCTGATTCGGGCGCTGGTGCTCAAGCTGGGGGATTGCGACCCGGTGGTTTTTGATAATCCGCTAAAGGCCATTGAATGGTGTCGTAACAATGAACCGGACATGGTGATTGTCGATTACATGATGCCGGACATGGATGGATTGCAATTTATTTCTGCGTTTCGTGCCTTGCGCGGGCGCAATGAAATCCCGGTCATCATGGTCACGGCCAATGATCAAAAAGATGTTCGCTACGAAGCCTTGATGGGCGGCGCCAATGATTTTCTCAACAAGCCGATTGATCGTGCCGAGTTTTCGGCGCGCACGCGCAACCTGCTTTCCTTGCGCTCGGCGCAACGCTACCTGGCCGATCGTGCCAAGCATCTTGAGGCCATGGTGGCTGAGCGTACTGGCGAAATTCGCGAGCGCGAGAAGGAGTTGATTTTTCGCATTTCGCGTGCTGCCGAGTTTCGTGATCCGGAAACCGGGGCGCACATTCAGCGCATGGCCTACTACTCACAAATCATCGCCCGCAATCTCGGGATGGATGAAAAGCAGCAACGCCTGATTCTTGAGGCGGCGCCGATGCACGATGTCGGCAAAATCGGTATCCCGGATTACATTTTGCTCAAGCCGGGCAAGTTGCTGCATGAAGAGTTCGAAATCATGAAAGGCCACGCCAGCCTGGGTTATGAGTTGCTCAAGGACAGCAATTCGGAAATTATCAGCGCTGGTGCCGAGATCGCAAAAACCCATCATGAAAAATATGATGGATCCGGCTATCCGCAGCAGTTGAGTGGCAAGGCAATCCCGATTTTTGGCCGCATCGTGGCGGTAGCCGATGTGTTTGATGCCCTGACTTCAGAGCGTCCCTATAAAAAAGCCTGGGCGCTGGAAGATGCCTGTATGTTTCTTGAGGATGGCCGGGGCAAGCATTTTGACCCCATGTGCGTTGAAGCTTTTCTTGCCGGTTGGGATGAGGTGATCAAGATTCGCCAGCGCTTCCAGGATGAGATTGCGCCGCAAATCTAGGCTAGCCATGCCATCTTTTTTGCCGCAGCGGCTCAGTGCCCAGATTGCTTTGGGCCTTTCACTATTATTTGCCGTGGTGGTCTCGGTATACACCGCTTATACCGCCTATGAGCAGTCGGCGATGGGCGAGAAATTGCTCGTTCAGCAAGCCCAAACCCTGGCGCGGGGCATGGCGGTCATGGCTTTGGCGGAGCAGGGCGAGTGGGCGAAGCTTGAAGAAGTTCTGGCCGAATTGGCTAGCCAGCCAAATTTGCTTGGCCTGTATGTGCTGAATGGAGAGGGTGCGGTCATGGCTGGCGTGCGCCGGGGGAGCGACTACCAGATATTCAGGGAAAAAAGTGACGTTCCGCCTTTTTTTGTACCGGCACCCGGCAAGCAGTTGGAGCGGGCTGCGCAGACCCTGATCTGGTGGGAGCCGATTGCCCAGGAAGCCGGTTGGGTGCGCCTCGAAATTTCCCTGGACAGTCTGCTTGAAGCGCGCCTGAACCTGTGGCGAAACAGCCTGATTTTTGCTGCGCTGGCGATCGGGCTGGCCCTCGTGGTGCTGTTTTTGCTGCTGTCACGCCCGCTTAAGGTTTTGGCGCAGGCCGCCGAGTTCGCGGCCAGTCTGGCGAATCGCCGTGGGGAAACTTTGCCCGATTATCGTGGCAGCAGTGAAATCAGCGGTTTGGTAACGGCCCTGAATCGCGCCTCCGGGCGCTTGAAGTTGCAGGAGGATCGTATCGGGGAGCAAAACCGCTTTCTTAAAAGCCTTACCGACGCGCTGGGCGAGGGGGTGATTGCTGCCGATGCCGAGGGGCGCTGTACCTTTGTCAATGCCGAGGCAGAGCGTTTGCTGGGTTGGGAACGGGCCGATCTGCTCGGGCGCGATGTGCATAACACCTTGCATTTTCAGACCACCTCCGGTCTGTCGGTCAGCCATAACGAATGCCCGATGCACGCGCCGGTGGCGGCATGCCATGTGTTTCGTTCCGAGGTTGATGCGTTCACGCGCAAGGATGGCACGCTGTTCCCGATTTCCGTGGTGTCGGTACCGCTTTTTGAGGGCGAGAAATTTGTTGGCACTGTGGCCGCTTTTCAGGACATCAGTGCCCGCAAGCAGGACGAAGAGTTTTTGCTGTCGACCAGTTCGCGACTTTCGGCGCTGATCGAGAGCATGCAATCTGGCGTCGTGGTTGAAGATGAAAATCACTTGTTGCTGATGGTAAATCAAGCCTTGTTCAATCTTTTTGAAGTGGACGACATGTCGATTGAGGCGGTGGGGCAGCCGGCCCTGCAGACGCTGGAATCCTGTCGCGCCAACCTGAGCGATGCCGATGCTTTTCTGCGTCAGGTACGGACGATTCTCACCTTGGGCGAAGCCTCAAAAAATCATGAGATTGAATTGCTGGACGGGCGCGTACTGGAGTTTGAATATGTGCCGATTTACGTTTTTCCGTTCAATCCGCACCCTGACGAATGTCGCGGTCATCTGTGGATATTTCATGACATCACAGAGCGCAAGCAGGCGGCGATCGAATTGGAGCAGGCCAAGGAGAGTGCCGAGCATGCGAATCGGGCAAAGAGTGAATTTCTCGCCAATATGAGCCACGAAATCCGCACGCCGATGAATGGCATTATCGGCATGACCTCGCTGGCGCTGGATACCGATCTCGATGTGGATCAGCGGCAGTATCTCGACATGGTGCGTTCTTCGGCGGATGCGCTGTTGGTGCTGATCAACGATATTCTCGATTTCTCGAAAATCGAAGCCGGCAAAATGGCCATGGAGCGTATTGACTTCCGCCTGCCGACCTTGTTGCGCGACACGATGAAGCCCCTCGGCTTGCGCTGTGAAGAAAAAGGACTGGAACTGCTGCTTGAGGTCGCGCCCGAGGTGCCGGAATGGATCAATGGCGACCCCAGTCGGCTGCGCCAGATTTTGATCAATCTGCTCGGTAACGCGATTAAATTTACCGAGCGCGGCCATGTCGCCTTGCAGGTGACGCTTGAGGCACAGGATGCGGCGCAATCGCTGCTGCACTTTACGGTTATTGACACCGGCATTGGTATTTCGCCAGACAAGCAGCAAACCATATTCGAGGCCTTTTCACAGGCCGATTCTTCGGTTTCCCGGCGCTTTGGCGGTACCGGTCTGGGGCTGACCATTTGCGGCAAACTGGTTGAACTGATGGACGGCCATCTGTCGGTTGATAGTGTACCGGGGCAGGGGAGCCGTTTTCATGTGACCATTGTTGTCGGCGCCGCGCAGCAGCAAGCCGTGCGGGCGACGCCGATGAGTCTGGACGGCTGTCGCATTCTGGTTGCCGATGATCTCGCCGCGACCCGGCAGATGCTGGCCGCTGCCTTGTCACGTTGGGGGGCGCTGGTGACGACGGTGAGCAATGGTCAGGCAGCGCTGGATGCGCTGCGGCTGGCGACGGAACGCGACGAGCCCTACCGTTTGTTGTTGCTGGATTCAGTAATGCCCGAGGTCGGCGGCTTTGAGGTGGCGGCTGCATTGCAGTCCGGCGAGGTGCCGGCAACCAGTACGGTGATGATGATTTCTGCCGTTGGTTTGCGTGGTGATGCGCAACGCTGTCGCGATCTGGGGATTGCTGCCTATCTGACCAAACCGTTGGTTGAGGATGAACTGCGCGAGGCCATCTGCGTCCTGCTTGGCCGGCCCGGTGATGTGCCGCAACCTTTATTGACCCGTCATTCGCTCGAAGAAGCGCGCGCGGCATTGAATATTCTGTTGGTGGAAGATAATCTGATTAACCAGCGGTTGGCAGTGGCGCTGCTTAATAAACAAGGTTATGAGGTCACGGTTGCGGTCAACGGCCAGGAAGCCCTTAAAATTTCAGCAGATAGGGCTTTTGATCTGATTTTGATGGATATGCAAATGCCGGTGATGGATGGGCTGGCGGCTACCGAGGCCATTCGCCAGCGCGAGAGGGACGGTCGGCAACGGGTGCCGATTGTGGCGATGACAGCCAATGCGCTGACGGGTGACCGTGAGCGTTGCCTGGCGGCCGGGATGGATGGCTATGTATCGAAACCGATACGGGTTAATGAATTGTTGGCAGCAATTGCGGCCAGCGTGGAAAACAAGATTGAGCCACAAACGGCTGGTTAGGGGAGGGGAAATGGCGGCATACAGCCTGGATAAAGCACTTATTTTGGATCGCCTCGGTGATGATGAAGAAATCTTCACAATGATGGTCGATATGTATTTGCAGGATGTTGAAAACAACTGCACCAGCCTGAGCAGTTTGCTGGCGGCGGGTGATCAGCCGTCCTTGCAGCGCGAGGCTCATACCATCAAAGGTTTGCTGGCAACCTTTGCCGATGATGAAGGAACGGCCATGGCAGCGGCACTTGAAATGCGCGTCAAGATGGGCGATTTGAGTGATCTGGCGCCAGCAATCGCCGCCCTGCAAGCACGTTTACGTGAGGTGAGTGTGGTTTTACAGGCCGCGATCGCCGGGTAACTTGACAAAGTCTGCCGCAGCGCGAGTATCGCCTTGCGGCAGATGGGGCACGACGCCCAGTAACGGGGCGCTGATCAGGCTTTGCAATGTGGCCAGGTTTTCGTCAAAACGCGCCATTGCCGGATCAATCCGGTTGGCTACCCAACCGGCCATTGTCAGGCCGCGTTGAAGAATGGCCTCAATGGTTAATAGCGCGTGATTAATGCAACCGAGCCGCATGCCGACGACCAAAATTATTGGCAGCCCCAGCAGCACGGCGAGATCGGCACTGTCACGGTCAACGCCCAAAGGCACGCGAAATCCGCCGACACCTTCAACGATGACAATATCCGCTTGCGCGCTGGCGTGCCGACAGGCGGTTTGGATTGTGGCGAAATCAATACTGATATTTTCTTCAGTGGCCGCCAGTTGGGGGGCGATGGCGGCTTTAAAGCAATATGGGTTGAGGATGGCATTCGGCAGGGGCACATTGCTCGCCGCGCGAATTTGCTCGACATCTTCGTTTTTGCCCAAGGCGTCGGTGCCGGCTGCAATCGGCTTGATCCCGGCGGCCTTGAGACCTTGCTTTTGGGCACGCTGAAGCAGGGCGCAGGTGATGAAGGTTTTGCCGATTTCAGTGTCGGTGCCAGTTAAAAAATAACTTTGCGTCATCGCTGTGCAGTCAGGGTGATCAGGTCGTAAGTGAGTGGCAGGCCGGCGCTGGTGCGCAGTGTTTCACAAGCGGCTGCGGCCCGGGCAAAGGCGCTGCGGCTCATCAGCCCGCTGCGGCGTCCGCTGCCGAGTTGGTTGGCGCCGATGGCCTTGACCGCCTTGAGCAGCGTTTTTAAGTCCGGGTAATAGGCAATTTTTGGGCTATTTTTGACGTTGACCGCAAGTAACCCGGCGGCCCGTGCCAGCGCGGCAATTTCATCAGCGCTGTGAAAGCTGAGGGTGTGCTGGTGTGAATCGACGTCGGCGAAGGCTTGGCGTAACTCATGGAAAGTTTGCGGCCCGAGGCTGGCAATGGCAATGTGGCCTTGCGCCTTGAGCACCCGCCGGGCTTCAAGTAACACCATCGGCAGCGCGCACCATTGGACGGCCAGGCTCGACCAGTAGAGATCAACGCTGTGAGCGGCCAGGGGCAGGTGCTCCAGATCGCCGACGACGCGCTGGCAGTGGGTGCTGACGCGGTTGAGCATGGCCGGCGCAAAGTCGAGGGCGATGAGTTGGGCATGCGGAAAGCGCTTTTGCAGCAAGGCGAGGGCGTAACCCGTGCCGCAGCCGGCATCGAGCAGGTATTGCACTTGCGAGTGCATCGGCAAGGTGTGTGCAAGTTGGTCGCAGATCTGGCGCTGGATATCGGCAGCGCCATCGTAAGTCGGGGCGGCACGCTCGAAAGATTGGCGAATACGCGCCTTGGTTGGCTTATTCATTCAGAAATTCGGTTAGCCGGGTAGAAAATGCCTCGGGCTGTGAGATGAAGGGGGCATGCGCACAATCTGCCATGACGCAAAGCTGGGCGCCGGGAATCAGGGCGGACAGCGCCTGTACGGTGGCGAGCGGCATCAATGGATCGTTGGCACCATGGATCAGGAGGGTGGGGCATTTGATCAGCGGGGCGATCGGACGCAGATCGACATCGCGCAACCAGTCGAGACCGGTGGCCAAGGCGGCGGCGGGTGGTTGCGGGTCGGCTAGTTCGAGCAATTCGAGGGTGACGGCCTTGGCCTTGGCATCGCCGCGATTGAAGCCACCGATAAAGCGCGGCAGCATGGTTTCAATATCGGCGGCGACGCCGGCAGCAAATTCGGCCAGCATTTCGGGTGGCATGGCGTGCGGCCAGCCATCGCGCTGGATGAAGGATGCGGTGCCGGCGATCAAAACCAGTTTGCTGATTTTTTCTGGGTGGCGAGCGGCGACGGCAAGCGCCAATTGGGCGCCGAGCGACCAGCCAACCAGTGCGGTGTTGGCCGGCAGACGCGTAGCGATGTCGTCGGCAGCGCCATAAAAATCGCGAATGAGTGGTGTCTCGGCATAGCCGGGGAGATCAAAAATCTGCCCGTTTTGGGCGTTGACCGTAACCGTCAAGGGGCCGCGCCCCAGGCACCAGCCGGGGAGAAAAATGCAGGGTGGCTTCAAGTGAGTTCCTTCAGTGAGGCACAAAGCGTTGCGATATCGGCGGCGTTGTGGGCGGCGGAGATTGAAATTCGCAAGCGTGCCATGCCCTTGGGGACGGTGGGCGGACGAATCGCCGGCACCCACAGGCTGCGTTCCCCGAGGGCTTTTGCAAGCGCGACGGTGGCCTCGTTTTCTCCGACGATCAGCGGTTGTATGGCGCTGGCTGAGGGCATGAGCTTGAGATTCAAGCCGGCGACCGCATCGCGCAATTGGGCGATTCTGGCCATCAGATTGGCACGCAGGGCATCGCCGTCACGAATGAGCCGCAGGCTTTTTGACAGCGCGCAGGCGATGGCGGGTGGTTGTGCGGTGGTGAAAATGTAACTGCGGCCTTTTTGCAGCAGATATTCAATGGCGGTTGACGAACCGGCAACGAAAGCGCCACCAACGCCGGCGGCTTTGCCCAGCGTACCCATCAGGAGAATGCGCGGGGCAGCGGGCAGATTGAAGTGCGCGAGGCTGCCTTGACCGTGCTGACCGAGCACGCCAAAACCGTGCGCATCGTCGATGAGCAGCCAGGCATCGTAACGCTCGGCCAGCACCAACAATATCGGCAGTGGTGCCAGATCGCCGTCCATGCTGAAGACGGCATCGGTGATGATCAACTTGGTTGAGGCGCTGCTGGCGGCCAGCATTTTTTCCAGCGCTGCGATGTCGTTGTGCGGGTAACGCTGTACCTCGGCGCCCTGGGTTTTGGCCAGCTGCATGGCGTCGATGAGCGAAGCGTGGTTGAGTTTGTCGGCAAAAATCGCCGCGCCACGTCCGGCCAGCGTGGGGGCAACGGCCAGGTTGGCAAGGTAGCCGGTGGAGAAGGTCAGGGCGCGCGGGAAGCCGGTAAATTCGGCAATCTCCCGCTCCAGCGCTTCGTGCGGGCTTTGGTGCCCGCTGACCAAATGCGAAGCGCCACTGCCAGCGCCCCATTGTTTGGCGCCAGCGGCCAGCGCCTCGGCAATCTCAGGATTATTCGCCAGGCCAAGGTAATCATTGCTGGCAAAATTGAGCATGTTTTTGCCGTCGACCGTCACCATTCGCCCGCAGGGGCTTTCAAGGATGCGGCGGCGGCGGGTGAGGCCGGCGGCGGCGATTTCGGTGAGTTCCTTATTCAGGCGCTGTTCAAGCATGACCGTTTTATCTTTCGACCCAGTTTTCAACCTGCAAGCCCGGCACACGGATAAATTCCTGCTCGTTGTTGGTCACTAGAATCCATCCTGCGGCCCGGGCGTGAGCGGCGAGCCAGAGGTCGTTATTGCCGATGGGCTGCCCAATGCGGTTCAAATCGGCGCGAATTTGCCCGTAATGTTCGCCGGCAATTTCGGGCAGGGCATAAACCGGAATCAGTTGTACCAGACGCGTGATCGCGGTCAAAGAACGCTCGCGTGACTGGCTTTTCTCGGCGCTACAGCGTAGTTCGCCGAGGGTGATGACCGACATGGCCAGTTCGCGGCTGGTATGGCGGGCAAAACGCTCACGAACGGCGGGCGGATTATGCTTGGCGATGTAGATGCAAATATTGGTGTCCAGCAAATAACGCGCGCTCATCAGAGCGCTTCCCGCTCTTGTGGTGGCGTATCGTCGCGGCCATCCGCCATGAAATCGGTGGGCAGGTCAGCCAGCGCATCGAAAATGGCCGTGGCGTCGACCGGTGCTTCGCGCAGAACGATTTCGTCGCCACGCCGGAAAATCTCAACCTGCTCAACATTGAGCCGAAACTCTTTGGGCAGGCGAACCGCTTGGCTATTGCCGGACTGGAAGACGCGAGCGAAGGTCATGGAAGCTCCTTGGGTGTACTTACGCTAAGTATATACGTGGTTGGTGCTATCAAACCAGCGTGAAATGCTTGCGCCCCGGCAAGCGGTAGGTTTCAAAATCGGCCCGATCCAGCGTCCAGATTTTGTGGCAGCCGGTTTTAAGGGCGGCGACAACCAAGGAGGCATCGGCGAGATCCATCGGCCGGTCGGCGTAACGCTCGATCCAGTCAATGGCGCTGACCAGTTCATCGCGGCCCAGCGGTAAAAGCTCAAGACCGCCGCGTTCGATCCAGTGATAGAGCGGCAAGGTGGCATTCACCGAGTGGGTTAAATGTGAAAATTCGGTGAGTACCGCCCAAGTCGTTAGCAACCGCCCGCGATGCTTTTGTAGCGCTGCGCTACAACTGAGATGGTATTTGTCACGCTTGTTGGCCAAGGCGACGAGCGGCCCGGTATCGAGCAGCAGGGTTTCCATTATTCAGTGGCTTGGTGGTGCTTGCTGGCGATGGCGGCGCGCACCGCATTGCGGCTGTTTTCGGCAGCGTCTTCATCGAGTGCCACGGCCCCGATGAAACCGGTTTCACAGGCCAGCTCGTAAGGCGTTTTAAGCGCCGGTTCGGATGTGAGGTGGTTTTGCAGTAATTCGATAATCACTTCTGATTTGCTGCGTTGTGTTTCAACGCAATAGCGCGCCAGGGCTTGCTCAAGTCGGGGGGGAATGCGGACGGAAGTGGTCATGCTTGGCTCGTTAGCGTTGGTGTATTACACGGTAGTACAAAATAGCCGCTTGCGCAAGTTGGCTGATTTTTCATCAGTGTTTGAGCAAACTTTCAGCCGAAACATCCCCTGCCAGCACTTCAAGCGCATGCACCACGCTTTGCAGTTTGGCCTCCACCTCACCCGGTTGCGACCAGAGTTCGGCCATGCGCTGGCGTAGCGTTACCAATTGGCTGATGAGCAGATTTTCGACCTCCGGCATCAAACCCAGATGCAGGAAGGTGTCTTCAAAGTCATAGGTGACTTGCCCGATCATGTCCCGCCCGGCGGCGAGGTAGGCGAGCTGGCGCTGATGCAGGTTGGCCACTGAGTCGCGAATTTCGCAAACGGCGTAGCGAATACCCTGCTGTTTAAGTAGATTGTCATTTTCCATCAGCAGGCCAGTGACGCGCGCTTCGACCCCCTCGCAAAGCATGGCAATGTTGTCGCGCAGGCGCCCGCAACGCGTGCTGTCATCGGGCAATTGGCGAATCAAAATGGTGGTGTGCTCGAAATTAACCACCAGTTGCCCATTGATTTCCAGTAGCCGACCGAGTGGGCGTAGTTGCGCAATGTGCTCGCGGTCGGCAGGCAAGACTTCAGCGTTATCCGTTTTGGCGATCAGACTGTCACCTTCCCAGGTGAAGTAAATGATGCTCTCAAGTTCGTACTGCTTGATGGCCTTGAGCGCCAAATCGCCGACGGCCTGAATGGTTCGACAAATGAAGCTTTTGGACATGAATTCCATAACGACGCCGAGCTCGCCCATGCTCGACATGGCGGTCATGGCGACACTTTGTGCGTAGGACATCTGCTCGCTGGCGCGCTGGCGGTTTTCCAGAGTCTTTTTCAGTAGCGCGATTTTCTTCAGGAACACACCATCGGCCAACGGCTTGACGACAAAATCATCCGCCACCATATCGTCACGGCTGGCTTCGGCTTCGGTACACAGCAATAGCTGATAGATGTCGCCCGTATCAAAATCATCGCGAATCGCTTGGTGCAGCGCGTAAGCGTCGAGATCTGGCAAGCTGCAGTCAATCAGCAAGGCTTGCGGCTGCTTTTTGCTCAAGGCCAGCTTGAAGTCAGCACCGCTGTGAAAAATATTAAGATCGACATGCATCGTTAGTGCATCCTTGATGCGCTGAACAAAATCCCGGTCGGCTGAAGCGAGAAAAACAAAGGGCTTGAAATCCATCTTGGGTTCCATTTTAAATGGGCATAATCATTTGGGTTGCTGGCATGGGTCAGTGCAGCGCAACCGCCATAGTATCGGTTGATGCCCGATTCCTCCAACTCGCCCAGTGTCATCAGGAGAATTAATGCCGCGCTTAAACTGAACGGCTCTGCGGATGATGCCTGGCGAATCAATGGTGGTGAAGCGCTGTAAATTTCTATTGCCTTGGTAAGGGCTTGGGCGGAAAATCGGCGCGGGGTAAATCCGCTATAAGCCTTTGTGGCAAAAATAAAAAATGCTTCAGGATTATGAAAAAACAATTCAATTGTGTCGTTTTTATGGCCGCCATGCAGGCCGCTATTAGTCCGGTCTTGGCGACCGATGAGCTTGAAGAACTCAGTCTTGAAGACTTGACCAAAACTGAAATCACCTCGGTTTCCCGCAAGAGCCAGAGTCTGTCCAACGTGCCGGCGGCTGCTTTTGTTATTTCATCGGAGGATATTCGTCGCTCCGGTGCACAGTCGATTCCTGATGTCTTGCGCATGGCGCCGGGCATTGAAGTCGCGCAGCTGGACAATGGCCGCTATGCCGTCAGCGCCCGAGGTTTTAATGGACGCTTTGCCAACAAGCTGCAAGTGTTGATCGACGGACGCAGCATTTATTACCCAACGTTTTCCGGCGTGACGTGGGAGAACGACCTGATTCCGCTTGAGGATATCGAGCGTATCGAGGTCATTCGCGGGCAAGGCGCTGCGGTCTGGGGTGTTAATGCGGTGAACGGCGTGATCAATATCATCAGCAAGCATTCGCGTGAGCAAAAAGGGGGCGTGCTCACGACAACCGTTGGTTCCCCGGAGAGAGCTGCGCTTTACGCGCGTTTTGGTGCAGCGATCGATCAGGACACGAGTTGGAAACTTTCCGCACAAGGGCGTTATGCCCAAGCTTCGGAGTTTTGGGACAGCGGAACGGCGGCACGCGATAAATTGAACAATCTTACGGTCGACGCCCGTTTTGACCGAAAAATTGATGCTTCCAGCGATCTCTCGCTGTGGGCCAACGTGGCTAATTCGTCCCTCGGCGATGCCTTGACTATTGCGTTCTCGCCTAGCCCACCGCTGGCCTTGCAGCCTTTTTCATTGCAGCAAAAGCTTGCCAACCAGACTTTGGGTGGGCGCTATCGCTGGTTGACTGATAGCGGCGTTGAGTCCTTGGTGCAGGCGTCGTTCAATAATTCGGCCATCGAGCTGGAAGGTTTTTACGATGAAAACCGCCATACCTTTGATCTCGATTACCAGGGGCGCCACACCTTTGCCCGCCACGACATAAGCTGGGGGTTGAGTCATCGCACGACGGCGGACGAAATTTCTTCTCATCCGGCCATTTTGACCTTTTCGCCGCAGGAATTTACGCAGCGTACCAATGGATTTTTTATTCAGGACGACTGGACGCTGATCCCTGATACCTTGCAATTCGGGGTTGGTGCGCGTTGGGATAACACCAACCTTGGTGGTAGCAGCTTTGCGCCGAACGCAACCTTGATGCTGACGCCGAACCCGAGCAACACCCTGTGGGCCAAATATGCCCAGGCACCGCGCATGCCTTCGCGAGCCGAGCAAGCGGTAAGAATTTTCAGCACGGTGATTCCGCCATCGAGACAGATGCCATTAGCGGTTCTTGTGCGCAATTCGACCAACGGCAACCTGTTGACTGCCGAAAAAATGGAAGGTGTCGAACTGGGCTATCGCAGCCAGCTCTCTGCTACTTTTAACGTCGATATCTCTGCTTATTGCTCGCGCTATACCGATATCGTCGCTGGCCAGCAAAGTGGCATTGACCCGGTCACGCTATTTCCTCTGGCGATTATTCAGGATGTGACCCTGATCAATGGCGGCAAGGGCTGGATCAAAGGGCTTGAGTTGAGTGCCGATTGGCTGGTGTTACCGGTCTGGCGCCTGCAGCTCTCTTATGCCTGGACGCAGATCAGGATGGACGACTCGGTGAATCCGATTGTCCAGGGGGCAGGGGAGATGGCCGAGCAAGATACGCCCAAGCACCATGGCTCCTTGCGCTCACAATGGAATATTTCCAGCAACCGGCAATTTGATGCCTGGGTTCGTGCTTCTGCGGGGTATGAGCGCCTTAATGCACCGTACACGAATTATGTCCATGTCCCCGGCTATGTGACGTTTGATCTGCGCTACGCCCACAAATTGAGCAAGGATCTGGAGTTGGCGATTACCGGGCGCAATCTTGTGGGATCGAAACGCACTGAATATGTTTCTGATTATCTGCCCTCGATTCCCGTTGAAATTTCCCCGTCGGTGCTGCTTTCGGCGCGCTGGAAGTTCTGAAGCCGATGTTGCTCAGCCGCCACTTGCGAATTTTCTTACGGCATCTGACCGTGCTGCTGCTTCTGGCGATGCCGGGAGCCTTCAGCCTTGCCCAGGTGAGTAGTGAATCTCAGCTAAAAGCGGCGTTTCTGGTTAACTTCATGAAGTATGTCGAGTGGCCAGAGTCGCGTGTGACGACCGCCAACATCTGCCTGTTTGGCCGCAATACCCTGGGCGGGTATCTTGCTGCCTATGAAGGTCGCAGCGTTGGTGGGCGCGAGTTACGTGTTCATCGTATTACCGGCCCGGATCAGGTGGCTCAATGTCAGATGGTATTTATTCCCGATACCGAAGAGGCGCGTTTTGGCGTTATCTTGCGCTGGGTCGACAACCTGCCGGTGCTGACGGTCAGCGATGCCGAGGTCTTTACTCAGCAAGGTGGCGCCATCTCCCTGGTGCGTTCAGACGGTCGACTGCAATTTGACATCAATATGGATGCGCTGAATCGGCATGGTCTCAAGCCACATTCTCAAATGATGCGTCTGGCCCATCAGGTCACAGGAAAAATCAGGTGAAAAATCCGGATAGCCTCAAACGCAAACTGACGCTGCTGATTTCAAATGCCGTCGGTATCAGCTTGCTCCTTACATTTTTACTGTTTACCACGCGTGACATTCAGCAAAGTCGTGAGGCGAAAGTTGCAGAGTTGTATTCCGTCGCCGAGGTGCTGGCCTTCAATGCAACCGCCGTGATTGAGTTTGAGGATGCGAAAGGGGCTGAGCAGTTGTTCAGCTCCCTGAGTAGTCACCCTGATATTTTGGCGGCGCACCTGGCGGGCATCGAGAGCAGTTGCCGCTACCACTTTAATCGACCCGGAGCGAGCGTTGCGGACAAAATTACCTTGGCGGATCAACTGCCTACGCAACGCACCGAGCAACACGACTTTTCCCTCATATCCGTCGCGGTGCCGATTCAGACATCAGATGGCATGATCGGTGCCGTGTCGATAACTGCCAGCATGGCGGGGGTTTGGCGCAAAGTGGCCTGGAACTCCGGCTTGGCCTTGCTTGGCTCGCTGTTTGCCTTCGCGGTCGCCCTGTTTTTTGCCCATCGCATGCAGGAGAGGATTCTCGGTGCCCTGGGTTCGTTGATCGAAACATCCCGGGAGGTTGCACAATCCAAGGATTATTCGCAACGTGCGACCAAAGTGTCGGATGATGAAATTGGCCAACTGGCCGATGCCTTCAATACGATGTTGACCGAGATATCTGACCGCGATCACGAACTCAGCAAGAGTCACGAACATCTTGAAGAAACTGTGCAGCAACGCACGCTGGCCTTGTCAATTGCCAAGGAAGATGCCGAAACCGCCAACCGCGCCAAGAGTACTTTCCTGGCCAATATGAGTCATGAACTGCGCACGCCGATGAACGCCATCATCGGCATGACCCACATGCTCAGCCGCAACAACAATGACCCCGGCCAGCGCGACAAGCTGAGTAAAGTCAGCAATGCGGCCAACCACCTGCTTAGTCTGCTCAACGACATTCTTGATCTCTCGAAAATCGACGCCGAGCGCATGACGCTGGAAAACACCCACTTTAATTTGGTGATGTTGGTGGAGAATCTTGAAAGCCTGATACAGACCAAGCCCGGGGCTGATAAATTGCAGGTAGTTTACCGGATTGATCCGCGTCTCAATCGCCGCGAGCTGATCGGCGATCCGCTGCGTTTGCAGCAAATTCTGCTCAATCTGCTAAGTAATGCCATCAAATTTACCGAGCAGGGCAGCGTCCTGCTCTCGGTGCTTCTCAGTGAAGACAAGGGTGATTCCTTGCAGATAGAGTTTGCTGTGCACGATACCGGTATCGGCATTTCACCCGATGCCCTGGGTCGTATCTTTAACCCCTTTGAGCAGGCTGATGGGTCGACTACGCGCAAATTTGGTGGCACCGGGCTGGGGCTGCCGATTTCGCGCCGCCTGGTCAGGTTGATGGGGGGTGATCTGGTGGTGAGCAGCCAGCCAGATGTGGGTAGCCGCTTCTCGTTCGTGCTTGAGTTGCCCGCTTCTACAACCCCCGTTGCGCTTGACCACGAGCATGAGCTCTCTGGCGTTGAAGCCGAGCACTTGTTGATTCGCCATTTTGCCGGCAGCCGTATTTTGGTCGCTGAAGATGATTGGGTGAATCAGGAGGTCGCTCTCGAACTACTGCGCGAGGTGCTGGGATTTACGGTGGATATTGCTGAAAATGGCTCTGTCGCCGTCGATCTGGCTCAGAAAAACAGCTATCAACTGGTGCTGATGGATATGCAAATGCCGGTGATGGATGGTCTGGAGGCGACCCAATGCCTACGCCAGATTCCTGGCTTTGAGTCCTTGCCAATCATCGCCATGACCGCCAATGCCTTCGCTGAAGATCAGGCGCGTTGTCTGGATGCCGGGATGAATGACTTTATCGCCAAACCGGTTGATCCGGATTTTCTCTATGTGA
>JAQTZQ010000171.1 GCA_028687645.1 Rhodocyclaceae bacterium
AGCGTGGCTTGACGCGGAAATCGAACTGGCGGTTCCCGAACGAAAAGAGGCCGTGCCGTTTGTGGTTGTACACAAGCGTTTTGTTATAGAGCTGCGATGTTCCCAAGCCCAGCGCGTTATAGCTTGAGGGGGAGAACACCAGAAAATCCTTGTCGCGCAAGAAAGTGGCAACCAGTTCCTGATCGTCCGGAGGCAAAACGCCAAACACTGATTGCTTGGGCGCGTAGTAAAGCCCCTGCGCCAGTCGTTTCAAGATGCCGCCAGAAACCAACTCGCGAAGGTGCCGGTCAACCGCATTGGATATCCGTGCCAAGTCCTCTCTGCGATACACCTTACCGGCGTGCAGCATCCTGCTCACTTGATCCAGGGCACCACCCCGTGTCGGCGGTGTGTCGAAAGAGGCGCTTCCCAGTTTCACTGAATGAATCCTCATTGATGTTTCATGCAAAGTATAGCCGGCGTAGGGGATCTCTGCTATCACGCATCGTCCCTGTGCAGACCTGATTGATGCTCAACACTTCAATGGCGTGGCTGGTGAAAATAATCTGAGCGTTATGAGAGTTGGTTTTCGGTGAAAAGAAAAGCGCTACGCAAGGCCTTCCAGCAATCCATCTGCTTTAAGAAGGTCAATAATGTTTCTCTCTTCGACGGCATAAACCCCCCGAGCGGCTCGCCAGATCAGCTTTTTATCCTGCAAGGCAATTAGAGCCTGCTGGACACCTGGCACATCTGCCTTTACTTCTTCCGGCGGCTGCCCAGCGAGCTGCATGGCCTTTCGGTACTTTTCGAGCGTTGCCGCCTCAAAGGGGGCGTACTGCTGGTCGGTCGCGGCCATCACGCGAAGCACAGCAGACTGAATCGGTGTCAGGCTATGAATGACGCCGCGCTGCACCTCATTCAATTCCTCGGCCAAGCGACGCACCTCCTCGGCAAACTTCTGTGGAACCACCGTTGCGTCCACATCAAATTCAAACCGAAATTGATCGGCTGCCGAGCCTAGCAACTCAGGGCGATACCCTGCCTCGATAAACAGCGGCCAAACCTGTTCTGGATCAAGCTGAAAAGGCAGTCGGATCTCCTTGCAAAACCAGTCGATGTAGTCGCGCCCAAGTAACGGAAAATTCACCAATGGCGCGCCAAAAAAAGCCTGATCCTTGCTGTTGCGCAACATGGCCAGCTTGTCACGATTTGACCCGGTGCAAACAATGCGCAAACCATGATGCTGGCTGCTATTTAACTCGTCCCGCGCCGCTTTCAAGGCAAACAAGGCCGCAATTCCCGCGTCAGAGGTAATGGCATGTTGCGCCTCGTCAATCAACAGAACAATCATCTGCCCCGTTTCATCTGACAAAGCCACCAGGGCATCGGTCAGTGAGACGTCTTTGCCCAGCCCAACCCGGTCAAGATCAAACGAAAGATTACCGAACGAAACCTTGCTCATGCCAGCACGTTTGGCAAGACGCAAAATCACGCCTTCGTTTCCCACCAGTGATGCGCGAATCGCATTACTGATAACCAACCCGGGATCGGCCGTCGGATTGGCCCAGAGATCGGCATACACCACCAGCGCCCCTTCAGCCTCTAGGGCCGGGCGTAAATCTTCGCGCGCAAAGGTTGATTTTCCGGTACGCCGAGGGGCCGCCAGGAACACACCTGAGCCAGCCGCGCTCCCCACGCCGGCCACCAGAATCTGACACGCGAGCCGTTTGGCGAGATCAGGTCGATGAAAAATGGGGGCAATATTTGTCATGGCAACTCAACTATAGAAGACTATAGAGTGATTATAGGCAGCAATGCGGAGCAAATATATAGATTTATAGACGACTATAGACCGATTATTTGATGGGCGGTTGCAATCCTTGTTTTGCCATACCCAAGCATCGGCAACTAAAAGTTCATCACTTGATCATCTCAATCAAATTAATTGGTTTCGCCAATACCTGCATGCCTTGTGGCGTGCGCCCCGTTTCAAACACCGTTTTCCAGAAACCGTTGTTTTGCTTGCCACCAAAAATCGTTTCCGACATATCGATATTGACCCAAAGCGGCATCACGACGAGGTTATCGAGAAACTTGCGAATGTTGTCCCATACCTGTTCCGGAAAGGGCACTTGGAACAACCGATCCTTTGGATCCGGATTACCCAACGTAATGAAATACGTACGCGCCACCTGTCCCACCAATTGCAACCAGTTATAGATGATTTCTTCCTTGCTCATGCGGAACGCTCGCAGATGGTCGAGCTTTGGAATTTCACCCTTCTGTAGTTTGCTCTCGATTTTGTCGGTGCCAACCTCTGGATCAAACTTGTCGATATACAAGACCTCAGCAATCAGATTCATCAATCGCAAGATCTGGCTGCATTCAACGATGCGCGGATTCTCACCTTCTTCGACCCGGTAGTTGATCGGCGTCTCCAGCACTTCCTGAAAAACGAAGAAGGAATAGAAAGTCTTTTCTACCGTGCTGTAGGACAGCGGCGACTCTTTGCCTCTCCCACCAAAGTCGATGTAATCGCGCAGCTTGTTGCCAGAATCCGACGTCACACCATTCCGAACCGCATCCAATATGTAGCGCTTAATCTCCTTCGACTGCCCTCTGAAGTGAGTCACCAGATCGCGTTCCGAAAAACTCAAATCATCTGCTGCTCGGCCGGTTTCCTTTAAAAAGCGCTGAATGCGATCTTGGTAGAGTGCACTGCCAAGATGCCGTTGAACCGACTTGTCGAAGGCGACCTGTTTGAGCGTTGTGCCGGCATTGGTGTTGGTCGTGATCAGCGTATCCGGATCGGGGTCAATGAACACGCGAACCGGCAATGTTCTGGCGCCCAGCATGATTTGCGCAGCTGCCTTGTGTTGGCCGTCGAAAACATGGATGGCACACTTGCCACCTTCACTCTTCATCCACGCCAACGGCACATGTAATTGCGGACGCTTCTTGTAGAACTCCTCGACCAGTTTAGAAATATTCGGCCCGATGGAGCGAGGGTTGATATGGTCGTCGTGTGCAAGATATTGAATTGGAAAATTGGCGAAGAAGAACTGAAAACCGCTCAAGTCATCCCGGTAAACAGGCACAGAACGCAAGGTATTGTCACCCAGCTCGGCCAAACTAAAGGTGATTTCATCCGCCGTAAGCCTAAACCCCAGCTGATGATTTCCTCCACCCGCATTTTCCAGCAAGTCGCCGAGATTCGGGCTGCGGTTTTCGGTCGCCAGTTTTTCTTTGAGCAGCTTGAAACGATGCAGCACCCTGGCCACCTCAAGATTGGACGCTTGCTTTGAGCGATTGCAGCTTGCATGGGCCAATGCGAAATTAACGGGGTCATCTTTGCCGCGATCATTGAGCGGGACAACGTGATCAATATCCAGCGTGTCCTTGTGAATTTCCAGATCAATCGCTTGTTCGCAGATAAAACACATTCCATGTTGCATGCCATTCAATTTTTCAATCAACTGCTTGCGCTCGTCTGCTTTCAATCGCCCCAGATAAAGTGATGCCATGAGTTCCTCCGTTAATTTTTGGTCTAAATTGCCGCAGACTTTAGCCGCAAAAAATGCTTCATGAACGAACAGCTCAGTTCGAACACGAACTCCACTTCTGCCGTGATCACCGCGTCGTCGTGCTTGATGTAGGTGTTCTGGTATTTCGTGAAATACTCAACCAGCTTCTGGAACATATTGGCCAATTCGGCAGAGCCGCCACGCGCCTTTACGTACAGGCCAATCAGCGGCATCTGGTTTTCGAGTGATTTATCGTTTCCCATCAGCTCGCACACCAGAATCTCCACTGCCAGGCGCAGGTCATCAAGCGTGTTGCGCTGAAAGATGCCAGCCCTGTGCTTGTGCAGCGCCTCGTCGAACGGTTTGCGCGCGGCGGGGTGATCGGCAAGCCAATGGCGCGTTTCCTGCACCAGCGTGGCGTGCAGTGGGCTGGCGTTGTCCTGATCGGCGAATTCCTGATACTCCGTCAGTAGCTTCATTTTAAGTGTAACCAGTGCGGCGATGCTGCCATCCGGATTCAGCCGGTCGCACAGCTCGCGAATGATCTGGTATTGCTGCTTCGGAGCAAATCGCATCAAGTTTTCCAGCAAAGCGGTGCGCTTGTTTCCAGCAACAAATGGATAACGCGCATGTGGAATATCGACTGAAAAATCCACCGCATAGGCACACGAAATCTCCACCAGCTTGGAGCCGCTCAGCCCGTTGTTGGTCAGCTCGGTGGCCGCGTGGGAAACGAAGGCGGTTGGAATCCGCTCACGCATCGGCGGCTCCCGCAGCGGTTTCGTTTTGCTTCTCAAAAAACGCCCAAGCCACGCGGTAGTCCGCTTCGCGGTTGGCGAGGGCGAAGGGGGCGGTGTATTGCCGTTGTTTGAGGTATTTGCCGGTGGGCAGGGTGTCGTCTTCGACCCATTGGGTGACGACGGTGCCGTCGGGCACTAGGCTTTGGCCGTCTTTGTAGAGGTCTTCCCAGCCGAAAGTGCCTTCGCGTACTTTGCCGTCTGGCGTTTCGATGCGGCATTTGGGGGGGGTGCGGCTGCCTTTGCGGGGCAGGCCGACGCCGACGAGGCCTTTGCTGATGGTGAAGACGATGCGGCCGTGGATGTCGTACCAGGTGTCGCGCTCGTAGCCCTGCATCACCGGGAACTGCACGCGGTAGATGAGGATCAGCTCTTCGAGGGTGAGGTCGAGGGCTTGGGCGACCAGTACGTCGATCTCGACCAGCGCCATGCGGCGGGCGTAGTCGCTTCGTAGGACGCAATGGCGCTGCCATTCTGGTGTGAGGCTGGCGAAGAAGGCTTGTTGCAGGCGCGGGTTGTCGGGCTGGCCCCAGCTTTGCAGGATGAAAGCCGGGTCGAAGACTTCGGACCAGAGCGGGGCGTAGTGGGAGGTGATTGAAGATAGTGCCAACAAACGGCATACAATTTTTGTTGAAAGATCTATCAAAGGGAGAGTTGCCCAAGTCGCGTGCAAGTTTGAGCGACCAGTTGTTTTGATATAGAAGTCGGCAACTACGGACGCGGTGATTGCCGCACCGGCAAGCAGGTTTTGTGTTGTTCTGAATGCGGTTGATTGGACACCATTTATATGCGCTGCTGATGGGGGCATCACAATTACGACCAAAGTCCGCTCCATCGAGGTTGAAATCATTCCACGGAATGCCAACCGAAAATACTCCGTTACCTTTTTCGCCCGCATCCGTTGCACGGTCATGCTCTGCCCGACCAGCGCGGGGTGCGTAGCTTGTTCTTCAGGAGTGAGTTGCGCCCAGGGCAGCGTGACGGTTTCCGCCTCTTGCCAGCTTACGCTAGGGGTGCGGCGCGCGTATTCCTCGTGGTCGGCCATCGGGCGGTAGTTGGTGCGAGGCAGGTAGTTGTCCGGGATGGCTTCGAGATCGATCTGGTCATAAGCTTTGTTGGATGAGCAGACCTCTTTCGGGCATTTGTTGAATGGGCTGGCGAGGAAGAAGTGAGGGCCGGAGAGTACCCAGTCTTCCGGATTGCTGACGAAGCATTTGTCTCCAACCGCGCGGCGGCTGATGGTGCCGTCGTGTTGCTGCATGGTTTCGTGCCACATCTCGGTTGAGAAGTAATCGTCGCCAACATCGGCCAGGCGGCGCGGGTAGGCGGCGAGCTTGGCGAGCACGCTGCTCAAGGATCCGGCATGCAGGGCGGGCAAGCGGGCGCGACGCGGTGGCGTGCCCGCTTCGTCATAGAGCTGGGCGAATACTTTCAGCTGGGTGTCCGTGATGGGCACGATGCGATCAAGGTGGCCGACAGTATTCCACTTGCCGTCGTCAGTCTTGTAACCCCCAGCTTTGCCTGCACCATCGCTCGCATAACAACCATCCACAGTAAATGGCTGAAACAAGTTGCTGATCTGGGCGAAGGCTGGGCTTGCTTGTGGCTTACCACTGATGTTGATACTGTAGCGCGTATGGTTATCCACCTCGGCAAACAACAGCATTTCATTCGTAAACTGGAAGTGCGCACGTAACCGCGAATACAACACCTCTCGAAGTTCCCCGCCCTTGGGATCGTCATACGGACCTTCGGGGTGTAGATAGCCAGTGACACCCCGCTGCCCCGATAGGATCCAGCCCAATGGCAAGAAGCATTTGTAGAGGTTAGTCTGGCTGCCTTTCAGCAGCGGATAGTTCTGCGTGCCGTTGAGAAAGTTTTGGGTGGCTTCGGCCTCTTCCAACTCACCAGTCCATTCGGCTTGCAGTCGCGGGAATTCGTCGAAGGCTTTGGCGCGCTCGCGGGTCAAGTCAGTGGCCGAAAACTTGCGGATAGCAAACAGCGGCTTGGCTTCGCCGAGGATGCCGGCTTCGTTCCATTCCACCTTGAGCCAGGGCGGGTTCCCCAGCACCAGATCGAAGCCGCCGCGCTGGCTGAAGACATCGGCAAAGGTCAGCTCCCAGTGCATGAAGCGGCGGGTGGCAGCGATAGCTTCCACGGTGGCAATGCGCGGGAAGTGTTCGCGCAGCTTTTTGATGCGCAACTGGCCATATTTGTCGTGCAGGCTGGGTTGGGCGATGGCGGTAGCGAGCACGGGCTGAACGGCACCGAACATGTCGTTCTGAATTTCGGGCACCAGCTGTTGTGGCTCCGGCGCGGAGCCGAAGTCAAAACCGCCTTGCGGGGCGAGATCGACGATGTTGCCTTCGAGAATCGCGCCAATTTCCATCCACCATTGCTCGCGCATCGGCAAGGTGCTGCTGCCTTGAATCGGCACATAGCCCAGCTCGGGCCGCGCTTCGATGTAGAACATGAACAGCAGGCGATAAACGAGGCGCAGACATTCGAGGCTCAGCTGCTCGGCATCGAGCGCATCTTTACCGGAATAGAAACCCTTGCCCTGATCCGCCGCGAGCTGGCGGAGCTGGTTGGCGGCTTCATTGCCCAGTAGCTCGATGGCAGAACGCAGTGCGTATTTGAGGTCTTCGGATACACCAAAGGCGTGTTTATGGGCGTTTTCGTCCAGGCCTTCGAGCAGACTGGCGCTGCCGGCGGCAGGCGCGAGGCTGTTGTGATGCAGCAGCGCGGCGGTGGCTTGCAGAGTGGCGCTGTCTTTGCGGTCGAGAATTTCGCTCCAGTCAAAACGCAGCACGCGGTTATTGGGCCACTTGAAGCGGTCTAGCAGCAGCCATTGATTCAAGCCAGCCAGGATGATGTAGCGCGGTGGCTGATCAGCGCCGAAGAGGGCTTCGGAGATAACCTCGGCCATGCTCATGCCCTTAAACGCGGGTGGCACTGGAATGCCTGCGTAGTGGCAGGCGGCGAGCTGCTGGTCGAGCAGGTCTTCGTCTTCCTGACTGGGGGTGTAGCTCGGCACGATGATGAGCTGCGGGGCTTTGCCCTGCTCCCCCAAAACTTGCCAGACGGGCACCGGCCGGCCCGGCAGCAGTTCGTATTGCTGCGGCTGGATGGTGTAGCCGAGTGCGGCCAATAAGGGTTGATGCAACTCACGGTAGGCGGCGAGACGTTCTTCAGGCGATTTGCTGCGCACGACGTTGGCTTGCTGGGCAAACCAGCGGGCGCTGCAGGCTTGGAGCTGCTTGAAAGGCGCTTTAACCTATTTTCCTCAGTTGACCGCGCCAAAAATGCGGCAAACTGAAGCCTGACAAGGAGTTGGCGGAAAAAAGGAGGATCACCCAATGGGTGAAGCGGAATTTGAGCGAAAAAAGCTGGTGACT
>JAQTZQ010000172.1 GCA_028687645.1 Rhodocyclaceae bacterium
CAACCAGCCTTGTCCTTGGCGGCAGCAGCCGGGGTCCAGTAGCCGGTGCGCCAGCACAGGCCGAAGCCGCTCTTGGCGACGACGTCACGCTGGTCGATTACATAAACGCGTTCCTGCGCCTGAGCGATGGTGGCACCAAAGCCAACACCAGCGAGAAGCGCCAGAACGAGAGACTTCTTGGCAAAATTAATCATGTAAATTCCCTGTCAAAAAAATTTAGACTGCTTATTGTAGTCGCAAAATACGATAATCCAGATTACACCGCTTAAACCACACAGGAATTTAACAAATTTTTATGCTTCAGGGTATAGCAAAGTTTTTCAAGGAACACTTCAGTCCGCAAAAGAGCAAAGCACAAGAGCTTGACGAGTTGCTGAATGGCTTTCTCGACCGTGAGGCCGATACGCTCGAATTGATTCGCCGTCTGGTCGGCCTGCTACGACCGCAGAATGCCAGGGATTTGCGCCCCGAACCGCTGCGCCAGGCCATGCTGACGCGCCTTGAAGAGGACCAGGAACTACTCGCTGCCTTTCGCCACCATCTCGTTCACTTCATTGCCACCCGACGACTCGTCACCTTTTTTACCGATAGCGGCATTTTGCCCGGCACCGGCTTTTTTTCGGAATGGTGGCGCATTTTGTGGAATCGCATTTTGCCCGAGGTTCCGGATGAGCGCCGACTGAAGGATTGCCTGCACGTTATTTATGATCGTAGCGATGACTGGCGCTGGCTGGCGCAGCAGTCGCCCGAATCGGTACAGCATTTTTGGTCGCTGATCGCCCCGGCCAATGAGTTACGCAGCATCGACTGGCTGAGTATTCAGGATCAGTTGCTCGATGCGGTGTTGCTGCTGGCTCACCGTGTCAGCGGCCTGGGGGTGGACAGCGAGTTGATGCGCGCATCGCCCAATTTTGACGACAATTCACCACGCTTCATTGCCCTCTCGGCTGAGGCGCTGGACTTTGTCAGTGCATTCCGCGCCCATCTGCAGCAGGACGCCCCCTTTACCGACGATGGCAGTCAACTGCTGGTCATGGTCGACCAATGCGAGGAAACGCTGAAGCAAATCCGTAAGCGGGCGCTCACTGTCGGTACCAGTTTGCATTTGAGCTACATCCTGACGCGCAGCGAGCAAAGCCTTGAGCGCCTGCGCGAGTTGGTGGCCATCCTGATTGCTGCCGACACGCACCAGGAGAATGCCATTGATGCCTGGTCGAGCTTTGCCCGCGAGGCATTTCTCGCTGAAAACCGGCGCAACAGCCTGCGCTTTTACATGGCGCAGCTTTCGCGCTTGATGGCGGTGCGCGTAACCGAAAACGCGGCGCGTTCTGGCGAGCATTACATTTGCGAAACCGCCGCCGATTACAGCGCAATGTGGCGTTCGGCTGCGGGCGCCGGGGTGTTGATTGGTGGCATGGCCCTGCTCAAGATATTCACCTCAGCCCTGCACGCTCCGTTATTTGTCGAGGCTTTTCTTTACAGCATGATTTACGGCCTCGGCTTTGTCCTGATTTACCTGCTCGGGCTGACCGTGGCAACCAAACAGCCGGCAATGACGGCGCAAACGCTGGCCAGTCATTTGAGTGACCTCAAACCTCACCGCAACGCCGATCTAGAGCGCCTGGTCGATGTTGTTGCCGCCGTATCGCGCAGCCAACTGGCAGCAATTGGCGGCAATGTGATGGTGGCCTTGCCGGTGGCGCTGGCGATTGGCTGGGGCCTGAGCGAATTGCACGGTCAACCGATTATTGCGCTCGAAAAAGGTGCCCATCTGCTGCAGGATCTCGACCCGCTGAGTTGGGCGATTCCGCATGCGGCAATTGCCGGTTTTTACCTGTTTTTATCGGGCCTGATCACGGGCTATTTCGACAACAAGGCAGCCTATTCCGATATCGGCGCCCGCGTCGCACGGCTACGCTGGCTGAACCGCCTGCTTGGCAAGGAAAGCGCCCAGCGCTTCGGTACTTACATTCAGGATCACCTGGGCGGCATCATGGGGAATTTTCTCTTTGGCTGCATGCTGGGCTCGACCGGGGTGATCGGCACCATTCTCGGTTTGCCACTGGACATCCGGCACATTGCTTTTTCAGCCGCCAATATCGGCTATGCGGTTATCGGCTTTGATTTCGAGCTGCCCTTGCAGGCTATTTTTTGGGGCGCACTAGGGATTGCGGCGATTGGCATGACCAATCTGGCGGTCAGCTTCGCCCTCGCCTTGCGCACGGCACTCGGCGCCCGGCAGATCAACTTTACGCACTGGATGCCGCTCCTGGGCGCGATCTGGCGACGCTTCCGCTACCTCCCCAGCAGCTTCCTGCTGCCCCCGCACAGGTAGAATGCGGATGTGCCATTTTCCGCCTGCCGCCCGCTACTCTTTTTGCTCGCTCTCCTGCCACCGGCGGTGCTGGCGGGAGCGCCTGTGCTTGAGGCACCGGATGAGATTGCCGAACTGCTCAGCCCGTATCTGCCCGATGAAGCCAGTGGCATAGAACTGCAAAAATTATCGCGGGAAATTCTATCCACCGAAGGCTATTTCGCGCCACAGATCAGCGTTGCCCAAAAAGCGGACGAATGGCAGCTCAAAATCGACCCCGGCACGCGCACCCTGATTACGCGGGTCAATGTGACGGTCGACGGCAAAATTGAGGCAAAAATTCGCGATGAAATGATTGCTGCCTGGACTTTGCCCGTCGGCCAGCCGTTTCGGCAGGCCGACTGGGACAGGGCCAAGCAGCAAATACTGGGGCAGTTGCTGGCGAATGACTTCGCCGGCGCCAGGTTGCTCGATAGCGAAGCCGAGATTGATCCCGCCAAGGCCAGCGCCAAACTGACTGCAAGTTACGCCACCGGCCCGCGCTACCGCATTGGCGCCCTGCGTTTTGAAGGGCTGGAACGCTACGATCCGGAGTTGATCGCGCGCTACAACCGCATGGTCGAACCAGGTGACGCTTATCGCGAAGATCAGTTGAACGCGCTGCAGAGCACCTTGCAGGCGACGCCCTATTTTTCTTCAGTCAGTGTGCAACTTGATCAGGAAGCGCTGGCCGGGGATGATGAGCAGGTTGATGTGCCGCTGCTCATTCGTGTGCGCGAGAGACCGACGCATCGATTGTCGTTCGGCGCTGGTTTCAGTTCAAATACCGGCGCGCGGGTAGAATTCAATTACCACACGCCCAATCTGTTCAGCCAAGCCTGGGCGCTCGATGCCGGCATCCGCCTGGAGCAAAAAAAGCAGTTGGCTTACAGCGACATATTCTTTCCCCCGGATGAGAAGAACCGCCGTCACAGCCTCGGTGCCATGACGGAGAACACCTACATCCAGGGCTTGCGCAGTGATCGCAATGCCATCGGCGGGCAAAGTGTGCGGCAGCGCGGCAGTATCGAACAACGCCTGGGCCTTCAGTGGCAGCGTGAATATCTCGAACCGGATGGTGCACAGGCCAGTACCAACATCGCGCTGGTGCCCAATATCGGTTGGACCTGGCGCAAGGTCGATAACCTGCTTGACCCGCATCAGGGCATCGTCCTTCAGGCACAAA
Source organism: Rhodocyclaceae bacterium (assembly GCA_028687645.1). Classification (GTDB taxonomy): domain Bacteria; phylum Pseudomonadota; class Gammaproteobacteria; order Burkholderiales; family Rhodocyclaceae; genus Azonexus. The sequence goes on from JAQTZQ010000172.1 coordinate 3,540, forward strand.
TCGGTGGCGCCACCAAGGCGCTACTTTCCGACCAGAACTTTATTCGCCTGTACAGTCGCTACCAGCAGTTCATCCCGCTGGGGCGGCGCGATACGCTGATTTTGCATGGCGAACTGGGCTACACCCTCGCTGACTCGCGCAACGGCATCCCGCAGGATTACCTGTTCCGTACCGGCGGCGCCAACTCGGTGCGTGGCTACCCTTACCAGAGCCTTGGCGTGACAGAAGGCGACGCCACCGTCGGCGGACGCTATCTGGGTGGTTTCAGCGTCGAGGCAACGCATTGGCTGGATAACGACTGGGGCATAGCGGCCTTTATTGACGCCGGTGATGCGCTTGATTCGCTGCAAGATATCAAGCCGGCGCTTGGCTACGGCCTCGGCACCCGCTGGCGCAGCCCGGCTGGGCCGCTGGGGGTCGACCTGGCTTACGGCCAGCGCATCAACGAGCTCCATTTGCATTTCTCGCTTGCGATTCCGTTCTGAAATGCGGCGCCAACTCGCCCTCGCCGGCTTAACCCTGATCAGCGCCCTGGCTGGCGGCGGATACTGGTTGAGCCAAACTGAAAGTGGCTGGCAGCGTCTTGCCGGATTTGCCGCTCAGGCCAGCGCCGGGCGCCTGCAAATCGGCGCCAGTCACGGCTCACTGAGTGGGCCGCTGCATATTGAAAAACTCAGCTGGGAAAGCCCCGAGCTCAAACTTCAGATCATTGACCTGCAACTCGACTGGCGCCCGAGCGCGCTATTTAGCGGCCAACTGGCGATCAACACGCTGCGCATTGGCGAATTACACCTCAGCCCCACGGACAGCAGTGAGCAGCGCCCGCCACCAACGGATTTGCGCTTGCCGCTTACGGTCAACGCCGAAAACGTAGCCATTTCTTCATTCGCTTGGGCGGGAATTTTCAGCGCCCAAGACATCAGCGGCCAGTTCACCAGCGATGGCCAGCAACATCGCCTCAGCCAGTTTGTCGCCCGTAGCGGAGAGATCAAACTCAGCGGCGATGTCACGCTGGGCGCCGCCGCCCCGCTGCCGCTGGAATTCAGCGCCTTGCTCGAAGGCAAACTGGAGAGTTTGGGGGAACATCGCCCGCTGCGCCTGAGCTTCAACGGCAAGGGGCCGCTGGAACGCATTGCGCTCGCCATCAAGGCGGAAGAAGGCATCAAGGGTCAGGGGCAGGCAACGATTACCCCCTTTGCCGCGCAAACCTATGCTGATGCGCAACTTGATCTCAGCAATATCAATCCAGCCGATTGGCAAGCCGGTGCACCGAGCGCGCTGCTGACATTGAAAGCCAGCCTGCAACCCGCAGGCAACGGCGTGGCCGGCGACTTTTCCATCAGTAACCAACAAGCCGGCGCGCTGGATCGCCAACGTCTGCCGCTGGAGCAACTCAGCGGCCAACTCAACGGCGACCATCTGGCCATGAATTTCGAGCAACTGCGGGCCACGCTCAGTGGCGGCGGCACTTTGAATGGCCAAGGGCAATGGCAGAACAGCGCGCTCAGCCTCAATCTGCAAGCGGCCAAAATCAATGCCGCCGCGCTTGCCAGCCAACTGCGCAAAACCCAACTCGCCGGGCCGCTAGCCGCGCAAATCAGCATTGCCCGGCAAAGCATTCAGACCCAACTCAGCGATCCCCGCTTTGCGCTCAAGGTCGAGGCAAGCCATGCCGATGGCCAGATCACCCTGCCGAAACTCGAACTCAGCGCTGGCGATTCTCAGCTCAACGCCAGTGGCGAACTCAACCTCAATCGCGCCATGGCCTTCAAGCTGACCGGCGGACTCACACGCTTTGATCCCAGCCGCTTCATCAAATCACCGGCGGCGCTGATCAACAGCCGCTTTACCGGCGAGGGCAAACTCAGCCCACAGCCGCAGATCAACGCCCACTTTGACATCGCCGACAGCCAGCTGGGCGGTGAGCCGCTGGCCGGACAAGGCGATATTCGCCTGCTCTGGCCACACGTTCAGCAAGCCGACGTCACCCTCAACCTGGGCAAGAACCAGCTCCATGCCAACGGTGCTTACGGTCAACCGGGAAATGTGCTCGAAATTGTCATCAAGGCACCGGAACTGGCGCCTTATGGCATCGACGGCGGGCTTGACGCTCAACTCCGGCTTGGTGGCACAGCCCAAGCCCCAGCCTTGAGCGCCAGCGCCGAAGCCGCGCGCCTGCGCCTGCCCGGTATTGGGCAAATCAATGGGTTAACACTCAAGGCCGAAGCCGGCGGAGCGCCTGATTCACCGCTCCAGCTCAATCTCACGGTGGCCAGCATCGACCTGCCCGATCAGCCCGACTGGTTACAGGCGCTGCATCTGGAAGCCAGCGGCAGCAATGCGCAGCACACCATTCACGGCCACGGTCAATTGAGCGAGCAAATAAAATGGGCATTACGTCTGCAAGGTGGCCTCAACACCACCCGCTGGCATGGCGAAGTGCAGGAAGCCAGCATCACCGGTGCGCAGCAAAGCGCCCGCCTGAGCGCTCCCGCTGCGCTGGACTTGGCCGCCGACAACTGGTCTCTCGGCCCGGCAAATATCACCGGTGGCGACAGCGTCAATCAATGGCAGATGACCCTGCAAGGCAATAGCGACGGCAAAAAACTGCATGGCGAAATGCAAGCCAGCGGCCCGCGCATGGCGGTCTTGAACGGCCAGATCGACGCTGAAATGCGCAACGCCTGGGGGCTCAACGAGTTGGCGCCATGGCAAGTCAGTGTCAACAGCCGTATCGATGATCTGGCCTGGGTAGCCGCCCTCATGGGAGAACGCTGGAAGAGCGGTGGCCAGCTCAACGGTGAGCTGAAAATCCTCGGCACTCCGGCGCACCCACTGACGAGCGGGCGCATTCAGGGTGAAAATCTCGTTCTGCAGTTTCCCGAGCAAGGGCTGAGTCTGGCACGCGGCGAGCTCGATATCGATCTGCGCGACAACCTCTTGCACGTCAATAAATTCAACTTCGACAGCCTGCTGCAAAAGCCACCGCGCACCCTGTTGCGCAGCGATCGGATCGATATCGCCAAACTCGTCGAACAGCCGGGGCGCCTTGAAATTAGCGGTGAAATGCGGGTTGACCGTAACAAATTCGGCGATCGTGCCGCACTCGACATCCGCCTTGAACGCTTTGGTGCTTACCAGCGTTCTGATGCCTGGGTGCTCGTATCAGGCACCGGGCGCCTCAGTCTGGCCAACGAAACCCTGAGCATGCACGGCAAACTGGCTGCCGACGCCGGCTATTGGCAACTGGCAGACAGCAGCACGCCACGACTTTCCGACGACGTGGTGATCAAATCTGCCCACGGAGAAAAGGATGACAAAGCAGCTCCGGGTCGTCTACGCCCCAAACTCGATGTCGACCTCAGCACCAATTTTGGGCGCAATTTTTACTTTAGCGGTGCCGGGCTGAGCAGTCGGCTGGTCGGCGATATCCGCCTGCGCGCCAGTGGCCGCGACCTGCCGCGCGCCACCGGCAGCATCCGCTCGCGCGACGGGCGCTTTGAAGCCTACGGCCAGCAACTGAACATTGAACGCGGCATCCTGACCTTTCAAGGCCTGATCGATAATCCGGCACTCGACGTCCGCGCCGTGCGCAGCGGCCTGCCGGTCGAAGCCGGCGTTCAGGTTGGCGGGACGGCGCAACGGCCAACCGTCAAACTGATATCCGATCCGGACCTGCCCGACGCCGAAAAGCTCAGCTGGCTCGTCCTTGGCCATGGTTCCGAGCAAATGGGCGCCGGCGATGCCGCACTGTTACTCAGCGCCGCCGGCAGCATTCTTGGCCGCGACTCGGGCGGGATTGTCAAACAGCTCAAATCCACTTTTGGCATTGATGAATTCGGCGTTCGCCAAGGCCAACTCGGCGACAACGGCAGCCGCACCCAAGGTAGCCGTGTGGCGGGCGGCAGTATCGACACCACCGCTGCCACCGGTAACCAAATCCTCAGCGTCGGCAAGCGACTATCCTCCAACGCCATGCTGTCCTATGAACAGGCGCTGGGCGAGGCGGAAAGCATCGTCAAACTGACGGTCAATCTGACCCGCGAAATCTCCATCATCGGCCGCGCCGGCAGCGACAATGCGCTGGATATTTTTTATACGCTGACGCTGGGACGGACAAAACGGGAAGCACGACGCCC
>JAQTZQ010000173.1 GCA_028687645.1 Rhodocyclaceae bacterium
GCCGGGAATTGCGCCAGAAAGAGCGCGCCGTAAAGCCAAAACCACGAAATACTCAATATGGCGATAAAAACAACGCGATCTTCACGGGCAAATTGAATATTGCGCCAGGTTTCACTGATCGGATTCAAATTAATCGTTAGACCAGGCTCGGGTGCGGGAGCCGAGGGAATCCCACGACTGCTCAGGTATCCCGCCAGCGCCACCAGCAAGCCACCGAAAGCAATCCACACCGGATGCGCAACATTCCCGGCCAGCAGCCCGCCGGCGAGGGTGCCGAGCAGGATGGCGATAAAAGTACCCGCCTCGACCAGTGCATTGCCACCGACCAGTTCGTCCTCGCGCAAATGCTGCGGCAGGATGGCGTATTTGACCGGGCCAAACAGCGTCGAATGCAAACCGAGCAAAAACAGCGCCCCCAGCAATACCGGCAGGCTCTGCAACCAGAAACCGCTGGCCGCGACGCCCATGATCAGCATTTCCAGCACCTTGACCGCGCGCGCCAGCAGCGCCTTGTCGTATTTGTCGGCCAGTTGGCCAGCAGTGGCGGAGAAGATGAAAAACGGCAGGATGAAAACCCCCGCTGCCAGATTAGCCAGCAACTCGGGGCGAATCGTCGTCCAGGTGGCGGCGTGAAAGGTCAGCAACACAATCACGGCATTTTTGAACAGGTTGTCGTTGAACGCGCCCAAAAACTGCGTCACAAAAAACGGCGCGAAACGACGCGTTTTAAGCAGCTGGAATTGCCCGCTCATTAACCTGGATTCCTCAGTTGGACTGACCCGCCGGTGCGTTTGGGCGGGATGGCCGGCGCGAAGCAACGACGCGGCAGGCTCATGCCTGCAAGAAGGCGCGACAAAGCAGGACGCCCGACCGGACGTACCAGCGGGTGTGTAGCGCTATCCCCCAAAGGGAGAACTGCATCGAAGGCGAAGAAGCTCGTGTTCACATGGGTTTCAGGGTTAGGGCAAGCGGTCAACTGAGGAATCCAGGTTCACTCTCCCGGAAAGTTAGCCTGCATCTTATCCCGGCATCACGACAAAAACCTCGCCAAACCCTATCGTTTCAATTATTCTATAAATATGGAGACAACAACAGCCGTCACCGCCCTTGGGGCACTTGCGCAGGAAACCCGCCTGCAAATCTTTCGCCAACTGGTGCAAGCCGGCCCGGCGGGCGTTTCGGTGGGCAAAATTGCCGAACACCTGGGCACCGAAGCCAACGGGCGCCTGAGTTTTCATCTCAAGGAGTTGGTTAACGCCGGCCTGGCCAGCGCCACTCAATCAGGGCGCTTCATTTATTACTCGGCCAATTACCCGGCGATGAACGATCTTCTCGCCTACCTGACCACCAACTGCTGCGCTGGCGAACCTTGCGGCGAGCAAACTTCAATCTGTTGCCCGGAAACCCAAGCATGACCACACCCACTTTCAACGTCCTCGTTTTATGCACCGGCAACTCGGCGCGCTCCATTCTCGGCGAGGCGCTGTTCAACCATCTCGGCGCTGGCCGGATTCGCGCCTTTTCCGCTGGCAGCCAGCCGAGCGGCAAGGTCAATCCAGTGGCGCTGGAAACGCTGGAGAAACACGGCATTCCGCTGCCCGAAGCACGCAGCAAATCGTGGGATGAATTCGCCGCCCCCGGCGCCCCGGAGATCGACTTCATCTTTACCGTCTGCGCCTCAACCGCTGGCGAAACCTGCCCGATCTGGCCCGGCCACCCGACCACCGCCCATTGGGGCATCGCCGACCCGGCGCATATCGAACCCATGGCGGCACGGCGCGAGGCCTTTGAACTCGCCTATCGCCTGCTGCGCCAGCGCGTTGAAGCCTTCGTAAAATTGCCGCTGGAAACGCTGTCGACCGTAATGATTCGCGAGGCCGCGCAAAAAATCCACGCCGAGTGCGAACAATGAGCGCGCAATGTGAAGCCACCCTGAAGCAGGCCGCTGGCGTGCCAATGAGCGTCTTCGAGCGTTATCTGACGGTTTGGGTCTTTCTCTGCATCGTCGCCGGCATCACCCTCGGCCAATTTCTGCCCGGCGTTTTTCAGGCGGTTGGCCGCATGGAAGTGGCGCAGGTCAATTTGCCAGTCGGCCTGCTGATCTGGGTGATGATCATCCCGATGCTGGTCAAGGTTGATTTCGGTGCGCTGCATGAAGTGAAGCAGCATGTTCGCGGCATTGGTGTCACGCTGTTTGTGAATTGGCTGGTCAAGCCGTTTTCGATGGCCTTCCTCGGCTGGCTGTTCATCCGCCACTTGTTCGCCCCCTACCTGCCAGCCGATCAGCTCGATAGCTACATCGCCGGCCTGATCCTGCTCGCCGCCGCACCGTGCACCGCCATGGTCTTTGTCTGGAGCCGGCTGACCAACGGCGACCCGCTATTCACGCTGTCGCAGGTGGCGGTCAACGATGCCATCATGGTTTTTGCCTTCGCGCCGCTGGTCGCCTTCCTGCTTGGCATCTCGGCGATCACCGTGCCGTGGGACACGCTGCTCACCTCAGTCGTTCTCTACATCGTCATTCCGGTCGCCCTCGCCCAGTGGTGGCGCAAAGCACTGCTCGCCAAGGGGCAAGCGCATTTCGACGCGACCATGGAGAAAATCGGCCCGTGGTCAATTTCCGCTCTGCTGGCAACGCTGGTGCTGCTCTTTGCCTTTCAGGGCGAAGCTATCCTCAAGCAACCGCTGGTTATCGCGCTGCTCGCTGTACCGATTCTGATCCAGGTGTTTTTCAACTCGGCGCTGGCCTACTGGCTCAATCGCGCCGTCGGCGAAAAACACAACATCGCCTGCCCGTCGGCATTGATCGGTGCCAGTAACTTTTTCGAGCTGGCGGTGGCTGCGGCAATCAGTCTGTTTGGCTTTGAGTCGGGCGCCGCGCTGGCGACGGTAGTTGGTGTACTGATCGAAGTACCGGTTATGCTGCTCGTGGTGAAGATCGTCAATCAATCGAAGGGCTGGTATGAATCACGCTGAACACGCGCCGGACAAAACGCTCCCCCTGCTGGCCGGGCTTACCTTGGCCGTGGTGGTGTGGTTTCTGGTCTACAGCCACCTGACCGACTTTGCCGACGCCGTCATCGCCGCCCTTGGCCTGACGCGCCAGACCCATCTCGGCGAAGCCCTGCACTTTTTCTTCTACGACACGCCCAAGGTCTTGCTGCTGCTCACCGGCATCGTTTTCATCATGGGCGTGATTCACACCTTCGTAGCGCCCGAACGCACGCGCGCCCTGCTTTCGGGCAAGCGCCTCGGGGTTGGCAATGTAATGGCCGCCAGCTTAGGCATCGTCACGCCGTTCTGCTCCTGTTCCGCCGTGCCTTTGTTCATTGGTTTTCTCTCGGCGGGCGTGCCGCTGGGCGTTACTTTCTCGTTTCTGATCTCGGCCCCCATGGTCAATGAAGTTGCGCTGGCGCTACTTTTTGGTCTCTTCGGCTGGAAAGTGGCGGCGCTCTACCTCGGGCTCGGCCTCAGCATCGCCATCGTCGCTGGGCTGGTGATTGGCCGCCTCAATATGGAGAAATATCTCGAAGACTGGGTACGCGAAATGCAGGCCACGCAATCGGCGGATTTCGACGCACCGACGCCAAGCTGGGCTGAGCGCATCGCGGCGGGCATCCATCACGTCAAGGAAATCGTCGGCAAAGTCTGGCCCTACATTCTGCTTGGCATCGCCGTTGGCGCTGGCATTCACGGCTATGTGCCGGAAGATTTCATGGTCTCGATCATGGGCAAGGATGCGCCGTGGTGGTCAGTGCCCGCCGCCGTGCTGATCGGCGTACCGATGTACACCAACGCCGCCGGCATCATCCCGATTGTTGAAGCGCTGATTGGCAAAGGTGCCGCGCTCGGCACCGTACTGGCCTTCATGATGAGCGTCATTGCATTGTCGTTACCGGAGATGATCATCCTGCGCAAGGTACTCAAAGTCCCGCTCATCGCGACCTTTGCCGGCGTCGTGGCGCTTGGCATTTTGATCGTTGGTTACGTTTTTAACGCGGTACTTTAGGAGCTTTCATGACGACACCCGAATTACATCCGTCCATCATCGCGCTGGTTTCGCTGGCGGCCAACATCGCTTCAAATCATCCGAAACAAGGTTTGTGTCAGCTTGAACGCCTGCGCGGCATGGGCATTGCCGAAGAACAGATCGCCATGGTGATTGATATCGCGCGCCATATTCGCAATGAAGCCGGCGCTGCGCTGGATTGCAATTTTGACGAAAAATCGACGTTGACCGTAACAAACAACGCGCCGGCGCCCGAATCTGCCCCCAAAGCCGCTTGCTGCACGCCCACCGCCAAGGGCAATGCCTGCTGTTAAACCACGAAGGAAAATCATGAAAAACATCAAAATTCTCGGCACCGGTTGTGCCAACTGCCAGAACACCATGAAGCTGGTCGACGAAGTGGCCAAAGCCAAGGGTGTCGCTATCGAACTGGAAAAAGTGGAGGAGCTCAAGTTGATCATGGGCTTCGGCGTCATGAGCACGCCGGGCGTGGTGATCGACGGCAAGGTCGTCCATGCCGGCGGCGTGCCGACGCGGGCCAAGGTCGAGAGCTGGTTTTAAGCGGCAGGGAGAAAAGCGGGGAATGGATGCCAGCGGCTTTTAGTGGACGTTCTTAAACCTCCCCAATCAGGTCATCGCGAATCTTTCTCAGACCTGCCGGCATCTTGAGTATTTGACGATCCCAACCTTCAATGGCAAGTATCGTCTCCATGCAATTTTCCATAATCGCATGCGCCTCCTCAGCAGCCTTGATGATGGACTGATGCACTTTCAGATCAGCATTAGGCTGGACTTCGCAATTATTCTGGTAGCCAATCAGACGACGAAGATGACGAACCTGCTCTGCTACCTGCGCCGGGCAGGCGCACATGTAGATCAGCGACTCTTCAATAATTGACTCCAACTCTTGCTCGGAAAACTTTTGCAACATGGATAATCCTTTAGCGCTTATTCGCAACAAGAAAGTCTATCAACATTAGCACTTGAAAAATTGACTTTGATCAACCGCGATCATGGGCGTGGGGATCGATTTCAGGCACATCAGCCACCCGAAACGGCAAATGCGTCGCCGCCTCGGCGGCATAGTCGACGATGCCCTCCTGATGCAATGCCAGATGGCGACCGATCAACTGGCGCATACGCTCATCGGCAATCCAGTGACAGGAGCGCACTACCGTCGGCTCAAAACCGCGCGCCACTTTATGCTCGCCGCCAGCACCCGGCTCGAAGGTGGTCAGCCCTTCGCGCAGGCAATAGGCGATACCCTGGTAAAAACACAGCTCAAAATGCAGGCTGTGGTACTCGCCAATACAGCCCCAATAACGCCCGAATAGCGTTTTGTCGCTGCGAAAACAGATCGACACCGCTACCGGCGCCCCCTGATCGAAGGCAATAAAGACCACCATTTGGCGCCCCAAGGTCGCGCTCAATTCAGCAAAACAGGCGGCAGAGAAGGCCGCGTAGTTGCCAAATTTATCGAAGGTAGAGGCATAAATCCGGTGCAACTCAGGCCATAGCTCAGGCGGGATTTCATCGCCATGCCTGACCTCAATCCGTAGCCCGCTTTCCACCACCCGCCGACGCTGCGCCTTGACCTTGCGCCGCCGCTCGGAAGCAAACGAGCCAAGAAAACCCTCGAAATCACCGTAACCATGATCACGCCACTGAAACTGCACGTCGTGGCTGACCAGCAAGCCATGCTCGCTTAACAGCGCCACCTCGGCATCCGTGGGCAAGGCAATGTGCCATGACGACAAATGATTGTCTGCCACCAAGGCCTTGCCGGCCTCGATCAACTGCTGCTGAACGCCAGCGTCAGGCGCCAATAAACGCGGCCCACTGGCCGGTGTGTGCGGCAGCGCGGTGAGCAACTTCGGGTAATACGTTTTACCCAGCTGCTTGTAGGCCGAGGCCCACGACCAGTCACGGACAAAATCCCCGTGCGAGTTGGATTTTAGGTAGCTGGGCGCCAAGCCAAGCACTTGACCGGCGCCATCGCGGGCGACCAGATGGTGCGCAAACCAGCCGCAAGCCGGGCCGGCGGTTTCGTGGCGCTCAAGGATGGTGAAAAAATCGACATTGAGAAAGGGATGCGCCTCGGGCGTCAGGCGTTGCCAATCGGCCCGCGCAATATCCTCGGCGGCATTAACCAGCGAAACCGTCATAAAGGCCGTAATCCAGAGGCGTAATGGCGCTTTTCAGCCGGGCTCAGTTGCTTGATCCGGTGCTCTGCTTTGGAGGCCGAGGAACGATCCGGGTGCGGCTCGAAACCAAGCAGGCAACGGGGCGGATGAGAACGGGTATAGCGCGCGCCCTTGCCGGCCACATGCGCCGCATAACGCGCCGCGAGATCAACCGTAATGCCCGTGTAAATACTGCCATCGAGGCATTCGATCAGGTACAAACACCAGGGCTTGGCAGAAGTCATCAGTAACATGTTAGGGTCAACTGCCTTTTTTGCCCCAAAAATTAGAATGCCGCCCATGCTCACCTCGCGCTCCGAAACCCTAGACCTCAACGGCATCCGCCTGCACATCCGACGCTGGGGCAACCCCGATGCCCCGACGCTCTTTTTGCTGCACGGCTGGATGGACATCTCCGCCGCCTTTCAGTTCGTCGTCGATGAATTGAAACAGGCGTGGAACATCATCGCCCCCGACTGGCGCGGCTTCGGCCCCAGCCAATGGCAGCATCGTCCGTATTACTTTGTCGAGCATATTGGCGATCTCGACGCCATCCTCGACCATTACGCACCCTCTGGAAAAGTGCGCCTCGCCGGCCACAGCATGGGCGGCATCATTGCCTGCCTCTATGCCGGCATCCGCCCCGAGCGAGTCGATTCGGTGCTGACGCTGGAAGGATTCGGCATTGCCCCGACGACGCCGGACATGGCACCAGCGCGTTACCAGCAATGGCTTGACGTACTTAAAGCCCCACCGCGCATGCACGTTTATGCCGACCGCGCAGCATTCTCCAGCCGCCTGCAACGCGACAACCGCTTTTTGGCCCCGCAACGCGCTGAATTTCTCGCCCAGCATCTGGCCTGCGAGGGCGACGGCTACGATCGACACGGCGTCAAAAAACACGGCATCGTCTGGAACGGTGACCCCTGGCACAAAGCCCAGGCCGCCTATTTGTTCCGCCTCGAAGAATCGATGGCCGTCTGGAAGAAAGTCACCTGCCCGGTCCGCTGGGTGGCCGGTCGAGAATCCTGGGTGGTCAAGGAATACGCCACTCGGCCTGGCGATTGGGAGGCACGCCGCGCCTGCTTTGCCAAGGTCGACGAATTGTGGATTGAGGAGGCCGATCACATGCTGCATTACGATCAGCCAGCGGCCGTGGCGCAGATCATTGAGGCATTTTTCAGCATCTGACAACCGTGCAATTCAATGATTCAAATCTTGAATTACACGGTTGACTGAGCCTCTCACCGCACAAAAACATTCCGCACGCAGCACTCAAATTCAGCGATGAGCGAAGCGAGTCCGCTGCAATGCCAAGTTGAACGAAGCCGCTACGCGGAGAAGCCGCCCGGCGGCTGGTGCTGACTTATCCTGCATGTCGGTTCCTTCGTTGTGAAGGAACCGATTTTGCAATACTTCACGAGGATAAACCAGCATGACCATC
>JAQTZQ010000022.1:0-13399 GCA_028687645.1 Rhodocyclaceae bacterium
CGGTGTCGGAGGTGCTGGAAATCGCCCAGGCGGAGATTGAGCCGCCACCGAGTTTCGGCGCCAAGATCCGTACTGACTTTATCTCCGGCATGGGCAAGGTGAATGGCAAGTTCGTCATCCTGCTTGACGTGGCTCGGGTGTTGTCGGTGGAGGAGATTGCGATGCTGACGCATGTATCGGAAGGCAACGCCGCAGAAAATGCTTAAGAACGCGCTTAAGCAAAGTTAGCAATATCCCGGTCATTCTCGCCCCGGCGGGAATGACCTCATTGAGTAGCAGCCTCAGCTCCCGGGTTCAGTCATGAGTTTTAGCAACTTCAAAGTGCGCACCCAAATGCTGATCCTGGTCAGCAGCACGATTGCACTTTTCGTCGCATCGATCCTCTTTGCCTTTTCTTCAATGAAGGATAGTGAGCGTCGTGTCGATGCCTTTATCGAGCATGATTACGCCCTGCTCGCCGCTTTCAATGCCATGTATGCCCAGGGCTTGCAGTCCGGTCAGGCAATGCGCAACATCATCCTCGACCCGGAAAACCGCAAGGCCTATGACAATCTGGCGCTCGCCGTCAAAGATTTTGATGCCGCTTATGCCCAGGCTGACACCTTGGCAGCCCATGGCCCCTATGGCGAAAAGCTGAAGCAAATCAAAACACTGCAGCAAAAAGGTCTGCTTGCCCGGCAGCAGGTGATGGATCACGTCAAAGAAAAACGCAGCGATCTCGCCGGCCAGAGTTTGAATAGTCAGGAAACCCCCGCCTGGCGTAATTTGAAGAAGCAGTTACTGGAAACGATTGAACTGCTGGACAAGGACATCGCCGCCAAAAAGGCGCAACTCGATAGCGATAACGCCAAAGGCCGCCAGAACACCGCCATCATTGCCGGCATTGCGATTCTCATCAGCCTGCTGATTGCGGCCTTGATTACCCGAAACCTGCTGCGCCAACTGGGTAGCGAGCCTTCAGTCGCCGTCGATATTGCCCATCGCATTGCCGAGGGCGATCTGGACTTCAAAATTGACCTCAAGGCCGATGACAAAGCCAGCCTGCTTGCCGCATTGAATGGCGTGTTACTCGAACTGCGCGCGCTGACCGAAGACACCGAAATGTTGAGCGAGCAAGTGGGTATTGGCTACCTGTTGCGCCGCGCTGATGAAACCCGGCATCCGGGCGAATACCGCAAGGTCATCGCCGGCGTCAATGGCACGCTGGATAGTTTGGTCGGCTTTATCGAAAGCATGCCTTTGCCGGCAATGATCATCGATAAGGAGTTCAAGGTGCGCTACATGAACAAGAGCGCGCTGGCCATCGGTGGCGCTGAACTGAGTAGTTTGCAGGGGCAGCATTGTTTCAACTACTTCAAGACCGGCGATTGCAATACCGAAAAATGTGCCTGCAAACGTGCCATGGTGGATCAAAAGACCAGCACTTCATCGACCATCGCCCGGCCGCTTGAAATGCTCAATCTGGATATTGATTACACCGGCATTCCGGTCAAAGACCAGCAAGGCAATGTGGTCGGTGCCTTTGAAGTGATTTTGGATCAATCGGCAATCAAGCAGGCGCAGCGCCAGGCCGGCAAAATTGTGCGTTATCAGCAAGTCGAGGTCGACAAACTTAAAAATGTATTGGGCCGCATTGCCGTGGGCGAGCTCAGCCTGAATGCAGCGGTCGCTGACGCCGATAGCGATACCGCGGCGACTCATGATATTTTTGCACAAATCGCCAGTGCGACCAATGATGCAATACGGGCGATCAATGCGCTGGTTGCCGATACCCAGCGCCTGAGCAATGCGGCGATTGCCGGGCGGCTCGAAATCCGCGCCGATGCGAGCCAGCACCAGGGCGATTTCCGCCGCATTGTCGAAGGCCTGAACAATACCCTCGACTCGGTGGTGCTGCCCATCCATGCAGTTCAGGAATCCATCTCGGCGATGGAAGAAGGCGACATGACTTGCACGGTCGACGCCGAATATCAGGGTGATTTTGCGACTCTCAAGGAGGCACTCAACAATACGATTTTGCGGCTTTCCGAGACGATCGCCCAGATTGTGACGGCGGCCGATGCACTGTCCAACGCCTCCGGCCAGGTATCGTCCACCGCCCAGTCCTTGAGTCAATCAGCCAGCGAGCAGGCGGCCAGCGTTGAACAAACGACAGCCAGCCTTGAGCAAATGACCGCTTCGGTGGCGCAAAACACGGAAAATGCGCGCGTCACCGATAACCTGGCCTCACGCGCTGCGCTGGATGCGCGCAAAGGGGGGACGGCGGTTGGCAAGACGGTCGAGGCAATGAAGTCAATTGCCAGCAAGATCGGCATCATCGATGACATCGCTTACCAAACCAATCTGCTGGCCCTGAATGCTGCCATCGAAGCGGCGCGGGCCGGTGAGCACGGCAAGGGATTTGCCGTGGTGGCGGCTGAAGTGCGCAAGCTGGCCGAGCGCAGCCAGGTGGCGGCGCAGGAAATTGGCCAGTTGGCGAGCAGCAGCGTGCGCCTGGCGGAAGACTCCGGCGCCCTGCTCGAAGAGATGGTGCCAACAATCCAGAAGACTTCTGATCTGGTTCAGGAAATCGCCTCGGCTTCTGAAGAGCAATCCGCCGGTGTCGGGCAAATCAACAACGCCATGAGCCAGTTGAACAAGGCAACCCAGCAAAATGCCTCGGCCTCAGAGCAACTCGCCGCCACCGCTGAAGAACTCGGCGGGCAAGCCAGTCAACTGGCTGAATTGATGGAATTTTTCCAGATTGACACGGCAAGTCTGCACGCTACCGGCACCTCCCGAGGCACATCCGGGGCAAAAGAGGTAAGCAGCACGCGGCAAACCAGCCGAAGCAAACAAGCACTCGATTTCCCGCGTCAGGTATTCGATAGCGGCATTGACGCGCATTCCCAATGGAAGACCCGCCTTCGCCAGTGCATCAGCGACCCGACAAAATGCCCAGACCCGACCGTGGTTGAACAAGACAACCAGTGCGGCTTGGGTCAATGGATTTATGGCGATGGCGCCAAACTGCAGGGGGACGACGATTTTGAGCACTTGCGGCAAAGCCATGGCCAATTCCATGCTTGTGCAGCGAAAGTGATTCGCGCCATTCAGGCGCAAGACACCCCCACGGCGGAGAAAATAATGAATGCTGAATATGCCGATGTTTCAAGCACCGTGATTGCCTTGCTGGTACGCTTGCGCAACCGTTGCAAGGGGCATTAGTTTTTGCTCGCTTCGCCGCCGCCGCCCAGCACCAAAAAATAAAATGCAGCACCCCAAATGAGTTCTGATGATTGATTACACCACCCTCCCCAGCCGGGAAATCGAGCGCCTCTCCCGCAATATCAAGCCGGGTGAGTGGGCCATTGAGCCAATCCGTCCGATTTCCACCCTGCTCGGCTCTTGCGTTGCCGTCTGCCTGTACGACAGCGGCCTGCCGCTGGCCGGAATGAATCACTTCATGCTGCCGCAGATGAAAAAAGGTGCCCATGCCGACGAAGACATGCTGCTCGCCGGCGATGCCTGCATGGAGGCGCTGCTCAACGCCATGCTCAAGCAGGGAGCGGCCAAACACCGGATCAAGGCCAAGGCTTTTGGCGGCGGTACGGTGATTGATGCCAATCTCCCAACCTCACTTTCCATCGGCAAACGCAATGCCGACTTCACGCATGAATGGCTGGATCGCGAGAATATTCCGCTGATCGCATCGGACTTCCTCGGCCCCTGGTCACGCAAGGTTTTGCTGGTGCCGCAATCCGGCGACGCTTATTGCAAGCGCGTCACATCGAGTCTGATCAATGTCGAATCGCTACGCCGCGAAGAACAGGCTTACGCAGATTCCTTGCTCAATAAGGCGTCGACCGCAACAAGTAACAAGATTGAGTTGTTCTGATGTCCGATTCCGCCATCACCGATCAGGAATTCGCCCTCTTTCAGCGTCTGATTTACAAAATTGCCGGCATCAGCCTCTCTGATGTCAAAAAGGTGTTGCTCGTCGGGCGCCTGCAAAAACGCTTGCGGCACTATCAATTCAGCACCTTTTCGCAGTATTACCGGATGTTGGCCAGCGGCAATAATCCCGATGAACTACAAATGATGGTCGATTTACTGACCACCAACGAAACCTATTTCTTCCGTGAGCCCAAGCACTTCGATTTCCTGCGTGATGAAATCCTGCTCAAATGGCGCAGCCCGACCACTTTCCGTATCTGGAGCGCGGCCAGTTCAACCGGCGAAGAACCCTATACCCTGGCGATGATGTTGGCTGAATACCTGCCCAACTCACCCTGGGAGGTGGTTGGCTCAGACATCAGTACGCAGGTGCTGGAAAAGGCGCGGCGCGGGCATTATCCGATGAATCGAGTGGAGGGCATTCCGCCCAAATTTTTGTCCAAATACTGCCTCAAGGGTGTGCGTTCGCATGCCGACACCCTGCTGGTTTCACCCGATTTGCGCAAAAAGGTCAGTTTTGAGCATGTTAATTTGACCCTGCCGGTGGATAAAAGCATGGGGCGGTTCGAGGTGATTTTTTTACGCAACGTAATGATTTATTTTGATATGGACACCAAGCGCAAGGTAGTTAATAACCTGCTCCCACACCTCATCCCCGGCGGCCATTTCATTATCGGCCACTCAGAAACCCTGAATGGGCTGGACGTGCCGCTGACTGCGGTACGCCCCACCATTTATCGCAAGGCTTGACCATGGCTGGCCCCATTAAAGTAATGATCGTGGACGATTCGGCGCTGGTGCGCCAAGTCGTTTCGCAAGCCCTGGCCAAAGAGCCGGGCATTGAAGTGATTGCGACAGCGGCTGACCCGGTTTTTGCGGTAGACAAACTGCGCCAGCAATGGCCGGATGTGATCATCGTGGACATTGAAATGCCGCGCATGGATGGTATTTCTTTTTTGCGCAAGATCATGACCGAGCGCCCAACGCCGGTAATTATTTGCTCATCGCTGGCCGAAAGTGGTGCCCAAGCAACCTTTGAAGCCTTGGCCGCCGGTGCCGTGAGCATTATCACCAAGCCCAAATCGGGCTTGAAGGCCTTTCTCGAAGACTCATCAAACGACATCGTCCAGGCCGTGCGCACCGCCGTTCACGCCAACCTGCGCGCCCTGCCGCGCGGCAGCGCTTCAACCCCGGCAGCCAACCTGCACCGGCCAAAAATCAACGCCGATGCGGTTATTGCACCGGGTTTGGCCACCGCCATGGCACGCACCACCGATCAATTGATCGCCATCGGCACCTCAACCGGTGGCACACAGGCCCTGGAAGCGGTGCTGACCAAGTTGCCCGGCACCTGCCTCGGCATTGTGATCGTCCAGCACATGCCAGAGAAATTCACCGCGATGTTTGCTGAGCGCCTTAACAGCCTGTGTGAAATCGAAGTGCGCGAAGCCCGCAATGGCGACCGCGTCATGCCCGGCCGCGCCCTGATCGCCCCCGGTGGCAAGCACATGATGCTTAAACGCAGCGGCGCGCAGTATTTGGTTGAGGTCGTTGATGGCCCGCTGGTCAATCGCCATAAGCCGTCGGTCGATGTGCTGTTCCGCTCAGTCGCCAAATTCGCCGGGGCCAACGCGTTGGGCATCATCATGACTGGCATGGGCGACGATGGCGCCCGTGGCATGAAGGAAATGCACGATGCCGGGGCGAAAACCATCGCTCAGGATGAAAATAGCTGTGTCGTCTTCGGTATGCCGAAAGAGGCGATCAAGCTGGGTGGCGTGGATCAAGTGATGCCCCTTGATCAGGTGCCGAATGCAATGATTTCCTATACGCGCAGTAGCCTTTAAGTTCCTGGTGTTGGCCTTGCAGAACCCTGACGGTCAACACGGAATATGGGCCAAAATATTGATTTTTTAGGACAAAAAACCACACCCTGGGGTGTGGTTGTCTTTACAGCAAATCGGCTTAAATAAACTCCAACCCGGTCTGACTCAAGCCGACCAGATCAACATTGATCGCCAAGCCGGCAACGGTGGCTACAAAATTTGCCTGACCATTGACGTTGATGTAATCAACGAGGGCGTTGGTCATCTCCTGACTGGCGGCAGCGCCAATCACATTCTGATAGACCGCATTGGCCAACTCGGTGCTGTTGGCATGGGGCAACAGATTCAAATTCAGCGCCAGTTGTGAGAGCTCGATCATCGAGTTTTCCTGATCAAAAAGAGAAATGATCAGGCCGCGGATTGACAGATCATTGAGCAATGAAGGCGCAACCACACCGATAAACTCCATCGCCTGCCCGGCATTTCCGGTGTTACTGACATCCAGTGCCAGGCTTTTATCCCAGAATTGCAAGCGCTCGATACTGCTCAAACTATCGCTATCCAGCAAATAACCCGTGCTCTGCTTTTGCAGCATATGGTCGGCGCGCTGACCGGTATAGACCACCGTATCGAGACCATCGGCACCGTTCCAGACCTCAAATTCAGGAGAGTCGGTAAATACGTCGTTGGCGAGGTTACTGCCCATGCCATAGACCGGATTTGAAACCCGATAGACATCGTTCAGTCCGTTGCTGTCGTTGCTAATCAGCGCGCTGGCGGTGGTGAACACGATGAATTGGCCATCATCGGAAATCTGCGGCGCGTAGGCACTTTGGCTATTTACCCGACCATTGGCGTCGACGCTGGCAACCGCGATACTGCCAGTCTTCATATCCTTGACAAAAACCTTGTTGACCACGGAAGAGTCGCCGGCCATCGGAACGAGCGCGGTTGCGGTGCTTTCAAAAACCACATAGCGGCCGTCTGCGGAAATTTGTGCATGAAAAGCGCCGTCGACCGCAACACCATCGGCGGTGGTATTCACTTTGCGCGTGACACCGTTGTTGATATCCGTACGAAATACATCATGACCAGAATCGTCATTCTCGACCAGGTTACTGGCCGAACTGGAGTAGACCACGTAGTGCTCATCCGGCGTCATGGCCGGATCGCTGGAACTGCTATTGGCCAGCCCGCCGGTTGGGGTGATCGAGACAATGTAAGTATTGTCGGAGACCATATCCCGCAGGTAGATGTCCGAGTAATTATTGGTATCGCCAGGAACCAGGCTTGAGGAAGTAGTCTGGAAAACCACAAAGCGACCATCATTGGAAACGCTGGCGTTCAGGCTATCGGTTTCATTGCCATTATTTGTTGCCTGGGCGGTGCCATCGGCATTACCGGTGACCAGAGAGAGTGTGTTTGTCGACTTTTCGTAAAGGAAAATATCCGTACCACCTGAGCCGTTGTTGTCGATCGGATTCAGCAGGTTGTCCATCGACTGGAAAACCGCGAAATTGCCGTTATCGCTGAGGTCTGGCGTGCTGGTGTGGTAGCGGTTGAGCGCACTGCCCCCCTGAACCGTAGACGCCATGATCAAGGATGTGCTGTCACTTATAAAAACGTCCTCACCGGTCGTATCGCTGACCGAGGTGAGCAGTGATGTGGAACCAAAAGCCTGTGCCGCACCATCCGCCGAGAACGCCAGTTCATTGTAGGCGTCGCTGGCACCGCCACTGCGCCCGTTGGTCAGATTGCCGTCGGTGGCGATGGTCAACGCCCGAATGGCGCCGCTGTCCATATTTTTGATGACATAGTCACCACCATAAGGATCGGGCGAAAAAAGGGTGGTGGAATAGGAGTAAAAGCCGATCTGGCTACCGTCGCGGTTGATGGCGAGCGTATATGCGCCGACCGGGGAGTTATCAATTTGCCCGGAAGATGTGGTGGAAACGATATCGATCAAACGTGGCAGCGGCATGGCGATCTCCTCAGGAAAACTGGCAACTAACTTTGGTGTAGAGAATGGGTCGTGAAATTAAGTACCCCTCATTAATTCTAGGATATTTTTTCAGAAGAATTTATCAAACCCTGATCAAAACTCAGCCGACCAACGACCATCACCATATTGAGCATCTTGCGAATTTCCAGATTCGCCTTTTCGACAATAATGGGCCCTTGCTCACTGTAAATATCCGCCAAACATAGCAGCCCCCCGAGTCCTGATCGATCAATTTGCTCTGTGCGCGCAAAATTCAGGCGTAGTCGCGGCGGCGTTTCGCCCAGGTGGCGTAAATCCTTGATCAGATTATGCGCGGCTTGAAAATTAAAGTTACCCGGCAAGTGGGCGTGCCACTCGTCCTTGGATACCTCAATCACGGATTTTGAGTATGGTTCGATCATCACAACTCCTAAAGTAAAGACTGATAATTCTTTGCATCGCCAAGATCAGATCATCGCTGATCAAGATGATAGATTGATATCATTATCATGACGCTACGGCGAATTAACTATCAGTGCCCCACCTCATCGACATCCGTATTACTCCCTACTCCGCCCCACTTCGATCCACGCTGCAGCCAGTTCAAGGCGCCCTGCCCCGCCACATAGCCGCTGGCAAAGCAGGCCGTGAGCAGATAGCCGCCGGTAGGCGCTTCCCAGTCGAGCATTTCGCCAGCGCAAAATGTGCCAGGTAGTTGATTGAGCATCAGTTGTTCGTTCACCACCTCAAACGGCACGCCACCTGCCGTGCTGATCGCTTCGTCAAGCGGCCTTGGTGCAATCACCGGCACCGGCAAGGCCTTGATTGCACGCGCCAACGTATCTGTTACGGTCAACGCCGAATTTGGGCTGAATTCTCGTAACAAAGCGGCCTTGACACCTTCAATCCCCACCCGGCGACGCAAATGGTTGGAGAGCGAATCGCGCCCTTGGGGTTTGGAAAGGTCGGAAATCAGCCGCTCAAGACTGCGCCCCGGCGCCAGATCAAGGGTTAGCGTGGCCTTGCCGTCATGCTCCAGCACATCACGCAGCGGGGCCGATAAAGCATAGATTAAACCGCCCTCAAGCCCGTTTTCTGTAATGTTGAATTCGCCCTGCTGGCTTTGGCTGCCGACGCTGGCAATCACCGGTTTGATCGCCGAACCAGCAAAGCGCTCGCGAAAATATGTGCTCCACGCCACATCAAAGCCGCAGTTACTGGGCCGCAGGGGTGAAACCTGAATGCCACGCTCAAGCAGCAAAGGCACCCAGGCACCATCAGAACCCAGCTTGGCCCAACTGCCACCGCCGAGCGCCAGGATCACCACATCGGCGAGTAGCGAAATTTCTCCTTGCGGTGTCGCAAAACGCAACGCGCCATCGGCCTGCCAGCCCAACCAGCGATGCCGCACATGAAAGCGCACACCGGCTCCACGCAGCCGGTGCAACCAGGCGCGCAACAGTGGCGCGGCTTTCATTTCAGTAGGAAACACCCGCCCGGAAGTGCCGACAAAGGTTTCAAAACCCAGTCCGGCGATCCACTCACGCAATTCCGCTGGCCCGAACGCCGCCAACAAAGGGGCAATTTTTTCAGCACGCTGACCATAGCGGGCAATAAACGCCGGCAACGCCTCGCTATGCGTAATGTTCATCCCGCCCTTACCGGCCATCAAAAACTTGCGACCCACCGAGGGCATGGCATCAAAAATATCGACGTTTACGCCGTTGAGCGCGCCCCGCAGGAAGCACCCTTGGGGTGTACTAAATTGCTCAGCCGCCATCAACCCAGCCGGACCGGCGCCGATGATGGCAATTTTATGAACTTGAGAATTTGGCATGCTGAGGGGCTTAAAAAGAAGTGGACTTACTGAACCGTCCAATCCTCCAGCAACAACCCATCAATCTGGCGAAATACCTGATCGTTAGTGACCAGCACCGCGCCCACACTTTGCGCATGCGCCGCAATCAGCAGATCAAGCGGCGCAATCACCTTGCCCTGAGCACTCAGCGCCGCACGCGTGGTTCCATAGCAGGCGGCAACCAAGCTATCCCAGGGCAGCACATCGACGCGCCGTAAAAAGGCTTGTACCAGTTGTTGCAAGCGGGTGGCAGCCGGACGCTTGGCTAAGCCAAAAAGCAACTCGCCTTCGGTAATCGCCGAGATGCACAGGCTCGCCATGGGGACCGCCTCAATCCGCTGCATCACGCACTGATGCCCGCGCAGTAAATGGCTGACCATGTTGGTATCGAGCATGTAGCGCTTCATACCGCCAAACCATCCAGCGGATCACGCTCCGGCGCAATGGCAAAGGCCTGCGCCCGTTCATCATCACTCAAAAAATCGCCTGGAATCTCGGTTGACCGTAACAATGTCTGAAATTCAGCCCAATCGGCTGGTTTTCTGGACAAGATCACATCCCCGGTCTCGGCATCCTGACGAATGAAAACTTCTGTGGTATCAAAGCGAAAGGCTGCCGGCAAACGCACGGCCTGACTACGCCCATTGGTAAATAATTTGGCAACCTGACTCACAATCCACCTCGCACCACTAATTTGATCGTGACTAAAGCATAGGTCAAGGCATGGGATATATCAAGGTATATGCCAACGCTGCCGTCAGCCCTTTTTCGCCGCCTCGTCCTCACCCGCCAGCAATTTCTTCACCCCTTCCGGCAACTCTTCTTCATCCAGCGGCGTGACGGTGACTTCAACTTCGGGCTCAGCACCACCGCCCCCGAGGATAATGCCGCGCAGAGGGGAGATGTCGCCAAAATCACGCCCAACGGCGATGGTGATATGTTCGGTGTCGGGCAGCAGGTTGTTGGTCGGGTCGAAATCGACCCAGTTATCGTCAAAGCCAGGGGCGTAGACCGAGACCCAGGCGTGCGAGGCGTCGGCACCGATCAGGCGCGGTTTGCCGGGGGGAGGACGGGTCAGCAGGTAGCCGCTGACATAGCGCGCCGAAAGCCCCAGGGCGCGCAGGCAGGCAATCATCAGGTGGGCAAAATCCTGACAAACGCCGCGCTTTTTCTCCAGCACTTCCATGACCGGCGTGGACACCGTGGTGGCCTCGGGGTCGAAGGTGAATTCCTTGAATATCTTGGCCATCAAGGCCTGCGCACCGACCAGCACCGGCGTATCGGGCGGGAAGCAATCGGCGGCGTAGTCGGCCAGCTCATGCTTGACGCGAACGTGGGCGCTCTCGAAGAGAAAGCGCGTGGCATCAAAATCGTCGGCCTGCAACGGCTCGGCATTGTAGGCCAGACGGTCGCGCAGCTCTTCCCACGGTATCGAGGTTTCCAGATGCTCTGGCAAATGCGGCGTCACTTCAACGGTCATCGCCGAGCTGATGCGCAAGCTGTCATGCGGCACATGAAAGGCGATCCAGGTCACCGGGTTGCCGAAAGCATCCAGCCCGTCGCGCCGCCAGGTGGGTGTTGGCGTCACATCGATGCGCTGCTCGATAATCTGCTGCCAGGCCAGAATGCGCGGCGAGAGGTGAAGTTGCTGCTGCGACAACGAGACATTGCCGCCGTAGTCGTAGGAGGTCTGGTGCAGCACGTGGTAGCGCACGGGCATTTTTTCCATGATCACAACGCCATGGTTTGTCGGCTGACATCACCGACATGCGTGAAGTAGCGCATACCAAGCCAGTTGGCGACCTTGATTGCCGCCTGATCCAGTTCGCTAAGCAGATTGGCCAGCGCCATGCAGGCGGCACAGGTGTTGTATTCGCCATAGGGCAGGTGTTGCAGCGAATCGAGATCAAAGGCACGCAGACGACTGAGCACCTCGGGCAAATTACTGCCGCTGTAGTCGTCCAGTTCACGCGCCATATGCTCAAGGTAACTGGTCAGCACGCCGGCCTGAAAGACGACACCGTGCGGATTGCTGTCGTCGAAGACCAGCAGATCAAGGACTGGCAGCAATTCCGGCAGGCGCGAGTAGCGCGAGCGGTAGGTGATGATCGAATCGGCCAGCTCCAGCAACCATTCCAGATTGCCCGATCCGTTGGTCAGGGGCATGCGCAAAAACTGGGCGATGCCATTGGCAAGGAAGGACAGACGTTCCAGGCTGCGGCCAATGATCAGGAAGCGCCAGCCATCATCGCGCGTCATGTTGTCCATCGCAAAACCGGTGAGCGACGATGAAACGCCGAGTACCCGGTCGAGGAAGGCAATCGCCTCAGTCAGCGTCGGATGCGCCTTGAGCGCGGCCTGCTGCTCGCGTTGCAAACGGTTCAGTGAATGCCAGTGGTCGAGCGAGAGGCGCTCGCGCACATGCGTCGCCGACCACAGCAGGCTACGAATATTGCTGGCCAGACTGCCCGGCTGTTTGGGGTCATAAATTGCTTCAAGCAAGGCATGATCGGAGCCTTCCACCGCTGGCGCATCCTCTTCCGGCTTGGGCAGGACGCCGAGTTGTTTGGCCAGCTCAAGAATGCAAACCACCACCGGAGTTCGTCCGCCGCTGGCCTCCAGCAGACGGTTAAGGGCGACGCGCAGGATACGGGCGCTGTCATCAAAACGCTCGGAATAGCGGCCCAACCAAAACAGATTTTCAACCACCCGCGAGCTGAGATTGGCGCCTTCGCGCACCAGATCGCGCACCCCGATCGAGGGCTTGAGCATGGTGAATTCGCTGACCGGGCCGTCGGTCAACACCCAGGCATCTTTCGATGCGCCGCCACGCTGCATGGAAATAATCCGCGTACTGGCCCCCGCAGCAACCCGCGCCAGTCCACCGGGCATGACCGAATAGCCATCAGTGGTCGCCACCGCGTAGGCACGCAAACCCACCGGCCTAGCCAGCAAGCGGCGCTCATGGGTGCGGCTCCAGGTCGGCCCCTGCGAAAGATTGATCATTTCCTGAGCAACGTAGGCATGTGGCCGCGCCTCGATCCGGTGCAGCAATTCGGCGCGTGCCTCGCCTTTCAATTCATGGCCAAAAACCGGGTCCATGCGCTGGGTTGGGTAGGCTGGCTTGATGACCAGATCGTCAAAATGCTTGCGCACATACTCCAGCGCCGGCTTTTCGCCGCACCACCAGGTACCGACCGAGGGCATGGCCAGTTCCTCGCCCAGCAGTTTGCGGCAAATCGCCGGCAGGAAACCCATCAAGGCGCCCGATGACAGCAAGCCGCTGCCCAGCGCGTTGGCCACCGTTACCCGCCCGGCGCGAATGACATTGAGCAAGCCGGGAATACCGAGCGCCGAAGCGCCGCGCAATTCCAGTGGATCGCAATAATCATCATCCTGGCGGCGCAAAACTACATGCACCCGTTCCAGCCCATGCAGGGTTTTGAGATACAGGGTTTCACCGCGCACTGTCAGGTCCTGCCCCTCGACCAGCGGGAAGCCCAGGTAGCGCGACAGATAAGCGTGCTCAAAATAGGTTTCGTTATAGGGGCCGGGAGTCAGCAGCACGATATGCGGCTGTTCATGCGCATCGAGCGGCGCCAGCGCTGCCAGACCGTCCTGCATATCGTGGAAAAAATCGGCCAGATGTTCCACATTGAGTTCGCGAAACATCTCGGGGAAAACCTGTGACACTACCAAGCGGTTTTCCAGCGCATAACCGGCGCCAGATGGGGCTTGCGTGCGGTCGGCAATCACCCACCACTGGCCATCCGGCGAGCGCGCCAGATCAACCGCGTA
>JAQTZQ010000022.1:13499-34208 GCA_028687645.1 Rhodocyclaceae bacterium
TGCATCCAGGTATCGACAATGTCGAATACCAGCGGTGCATCGACGCCAATGGTTGGATGCAGACACGATGGCGGTTGCCAGGCGCGATAACGGACGCCAGCGACGAACTCGCCATTGATCCCCGTATTCTGCAAGGGCACCGCGACACCGTTGCAGGTCAGCACATAGCGATCCGGAGCCATGCCCTTGATCTTGACCTGCACCCGCTCGACCGAAGAATCGACGTAGCGCACCGTACCGCCCACCGAGCCCTCTTCACCCATAACGTGCCAGGGTTCGAGCGCGTGGCGCAGTTCGAACTCCATGCCCTTGACGGCAAAATCACCGTATTTCGGGAAGCGGAATTCAAAATGGGGGGCGAACCACTCGGCCTTGATCGGAAAGCCGGCGAGCTGCATTTCTTCCATCACATCACGGAAATCCTGCTCGACAAAATGCGGCAGCATGAAGCGGTCGTGCAACTCGGTACCCCAGCGCGCCAGACGCGGCGGGTTGTAAGGCTCCTCCCAGAAGCGGGCGATCAGTGCACGCAACAGCAGTTGCTGAGTCAGCGACATACGCGCATGGGGCGGCATTTCAAAGGCCCGCAACTCAAGCAGACCGAGGCGACCGGTCGGGCCGTCCGGTGAGTAAAGCTTGTCGATGCAGAACTCGGAACGGTGCGTATTGCCGGTCACATCCGTCAGCAAATGGCGCAGGACACGATCCACCAACCAGGGCGGAATGTAGTCGCCAATCGGCGGAATCTGGCTGAAGGCAATTTCCAGCTCATACAAGCTGTCGTTACGCGCCTCATCAACCCGGGGTGCCTGACTGGTCGGGCCAATGAACAGGCCTGAGAACAGATAAGACAAACTCGGATGGTTGTGCCAATACGCCACCAGGCTGCGCAGTAAATCCGGACGGCGGAGGAAAGGCGAATCGCCAGTCGTCGCGCCACCGAGGACAAAGTGATTGCCGCCGCCGGTACCGGTATGGCGACCATCAACCATGAACTTTTCGGTAGTCAGCCGCGACACATGCGCCACATCGTAGAGGTGCGTCGTCAGATCAACCAACTGATCCCAACTGTGCGCCGGCTGAATATTGACCTCGATCACGCCGGGGTCAGGCGTCACGCGGAAGCTGGTCAAACGCGGGTCAGAGGGAGGCTCGTAACCTTCAAGAATGACCGGCAAACGCAATTCTGTGGCGGTCGACTCGACGGCGGCGACCAATTCCAGATAGTCATCCAGCGTATTGGTCGGCGGCATGAAAATGTAGAGCTTGCCGTCGCGCGGCTCAGCAGACATCGCCATGCGGGTGATCCAGGCGGCGGATTGTTTGAATCCCGGCTTGAGATCGGTGCGCTGCGCGCCATCGCCCTCACCCGCGCTGCCGGAATTTGAGCTCGCCGCCGAACCGCTTGCGGATTCACCCGCATTCAGGCTTGATGCCCGCTCGAACTGGCGGCGAATTTCGGCATGACTGCGCAACGGTGCAGGGGTT
Source organism: Rhodocyclaceae bacterium (assembly GCA_028687645.1). Classification (GTDB taxonomy): domain Bacteria; phylum Pseudomonadota; class Gammaproteobacteria; order Burkholderiales; family Rhodocyclaceae; genus Azonexus. Next base: position 14,988 of record JAQTZQ010000022.1, read on the forward strand.
TGTGAAGGATCAGGCTGATGGGTGTAGGGGTAATCCGACTTCGTTGTCCAAGGCTGTGAATCCAGCGGCAGACGGTAGCCCATCGCCGAATCGCCAGGGAACAGGTAGCAACGCTCGGAGCGCAGGAACCACGGCCCGGTTTGCCACTGGCCGGCGGTGTTTTTCATCACCGGGAAAACATGGCCGACGGTGTAGGTCATGCCCTGGGTAAAGACGCGCATCAGCCGCTCGCGCTCCAGTTCATCATCGACCCGCGAATCAAAGGGGTCGACGTTGCCCGGCAAGCGGCGCTCGCGCCACATGTAGTAGTAAACATCCTCAAATGCCGGGAAGACGTACTGCGGATCAAGCCCCAGCTTTTCTGCCACACGCGCCATGAACTGCGCTGAATGAACGCTGGTCACGCCGTAGTTGAGCTTTTCATTGGCGTAGAGCGCCGGCGAATTCCAGATTGGCTCACCGTCCTTGCGCCAGTAACAGTTAAGACTCCAGCGCGGCAACTGCTCGCCGGGGTACCACTTGCCCTGACCAAAATGCATCAGCCCCTTGGGCGCATATTTTTCCCGCAGGCGATGGAAAACCTCAGCGGCATAGAAGCGCTTGGTCGGCCCCATGGCGTCGGTATTCCATTCCGCCCCATCCGGGTCGTCGACCGCCACAAAGGTCGGCTCACCACCCTGCGTCAGGCGCACATCCATGTCCTGCAACTGAGCATCGACCTTGTGACCCAGCCCTTCAATTTCCAGCCACTGCTCGTCGGAATACGGTTTGGTCACACGCGGCGCTTCCCAAACCCGCGTCACCTGCATGTGGTGCTCAAAGGCAGTTTCGCATTCGTCGATACCGCCAGTCACCGGCGCCGCCGAAGAGGGCTCTGGCGTGCAGGCGAGTGGAATGTGCCCTTCGCCAGCAAACAGGCCAGAGGTCGGATCGAGTCCAACCCAGCCGGCCCCCGGCAAATAGACTTCACACCAGGCGTGCAGATCGGTGAAATCCTTTTCCGGACCGGAGGGGCCGTCGAGTGATTTAACGTCTGCGGTCAACTGGATTAAATAGCCGGAAACGAAGCGCGCTGCCAAGCCGAGATGGCGCAGAATCTGCACCAGCAACCAGGCGGAATCGCGGCAGGAGCCGGTTCCCAGCACCAGCGTTTCTTCCGGCGTTTGCACGCCGGGTTCCATGCGAATGGTGTAACCAACCGATTGCTGGACGCGCGCATTGAGCGCCACGAGAAAATCGACACTGCGCAGCGGCGTGAGCGAAATACTGTCTACATAGGCTTGAAACTTGGGGCCACCAGCGGTCTTGTAGAGATAAGGCTGCAGTTCATGGCGCTGCCAGGCTTCGTAGGTAAACGGGATTTCCTCGGCGTAAGGCTCAAGGAAAAAGTCGAAGGGGTTGATGACCGACATTTCAGCCACCAGATCAACCTCCACGCGGAATTCCCTGGTTTTTTCCGGGAAAACCAGACGCGCCAGCCAATTGGCCTGCGGGTCCTGCTGCCAGTTGATGAAATGCGTTTCCGGGCCGATTTTCAGCGAGTAGGAAACAATCCGCGTGCGGGAATGCGGACAGGGGCGCAAACGAACAACCTGCGGCCCGAGATTGATCAGGCGGTCGTAGGTGTAGTGCGTAACGTGGTTTAGTGCAACATGGATAGACACAAATTTTCTCCGTTCAGATCAGGCAGTTTCGACCATGGGCACCAGGAAATCCCTGCTGATGCCGTTACCGAGCAGATAAATACGATCCATAAAATCAGTCAGCCACTCGTGCAGACCTTGTTCCAGGATGTCTTCAACCCGTGCGTAATGCAGCAGGGCGTGCAGCATGCCAGCCTGACGCTGGGTTTCGAGTGACAGGCTGTTTTCAATCAAATCGAGATTCTTGACCACGCCGTTCAGGCAAAAATGCAGCGAGCGCGGCATATCGCTGCGCAGGATGAGCAGTTCAGCCACCCGCTCCGGCGTAATCACATCGCGATAGACTTTGCGATAAACCTCGAAAGCCGACACTGAGCGCAGCAGCGCGCCCCATTGATAAAAGTCAGTCGCGCCCTCCTCTTCGCCCTGCGGGCGCAGCACGTGATATTTCACATCGAGAATTCGCGCCGTGTTGTCGGCCCGTTCAAGCAAGGTGCCGAGGCGAATGAAATTGAAGGCCTCGTCCTGCAACAACGTGCCCAGCGTGGTGCCGCGTGAGAGCGAGGAACGCATCTTGACCCACTCGAAAAAATCGGCGATCCCGGCATTGTAAAGTTGCTCGAAGGTCTTCTCACGCGCTTCCAGCCAGGTGGAATTGAGCGTTTCCCACATTTCGCTCGTCACCGTGCCGCGCACAGCATGGGCATTCTCGCGCGCCATGCGCAGGCAACTGTGTATCGAAGCAAAATTGTCAGGATCGCTGACCATAAATTTCAGCACGTTTTCGGCGTTGACCGTGGAATACTTCTTTTCGAAGGCTTCTTCCAGACTGTTCAGAGCAATGATCGCCTTCCAGTTCTGGTTGGCTACTTCAAGCGGTTGCGGCACCAGCGACATTTGCCAGGTGACATCGAGCAAACGTGCCAGGTTTTCAGCGCGTTCGATATAGCGTGACATCCAGAAAAGGTGGTCAGCGGTACGGGATAGCATGATCAGTCCTCCAGAATCCAGGTGTCTTTGGTACCGCCGCCCTGCGACGAATTAACGACCAGTGAGCCCTTGGTCAAGGCCACCCGGGTCAGTCCACCCGGCACCATGTTGACGCACTTGCCGGAGGAAAGCACAAAGGGGCGTAGATCAAGATGGCGCGGCGCGATGCCCTCTTCAACAAAAGTCGGGCAGTTGGAGAGCGCCAGGGTTGGCTGGGCGATATAGCCGTCGGGCTTGGCAATCAGCAACTGGCGGAAATGCTCAATCTGCTCCTTGGTGGAAGCCGGGCCGACCAACATGCCGTAACCGCCAGCACCATGGACTTCCTTGACCACCAACTCGGACAAGTGCGCCAGCACATACTTGAGCTCATCCGGCTTGCGGCACATATAGGTCGGCACATTGTTCAGCAACGGCTCTTCACCGAGGTAGAAGCGGATCATCTCCGGCACATAGGGGTAGATCGACTTGTCATCAGCGACGCCAGTACCAATCGCGTTGGCCAGCGTCACATTACCCGCCTGATAGGCGCGCAGGATGCCGGGGACGCCGAGCGTTGAATCGTCGCGGAAAACTTCGGGGTCCATATAGTCGTCGTCAAGGCGACGGTAAATCACATCCACGCGCTGCGGGCCCTGCGTGGTGCGCATGTAAACCGTTTCGTTCTTGACGAACAGATCGCGCCCCTCAACCAACTCAACACCCATCTGCTGCGCGAGGAAGGTATGTTCAAAGTAAGCGCTGTTATAGGCACCCGGGGTCAGCACCACCACTGTCGGGTCACTGACACCATTCGGCGCCACCGCCCGCAATTTTTCCAGCAGCATGTCGGGATAATGCTGCACCGGCGCCACCTTGTGTTTGGCGAACAACTCAGGAAAGAGGCGCATCATCATCTTGCGGTCTTCCAGCATGTAAGACACCCCGGATGGCACCCGAAGGTTGTCTTCCAGCACATAAAACTCACCCGCCCCGGCACGGACAATATCGACGCCAGCAATGTGCGCATAGACGCCGCCGGGAACATCGACGCCCTTCATCACCGGGCGATATTGGGCGTTATTCAGAATCTGCTCAGCGGGGATTTTGCCCGCCTTGAGAATTTCCTGATCATGATAAATATCATGCAGGAACATATTCAGCGTCGTAACCCTCTGCCGCAGGCCGGCCTGCATCGCCGCCCACTCCGCCGAAGGGATGATGCGCGGGATGATATCGAAGGGGATCAGGCGTTCCTTGCCTGCCTCTTCACCATAAACCGCAAAGGTAATCCCCACCCGATGAAAGGCCAGATCTGCCTCGGCTCGCTTGCGAGCTATGCGCTCAGGCGGTGTCGCCTTGAGCCATTCATCGTAACCCTGGTAATGAGGTCTGACACCGCCGTTGGCGTCCATCATTTCGTTATAGAAGTTCATATTTAGACTCGTCGCTGAGAATGCTTTCCAACCTATGTCAGCAGATTCCATGCCACAGACGGAACTTGTTTTAGATCAAGGAAATACAGAACTTTATCGAAAATCGATGCCCCAACCTGGTGCATAGTCCTTCATAGTGGTGCAATAAAAATCGAATCTGGGTGGCCATTACGACTGCGCTCCCGCCTATTTACTCCGCGTGCGGCTCAAATCAGGGCTTGGTCACCACTCTGGCCAATCGCATCAAGTTCGAACCTGGCATCAGTCTGGCCTGTTGGCAATGCTCAAGATTAATATCAAAGACCAGACGCTCGCCATCCAGTGCCAGCCTCACACAGACCGCTGTCACTTGAGACGCGTCACTGATCGTCAGCACCGACTCATCACCGAGTTGTTTCAGAATATGCGGCAAATTGGCAGCTTCTCGTTCGCCGATATACAAAACCTGACATTGCCTGATGGCTACCAAAGAGGTCAAACGCGCAATGACCAACCGACGGCCATGCAGTTGCTTGCCCTCGAATTGGGCAAGGCCAAGACCCACATTTTCCTCATTCAAGGTACAAAAATTGAAGTTTCGCCGATCCGTTGCTGGCCATTCGGTGTATGCCGCAATGTTGTAGGCAAAACCCGCCTTCAGCTGATACTCGGACAAGGGCTCAGCGGCAACGCTGAGGCTGACAAAGACACAGAGAAGGATGAGTAGACGACGCACGTCAGCGACTCATAGATCGTAATTGAGTTGCAGCCAGAACGTCCGACCATCCATGCGCAAGCTATCGGACAACACCCCGCTGGGTGAAACCACTTCATATTCCTTGTCGAATAGATTGCGAATGCTGAACGAGGCAGACATGCCATGCCACTTGCGCTCGCTGCTCAAGGTCAGATTAGCCAGCGTTGTGCTGCTTATCTCACGCCGCTCCAGCGTCAGGCGAGGGCCGATGTATTGCGCTTCAAAGCCCAGCCGCACGCGATCAGCAACGATGGGAAAGGTCAGATTGAACTTGCCCAGCACGTTCGGAGAATTTACCGCATCCATCCCCTCGGTATTCTCGGAGTGCTGAAAAGCCAGACTGCTGCGGGTGCGAACACCATTTTCCCACGACCGCTCAAACTCCAACTCGACACCATCGGCATGACTATTGCCGGTCGGCACATACTCATACTGCGAGAAATCGAATACCAGTTGGTCACTACGATCATAGCGATAGATCGAGCCGGTCAAGCGCATGCGGGGTGAAAAATCGTGTTGCAAGACCAGTTCGCTGGCAGCCACATACTCAGGAGCCACCGCTTCTACAGGCGTGGATGCAATCTCGTTGGCATTGGGCATACGGAAGGCCTCACTATAAGAGGCCTTCAAAGTCGTCATCAAGCTTGGGCGGTAGATCACCGCGACGCGAGGGCTGAGATTTCCATCCAGATCACTGGCATTATCAAAACGTGCACCGATATTGATCGACCACTGATCATTGATGCGATACTCGTCGGCCAGAAAAAAGCTGGTGGTGGTTCGCGAATAGTCCTCTTCGCGCGCCTCCAGAAAGTCATAAGTCGGTGAAAAATAACTACGGCTCATGTGCTGCGTAAAGTCGTTACGGAATTCAAAGCCAAAAACGATGGCATGATCGGCGAACCAGTTGCCGACAAATTTTTGCTCCAGCCCCCACCAACGCCCTTCGTGGCGGCGCTCCCCGTAGCGGATATTGTCCTCGCTATAATCGGCATATTCGCGAGAAGCGTTGTAACCGTAATAACCGTAGTAAAGCCGCGATGCAGAATGCAGCTTCAGCCCGAAATCACGCTCATAGCGCAGATTGACAAAAGCATTGGCGTCATCAATCGCGTACGGCGTATTGAACAGGGTGAAATAATCAGGATTGGTCGGTACGACTTTTTTACGGTCAACGTAGGCAGCTTCCAGCGTCCAGCCCTCAAACGAGAATTTGCCAAACAAACGCTTGTTACGCTCATCGTCAATATTTTCTGCCCAGCCATTATTGGTTGTCGGTGAGTCATAAGCCGAAAAATAATGATTTTGACCATCCGCGTTGAGCACCGAAGCCGACAACAGCAAATCCGCGCCATTGTCGAACAACTTGCCCATCGTCACCCGCTGTTTTTGCATGCCATGACTGGCAAACTCGGCCGATAACTGCGCCATATTGAAATCACGCCCGTTTTTGGTCACGACATTGATGATGCCGAGCAAGGCATTGTTGCCGTAAGTCACCGAACCCGTACCGGGCACATACTCCACGCGCTCAATAATCTCCAGATCCAACAGGCCGGAATCCTCGATATAAGCCTGAGTGAACAGATTGTCCTGCGTCGCATAGCCGTCGATCAGCAACATGATCCGGCCAGCGTAATCTTCCGGCGCGCCAAATCCGCGCCCGCCCATGTATTGATAGCGGCGGTCGTAAGTGGTGTACAAACCACGCATGCTGTTGATCACGTCTGCCAGCGTCCGATAGCCATAGGCACGGATATCGGCGGCGGTGACAATCGCCACGGCAGAAGGCGAATCGCTGATCTGCTGGGCAATTTTGGAAGCCCAGACCACCTCGCGCTGCATCAATTGCTCAAGCGACAAGTCGGCCAGATTTTCCTTGTCGTCAGCGGCCACGCGCCCAGACGCCAAAGCCAGACTCAACGTAACAAATAACAGCCGGCACAAGCCCCCGACCCGGAAATCACTCATGATTTTCAACCCCTTGAGCTCAAGCCCATGTTTTGGTGATGCTTTTTAAAATTGGCAGCAACTTTATCACAGCAAAAACCGTCATAACCTTAAGTCATATTTGCATCGATCTTCAGGGCCAGCTAAAGTCTGAACTGAACGTCCTTTTGCCCCATCCAGGAGCGATTTCAACACATGAACCCACGCCAAAGCACCTCGTTATTTCTGCTCGTATTGCTGCTGACGGGGTCAGTAGAGGCCCAGGTTTACAAGTGCAAGCAGCCGGACGGCAGCACCGAATTTTCCAACCTGCCTTGTGCCAAAGGCAGCAGCACGCTCAAAGCCGTTGCCAGTGAAACCGTTTCCGAGCAGGCACGCCGCGAAGCTGAACGGAACGTTGAGCGAATGCGCATGGAGGCCGACAAACTGGAGGCATCGCGGGTCGCCGAGGAGGCTGCCAGACGCGAAGCGAGCAACGCTGAAAACAGCGCCGCCGCCCCAGCCACCAACAGTATCGAGAATTGCCTGCGCGATCTCGAACGCCTTTCACTGGACGCCGCAAGACGGGCCGAACTCGAAGCGCAATGTCGCAGCGGCAACAGCGTTCAACCGGTTTATGTACCGGTGCCGGTGCCTGTTTACGGTGGGCCGGGTTATGTGCGGCCCTATCCCCCTAATCCCCCGCGACCCTATCCACCACAGCAGCAAAGACCTCCCGCAAGACCTTTGCCCGAGCCGGAGCCCCTGCCTCAACCGCTCAACCCGCCGGGCAACAAGGGCAATGCGATCTTTGCCCCGCCGAGTTCTTTCCATCCGCGCTAAGCCTCGTCTTTCAGCGTTTCGTGCTGCCCGCCGTCCTGACGCTGGCTGCCCAGCGTCAACTCCGAATTTTCGCTCAGGGCAAAAAAGAAGGCATCGACGGCCTTTGGTTCGCCCGAAGCTGCAAAAGTGGTCTGGCCGCACTCGCACTGCCCGACCCAGATCGCGTCCAACCCACGCAAGCCACGCGTGCTGACCGGGTTGATCGTCGTCACATCCACCCCGCAGCCGTTGCACACCAACTTTTCTGGCCGCGTTGCTTCAATTTTGGCCTGCGCCTGCGCCATGCGCTCGGCCTGATTGCCGCGTAATTTTGCCTGTCCCATCCGTTCCCCCTATCGTTCATCGAAAAAGCACTGAGGATAGCTGCGCCGCGCACCAATGTCGATTGCTGCGGCAACTGTGGCAAACTCTTCTCGCCCCGCATTTCTGGAGAATTGCATGATCACCATCGACATCGTTTCTGACCTGGTTTGCCCCTGGTGCTTTATCGGCAAACGTCGGCTGGCTACCGCCCTGGCTACGGTGCGCCGCGAGCACCCTGACTTTGCCTGCCAGATTCGCTGGCAACCATTCTTCCTCAATCCCGACACGCCGCCCGAGGGCGAGCCTTATATGCCTTTTCTGGAAAAGAAGTTTGGCAGCAAGGTGCGTGTTGATGCGCTCTTCAATCACGTTCGCGATGCCGGGCGACCTTATGGGCTGGACTACGCCTTCGAGAAAATCCAGTTACGCGCCAATACCCTGATGGCGCATCGCCTGTTGCATTGGGCACAGCAACGCGGCGAGGTTGACGCCCTGGTCGAGCGCCTTTTTTCCGCCCAGTTTCAGCGCGGCGAGATGCTGGGTGATCTCAAAACCCTGGTTTCAATTGCCGAAGAATGCGGTTTTCCGGGTGCCGAAGTGGCTGCCTATCTGGCCTCGGATGCAGATGCGGCGCTGGTTCGCGCCAAAGAACAAAGCTATCGCCAACGCGGGATTTCGATGGTGCCCAGCTTTATTTTGCAAAACGAAATGATTATTGTCGGCGCTGAAGATCCGAACATTCTGGCCAACGCAATTCTTCAGTTGAATGGGGTTTATTGATAACGCAGCGCCTCAATCGGGTCTAACTGCGCCGCCTTGCGCGCTGGATACCAGCCAAAAAATATCCCCACCGCCGCCGCAACGGCAAAGGCGATCAGGCCGGCACTGCCGGAAATAACGATGACCATGCCGGTGAAGAAGTTGATGCCGAGCGCGACACCAAGGCCGATCAATAGCCCGAGCAAGCAACCGGCGAAGGAGAGCACGACGGCTTCGAGCAAAAATTGCGTCAGGATGTCTTTTTGCCGGGCGCCGATGGCCATGCGGATGCCGATTTCGCGGGTTCGTTCAGTAACTGATACGAGCATGATATTCATGATGCCGATGCCGCCCACAATCAGCGAAATCGAGGCGATGGCGCCCAGCAGGATGGACATGGTGCGCGTCGTTTCCGCTTCGGATTCGGCGACTGCTGACAGATTGCGCAGGAAGAAATCGTTGGGCATGCCTTCGCGCAGGCGGTGACGCTGACGCAGCAGCGCGACGACACTTTTCTCGGTCTGCGGCATGGCCTCTCCCGACTCGGCCTGAACCATGATCATCCTGACAGAGCCGAGAAATGGCGTGCCGAATACTTTGCGCTGGGCGGTGGATAGCGGAATGATCACCGTGTCATCCTGATCGCGACCATCGAAACTCTGGCCTTTGGCGCCGAGCACGCCAACCACGGTGAATGGATTTTGCTGGATGCGCATGGTTTTACCCAGCGGATCATCATCGCCAAACAGATTTTCGGCCACGGTTTTGCCGATCAGCGCAACTCGCGTGGCCGAGCGCACATCGGAATCGGCAAAAGCGGCGCCACTAGCAATCGTCCAGGCGCGTGCATCAAGATAAGGCGGCGTCGTGCCAACAACCATTGCACTCCAGTTTTGCGCCCCATAAACCAGTTGCCGGGTGCCCTGATGCGTTGGCGCGACGTTGGCGATGCCCTCCAGTTCGCTGATCGCCTCGGCATCGCTGACATTCAGCGTCGGCGCACCCGATGAGCCGCTGCGCACCCCGGCGGTGGTAAATGAGCCGGAAAGCAGGATAAAAAGATTTGAGCCCATGGTGCTGATGCTTTGCTGCACGGCGTATTGCGCGCCCTGGCCGATGGCCAGCATGATGACCACGGCGGCAACGCCGATCACCATGCCGAGCATGGTCAAGGCGCTGCGCAGGCGGTTGGCGCCCATGGCCAGCCAGGCTTCGCCGAACATGGCTTTCAGCATGGCGGCACTCCTCCCCCTTCAAGGGGGAGGCCGGGAGGGGGATGGGTTTCAACCGCGCCGATACCCATGCCGTTGAAGGGGAGGGAGTCGGTGACTTGATCACTGACCAATTCACCATCAAGAAAACGCACCTGACGCTTGGCATGCGCCGCAATATCCGGCTCATGGGTGACCAGCACGATGGTAATGCCTTCGGCGTTAAGCTCGCCGAACAGGCGCATGATTTCTTCGCTGGTGTGGCTATCAAGGTTGCCGGTTGGCTCATCAGCCAGGATCAGCCGGGGTTTGTTGACCAGCGCCCGAGCTATCGCCACACGCTGCTGCTGGCCGCCGGAAATCCGGCTGGGCAATGATTCGGCGTATTGCCCGAGCCCAACCTTGTCGAGCATGACCCGCGCGGCGGCACGGCGCGTCTCCTTGTCAGCACCCGCATAAACCAGCGGCAGCGCGACGTTGTCCTGCAAACTCATACGCGGCAACAGGTTGAAGCCCTGAAAAACGAAACCCAGCGTGCGATTGCGCAATTTTGCCAGGGCATCTTTTTCCATGTGAGCGACGTTCTCACCGGTCAAAAAATAATCGCCCACGGTGGGTGTATCGAGGCAACCGAGCAGATTCATGAAGGTCGACTTACCTGAACCGGACGGCCCCATGATGGCAATGTATTCGCCGGTCTTGATCGTCAGATCGACACCCCGCAGCGCGGGAAAGAGGCCGGCAGCCGTGGCATAGGATTTACCCAGCCCAGCCACCCGAATCACCGCTTCAGCCATCAGAACATTCTCATCCCGACGCTCGAGGCCTTTTTGGCCGGGCCAATATTTTCGCCCGTCACCACGCGGTCACCGGCTTTCAAATCGCCGCTCAGGACTTCGGTATTGCGGTTATCGGTAATCCCGATCTGCACGCTCACCGGTTTGATTTCATCGCCAGCCAGCACATAGACCGTGCCGCTTTGCCCGTCGCGCTTCTTGCCCGGCTTGCCAGCGCCGGATTTAGCCGGCACACCGCCGCCATCAGCGCCCGCCCCCATGCCCGGCGAAAGTGTTGCGGTCGACGCCGGTTTTGGCCCATTTTTTTCAGCCTTCTCCGCTTTGTCAGCAAAATCGGCCGGCTTGAAGCGCAGCGCGGCATTGGGCAGCAACAACACCTCCTGACGCTTGGCCACGCCGATACTGACGTAAGCCGTCATCCCCGGCAGCAGTGCCTGATCCTTGTTGGCGACGCTGACCCGCACGTTGTAAGTCACCACATTTTGCTGATTGGTCGGGTTCAGGCGAATTTGCTGCACCTCGCCACTAAAGCTGCGATCCGGGAAAGCATCGACCGTAAAGCGCGCCTTTTGCCCCTCGCGCAAATTACCGATATCAGCCTCCGCAAAGCTCGTATCGATGCGCATCTCCGACAAATCCTGGGCAATCTTGATCAGCACCGGCGTCTGAAAACTCGCCGCGACGGTTTGCCCGAGATCAACCACGCGGTCGACCACAACGCCGGAAACCGGCGAGCGGATGGTGGTATTGCTCAAATTGACCCGGTCTCTTTCCTGCGTCGCGCGCGCCAGCGCCAGTTGCGCCGTGGCGCTCTTGAGCACCTGACGGGTAGTTTCGTACTCCTGCCGGGAGACATACTCCTGGGCAAACAGGGACCTCATCCGCGCCTCGTTGGCCTGCGCCAGCTCCAGCGCTGCCGAGGCGCTACTGACGTTGGCGTCGCTCTGTTTGACCAGCGCCGTCAACAAGGCGGCATCCAGTTCAAGCAAGGGCTGACCGGCCTCCACCTTGTCATTGAAATCGACGTACAGTTTTCTCACCGTCCCCGACACCTGCGTACCGACGCTAACCAGCACCACGGGATTAAGCGTGCCATTAGCCGAAACCGTTTGCGTCACCTCGCCCTTTTCCAGGGTCGCTAGTTTGTAACGCTGCTCCGGGTTCTGCGCCGCCTGCTGATTGCTGTACCACCACGCCCCACCGGCCAGAGCGCCGATCAGGCCGAGGCCAAGAATAATTTTTCCAGTCGCTTTCATGGTCTTCCTTGAACTGCTGGTTGCAGCAGCGTGTAATCCAGCGCGCCGACGGTTTGCGCCAGCGTGGCGCGGTAAACATACCAGTCCAGCCCGGCCTGAATGCGTTGCAGGCGCGCATTGGCCAGTGCCGTCTGGGCGGTCAGCAAATCAAGCACGGTGCCAACGCCAGCCTTGTAACGCCCCAGCGCAACCCGCTCCGACTGCTCGGCACTGGCGACCAGATCGCCGGTTGCCGTCAGGCTTTGCGTCGCGGTATTGAGATTTTGGTAAGCCTTCCAGACATCAAGCGCCACCTGGTTGCGCAATTTGTCGCGTTGCGCCGCCCGGAGATCGACCTGCGCCTCGGCTGAGCGCACGCGGTACGTTGTATCAAAACCGGAAAATATCGGCACATTCAGCGTCAGGCCGACATTGCCGGTGTCGGCAGAAACCCCGCCGACATCCTGCCAGCCCAGCCCGGTCGACAGGCTCACCGTCGGCCGTCCTTGCGCCCGCGCCAGATCGACACTGGCTTCAGCCGCCTTGACTTGCGCCTCGGCCGATTTGAGATCGGGGCGCCGATTGCGCGCTTCGTTGATCAGCGCATCGATATCCTGCTGAAATTTCGCCTCCGGCAAACTACGCGGAATTTCGTCGAGGGCAAATTTTTCCTGCGCCGCAAAACCCATGGTATTAGCCAGCGTGCCCAAAGTATTGCGCGCCTCACCTTCGGCCTTGATGCGATTGAGCGTCGCTTGCGACAAAGCAGTTTGCGCCAGCAAACGATCTGCCGGCGTACCGGCGCCGACCTGGTAGCGACTCTCGGCAGCGGCAAAACCCTCTTTCGCCGCACGCTCCGCTTCGCTCGTCGACAGCACCGCAGCACGCGCTGCCTGTGCCGTGTAATACGACTGCAAGGCCGAGAGAAAGAGGTTTTGCAACGTGGCATTTTGCGTGCTAGCAGCGGCGCTCAATAGCTGCCGCGCATTTTCGACATTGGCTGAACGCTGGCCAAAATCAAAGACTAGCCAGGAGAGCGTCAAGGCTGCGTTGTTTTGATTGAAAGAACGCGAATCAACAAAATTTCGCCCGGTGGCCACTTTGCCGTCCAGATCTGGCAACCAGGCCGCCTGGGCCACCCCGACCAGCGCCGCCTGCACCCGCGCCGAGGCCCAGACTTCGCGGGTTTGCGGGTTGTTGCACAGCGTCAAATCAACGACGTCAATGGCCGTCAACGCCGTCACCGGCAAGACATTGGCGCAGGGCGCATCGCCCACGCGCGCCGCCAGTTGGGGCGACGGCTTGAGCGGCGCCATGCCTTCCGCATCGAAAGGGTCGTTCAGGCCTGCCGCTGCGGCAGGCAGCGCCAACGTGAGTAAAACTGAGAGAAGTCGAAGATTCGCAGATGACATGGGGTCGTAGTTTAGCCGGCCTGATGCATTTCCAACTGTTACCGTTTGTTTCCGCCTGAAAATCGTAGCCTGATCCGCCCCTGTTTTATTGACGAGAAACCGTGTCCCCGATTTTGATTTTTTGCCCAAATGACGAGTTGACCGTAACCACCCACTCGATGCGCTTACGTGCTTGAATATTGAGCGCTAAAATCACCCCATGGCACCCACGACTTTCCGCGAAGGCGGCTTCCGCTTCTTTTCTTGCGAAGCGCCAAAACGACATGTCCATGTCAGCCATCCTGACGGCGAGGCCAAATTTTGGTTGAAACCAGATTTGCAACTTGCAACCAGCGTAGGGCTTTCAGCTAGCGGAGACGAGCCCCTCTCACCGAACGAATTCCTGCAACTGGATCACTAAATCAGTGCGGTCAACCGCCGTTAGGCATTCTTTTTTAACCCACGACAAAACCAGCGAGACCCCCATGAAGATCGAAACCATCGCCGTCCACGGCGGCTATTCACCCGACCCGACCACCAAGGCCGTGGCGGTGCCGATTTACCAGACCACTTCCTACGCTTTCGACAGCACCCAGCACGGCGCTGATCTTTTCGACCTCAAAGTACCCGGCAACATCTACACCCGCATCATGAACCCGACGCAGGACGTGCTGGAAAAACGCGTCGCCGCGATGGAAGGCGGCATTGCCGCGTTGGCTTTTGCTTCGGGCATGTCGGCGATCACCGCTGCGATCCAGACGATTGCCGAAGCCGGTGACAACATTATTTCGTCGAGCACGCTCTACGGTGGCACCTACAACCTGTTCGCGCACACCCTGCCGCAGTACGGCATCGATGTTCGTTTTGCCAACTTCAACGACACGGAAGCCTTTGAAAAGCTGATCGACAGCAAGACCAAAGCCATCTTCTGCGAATCCGTCGGCAACCCGCTGGGCAATGTCACTGACTTTGAAAAGCTCGCCGAAATTGCCCACAAACATGGCGTGCCAGTCATTGTCGACAACACCGTGCCCTCGCCCTACCTGTGCCGCCCGTTCGAGCACGGTGCCGACATCGTTGTGCACGCGCTGACCAAGTATCTCGGCGGTCACGGCAACAGCCTCGGTGGCATCATTGTTGATAGCGGCAAATTCCCCTGGGCCGAGCACAAAACCAAATTCAAGCGCCTCAACGAACCGGATGTTTCCTATCACGGCGTGGTTTATACCGAAGCCCTGGGCGCTGCGGCCTACATCGGTCGCGCCCGCGTCGTGCCGCTGCGCAATATGGGTGCGGCGATCAGCCCATTCAACGCCTTCCTGATTCTGCAAGGTATCGAAACCCTGGCCCTGCGTATGGACCGGATTTGCGAAAATTCGCTGAAAATCGCCCAGTTCCTGCAAACCCACCCGAAGGTCAGTTGGGTCAATTACGCTGGACTGCCCGAGCACAAAGACCACGCGCTGGTGCAAAAATACATGGGGGGCCGTGCTTCCGGCATTCTCAATTTTGGCGTGAAAGGAACAAACTGCAGCGGCAGTGAAGGCGGCGGCAAATTCCAGGATGCGCTGCAACTAGTCACCCGTCTGGTCAATATCGGCGATTGCAAAACCCTGGCCTGCCACCCGGCTTCGACCACACACCGCCAGTTGTCGCCCGCTGAAATGGCCAAGGCGGGTGTTTCAGAAGACATGATTCGTTTATCGGTGGGCATCGAGCATATCGACGACATCATCGCCGATCTGGATCAAGCATTGAACGCTGCCTGATTTTCAACAGCTCACAAAAAACCCGGCGAATCTGCCGGGTTTTTTAATTTTCAGCCGTTTTTAGTCGTTGACCGTAACACTTTCCACCGGCAACGGTGGCTGCGGTCGGCTCAGGACATAAAGCACCACCGCGCAAAACAGGAAAAAAAACACCGTGGTCAGCGCGCTTGGCGTCCATGTGTCGTCAATACCACGCGTTTGCAACAGCCAGATAAAACCGCCAAAAATCGGCAGCGCGATCAAGGCGCAGAACACGGCTGCAGCCAGGGCGATTTTTTGCCCAATATGACGTTTCAAATGCTTCACTCCACCTCCTCGACCATCAGCCAAATGGCGCGATTGTCGCGCACATCTGACGTGGAAATACTCATCGAACCACGCTGATTGTCCGTTGCCTGACGCCCCGTGCCACCCAGCTCAATCCACTCGCCCAGCCGCCCGGAAACCGTAGTCGACAAGCGCTGGGTATCAATCTGCCCGCGCCCGCCCTGGCTATCCGCCTGCTGGCTGATGTCGAGCGTAACACGATCGCCATTGAGCCGTGGCGCCGCATAAAACCCCTGACCAATATCCTGATAAGTCGTCGTTTCATTGATCACCGCGCCACCCGGCCCGACAATAATCTGGCGCATCGGCACCGGCAAGGAGCGCCCAACCTGGATAAACGCCTGCCCGCCATCCACCGTTCTGACCATCTGTCCGGCGCTATCGCGCCGCGCGCCTCCGGTCTCCCACACCGTTGCACTGCCCTGCGCCCGCTTGGTGCTGCCCAGCACCACCTGCCCGCTGGCCGCCGCACCACGACTGCTTTCATCCGTTTCGCGATTCTGGCTAACGCGAATCACCAACTGCCGCGCCGGCTTGTCGATGGCCGCCAATGCCCGTTTGATCTCCGCCCGATTGCGCGCCGAGGCACGCAAAAAAAGCTGATTATTCATCCCGGAAAGCGTCGCCCCCGGCTCCAGCAAAGGGCGCAACGAAGGCAACACCTGCTCGACCGATTTGCCCTTGAGCTCAATGATTTCCAGCTCCTGTGCGCCCAACAAGCCGATCCAGAAGGCAATCATTACGGTCAACAGCGTTTTCAGGGCAAATTTCATGGGCTAGCCTTTATCCAGAAATCAGGTGCGGCAAGGCAAGATACTCTTCGGAGCGCATCTCGGTAATCCGGCTCACCGTACGCAAAAATTCGCTGGCCTGTGTGCCCTCTGTATAGAGCTCCTCGGGCGGGCAATCGGCACTGAAAATCAGCTTCACTTTATGGTCATACAGCACGTCGATCAACCAGGTAAAACGCCGCGCCTCAGACGCCTGATGCTGCGTCATTTTCGGGATTTCCGAGAGCAACACCGTGTGATACTCGCGAGCGATTTCCAGATAATCATTTTGCGAACGTGGCGGCCCACACAGGGCCGCGAAATCAAACCAGATCACGCCATTACCCCGGCGATGCGTCGGAATCTTGCGCCCCAGCACCTCGATATCGCAACATACCGCGCCATCCTCACCCGCTACCATCTCGAAGTAGTCGAGCATTTTTTGCTCGGACTCGGCATTCAACGGATAGTGATAAACCTCCGCCTGCTCCATGGCGCAAAGCCGGTAATCAACCCCCGCCTCAACCTCAAACACATCCAGCTGCTTGTTAAGCAACTCGATAGTCGGCAAAAAACTCTCGCGATGCAGGCCGTCCTGATAAAGGCGATCCGGCGGGTAATTGGAAGTCATGACCAGAATCACCCCGTTGACGAACAGGCTGTCCATCAAACGCCCAAGAATCATCGCATCGGCAATATCCGAAACATGAAACTCGTCGAAGCACAGCAAGCGCGTTTCGCGGGCGATCTGCTCCGCCACCCGCAGGATGGGGTCAGGCTCGCCGCGATATTTATCCAGATCGCGATGGATCTGCTGCATAAAAGCGTGAAAATGAATCCGCCGCTTGCGACGATAAGGGATGGATTCATAAAAACAATCCATCAAAAAGCTTTTGCCGCGCCCAACGCCACCCCAAAAATAAACCCCCTTGGGCAACTGCGGCAACTTCAGCAATCGCTTGAAGGCACTGCTACGATCCACCTTGAAGGCAAGCAACTGGGCATATAGGCGCTGCAGCGCACTGGCCGCCGCCAATTGCGCCTGATCGGCAACATAACCCCGGGTATCCAGAAGCCGTAAATAGGCTTCCATCATTCCCAGCGCAGATACGTTAAGTTTTCTATGCGGCATAAAGATGAACGATTCGGTAATCAATAATTCCGGAACATTTTCCGCATGCCAAAAAGAAAAAGCCCTGCAAAAGCAGAGCTTTAACTTTTTGGTGACTGGTGCGAGCGGAGGGCTTCGAACCCCCGACCCCCGCCGTGTGAAGGCGATGCTCTACCCCTGAGCTACGCTCGCAAACCTTGACCAAAAGACGCTTGAAACTTCGCTCAAACACGGAGCCACCCCCTGAATTCGCGAGGGGCGCATTTAAGCATAACGCGCCAAGGCGGTCAAACCCAGCTCGGATAGAATACAGCCTTCATCCCACACAAAATCAACACCATGAAGCCAGTTCGCACTCGTTTTGCCCCCAGCCCCACCGGTTACCTGCATATCGGCGGCGCCCGCACCGCACTCTTTTCCTGGGCCTACGCCCGCCGCCACGGCGGCACCTTCATTCTGCGCATTGAAGACACCGACGTCGCCCGCTCCACCCCGGAAGCTGTCCAAGCCATTATTGACGGCATGCAATGGCTAGGCCTGACGCACGACGAAGGCCCGTTTTACCAAATGCAGCGCATGGAACGCTACAAGGAAGTTATCCAGAAAATGCTCGCCAACGGTAGCGCCTATCATTGCTACACCAGCCGCGAAGAACTCGATGCCCTACGTGCCGAGCAGGAAATCCGCAAGGAAAAACCCCGCTACGATGGCCGCTGGCGCCCGGAAGCCGGCAAAACCTTGCCGCCACCACCCGCCAATGTTCCGCCCGTCGTGCGTTTCAAAAACCCACAAACCGGCGTCGTTGCCTGGGAAGACCAAGTCAAAGGCCGCATCGAATTTTCCAATACCGAGCTCGACGACCTGATCATCGCCCGCACCGATGGCACCCCGACCTACAACTTCTGCGTTTGCGTTGATGACTGGGATATGGGCATCAGCCACGTTATCCGTGGCGACGACCACGTCAATAACACCCCCCGCCAGATCAATATCCTGCAAGCCCTGGGCGCTGAAATACCGACCTACGCCCACCTCTCGATGATCCTCGGCGATGACGGCACCAAACTCTCCAAGCGCCACGGCGCCGTTTCCGTCATGCAATACGATGACGACGGCTTTCTCACTGAAGCAGTCATCAACTACCTGGCGCGTCTCGGCTGGTCACATGGCGATGACGAAGTCTTCTCCCGCCAGCAATTTGTCGAGTGGTTTGACCTCGACCATATCACCGCCTCAGCCGCCCAATTCAATACCGAAAAACTGCTCTGGCTCAACCAGCATTACATGAAACAAATGCCGGTGGCCGAACTCAGCGCTAGGATCAAGTCCAGGCTGGATGCCCGCAACATCTCCACCGCCAACGGCCCCGAACTCGACAAAGCCGTGGCGCTCTACGTCGACCGCTGCAACACACTCAATCTACTGGCCGATGCCGTCGAAATCTTCTACATCGACATTTCCCCCCCAGCCGAGCTACTCGCCCAACACCTCACCGAAGACGTCCGCCCCGCACTAATTGATTTTGCCCAAGGCATCGCCACAGTCAACTGGGAAACACCAGCCATTAACGCATTGATCAAGGAAACCGCAAGCAAGCATGGGCTAAAAATGCCGAAACTGGCCATGCCCTTGCGCGCGATCCTTACTGGCCAGACCCAAACCCCCTCAGTGGACGCCGTCATCACACTAATCGGGCGTGAAATGGCAATGCACATGCTCTCAGTTCAAATCCAATAAAGAAATTTCAAAAAATGGTTTACAAGAAATAAATCGTTGCCTATAATGCGGCCTCTTTCACGGTGTCGGGGGTATAGCTCAGCTGGGAGAGCGCTTGCATGGCATGCAAGAGGTCAGCGGTTCGATCCCGCTTACCTCCACCAAGCAACGTGAAAGTGTGGTACAATGGAATTTCTGGGTCCCCATCGTCTAGAGGCCTAGGACATCGCCCTTTCACGGCGGTAACCGGGGTTCGAATCCCCGTGGGGACGCCAA